>NZ_ATYB01000009.1:342963-685926 GCF_000427465.1 Sinorhizobium arboris LMG 14919 | reverse complement strand
TTGCAAGTGACCACCCGTTAGGACCGCTGCTGCGCTGCTCGTCGGGGACTCTTTTCTGCCTGAGCGAGTGTTGTGCGGACATGATCCGGAAGGCAGCCTTGGCACCGAAGAAACGCCGTCCGCGGACGCAGCCATTGGAGGAACGATGTCAGGCTACAATCATCTTTTCATTCCCGGCCCCACCAACATTCCCGAACAGGTTCGCCAGGCGATGAACCTGCCGATGGAAGACATGCGCTCCCCTCGGTTTCCCGAGTTGACATTGCCGCTCTTTGCCGACGTCAAGAAGGTCTTCAAGAACCGGAACGGCCGCGTTTTCATCTATCCTTCCTCGGGCACCGGCGCCTGGGAAGCGGCGATGACCAACGTGCTTTCACCCGGCGACAAGGTTCTCATGAGCCGTTTCGGCCAGTTCTCGCATCTCTGGGTCGACATGGCAGAGCGGCTGGGTTTCGAGGTCGATTGCCTCGACATGGAATGGGGCACCGGCGTGCCGGTCGACCTCTATGCCGAACGTCTTGCCGCCGATGAGACGCACCAGATCAAGGCCGTCTTCGTCACCCATAACGAGACCGCGACCGGCGTGACCTCCGATGTCGCCGCCGTGCGCGCGGCGCTCGACGCCGTCGACCATCCGGCATTGCTTTTCGTCGATGGGGTCTCCTCGATCGGCTCGATCGATTTCCGCCAGGACGAATGGGGCGTGGACTGCGCCGTTTCCGGTTCGCAGAAAGGCTTCATGCTGCCAGCTGGCCTCGGCTTCCTCTCGGTCAGCCAGAAGGCGCTCGATGCTTCCAGGACCGCGCGCCACATGCGCTGCTACTTCTCCTTCGATGACATGATCAAGACCAATGACGCGGGTTACTTCCCCTATACACCGCCGACGCAGCTCCTGCGCGGCCTGCGTGCCTCGCTCGACCTGATCTTCGAGGAGGGCCTCGAAACCATCTTCGCCCGCCATCGTCACCTCGCGAACGGCGTCCGTGCCGCGGTCTCTGCCTGGGGCCTGAAACTCTGCGCGACCGAGCCGAAGTGGCATTCCGATACCGTCTCGGCGATCCGCCTGCCCGACGGCATCGATGGCGTCCAGGTTATCAAGCATGCCTACAGCACCTACAGCACCTCGCTCGGCAGCGGCCTCTCCAAGGTGCAGGGCAAGGTCTTCCGCATCGGCCACCTAGGTTCGCTGAACGAAGTCATGGTTCTGGGCGCGCTTTCGGCCGCTGAACTCACGCTGCTCGATTGCGGCTTGAAGATCGAGCCCGGCTCGGGCGTGGGCGCAGCGATCAAGCAGTTTCGCTCTGCCGCCACGGCGTCGACCGCCAAGGCAGCCTGAAGAAATCGGAAGGGGAAACTCCGTGAGCCACACGATACGTCATCTCAGCCGGCTGCGCCTGCAGCGAAGCGAACTCGCCGTCCCGGGCTCGAACCCCGAGATGATCGAGAAGGCCGCCAATTCCGAGGCCGACTACATCTTCCTCGACATCGAGGATGCGGTGGCGCCGGCGGACAAGGAGCGCGCTCGTGCCAACATCGTCGCTGCCCTCAATCAGATCGACTGGGCCGGCCGCGGCAAGACGATCTCGGTCCGCATCAACGGGCTCGACACCCAGTACATGTATCGTGACGTCGTCGATCTTATGGAACAGGCGGGCGACCGGATCGACACGCTCCTGGTGCCGAAAGTCGGCGTGCCTGCCGATCTCTACATGGTCGAGGCCATGGTCAACCAGATCGAGATTGCCAAGGGTTACAAGACCCGCGTCGGCCTCGAGGCGCTGATCGAGACCGCGCTCGGCATGGCCAATGTCGAGGCTATCGCATCTTTCGGCGGCCGGCTCGAAGCGCTGCATTTCGGCGTCGCCGACTATGCCGCGAGCCTGAAGGCCCGCACCGTCAGTATTGGCGGCCTCAACCCTGACTATCCCGGTGACCAGTGGCACTTCGGCCTGTCGCGGATGACGGTTGCCTGCCGCGCTTACGGTCTGCGTGCCATCGACGGCCCCTTCGGAGACTTCTCCGATCCCGACGGCTACAAGGCCGCAGCCCGCCGTGCTGCGGCCCTCGGCATCGAAGGCAAGTGGGCGATCCATCCGAGCCAGATCGCCTTGGCCAACGATATCTTCTCTCCGCCGGAGAAGGAGGTCGACCGCGCTCGTCGCATCATTGATGCGCTGGAGCTTGCCGAGAGCCAGGGCAAGGGCGCCGCGTCGCTCGACGGCAAGATGATCGATGCCGCCTCGGAACGCATGGCGCGCAACGTGCTCGCCACGCATGACGCAATCACCGCCGGCCGCCGCTGACAGGAGGGACCTATGGACATTCACGAATATCAGGCCAAGGAACTACTCTCCCGCTACCACATCCACATCCCGCGCGGCGGACTTGCCTATAGTCCGGAGCAGGCGGCTTATCGCGCCAGGGAGATCGGCGGCGACCGGTGGGTGGTAAAGGCGCAGGTCCACTCCGGCGCGCGCGGCAAGGCGGGCGGTATCAAGCTATGCTCGTCCGACCACGAGATCGTTGAGGCCGCCGACTCCATGCTCGGCCGCACGCTTGTGACGCACCAGACCGGGCCGCAGGGAAAGCTGGTGAGCCGCCTCTATGTCGAGGAGGCGATGGATATCGCGCGCGAGATTTACATCGGCTTCGTGCTGGACCGAAAATCGGAGCGCATCATGATCGTTGCCTCGTCTTCGGGCGGCATGGAGATCGAGGAGATCGCCGAGGCCGAGCCCGACTCGATCATCCGCGCGACCGTCGATCCCGGCGTTGGAATGCAGGACTTCCAAGCCCGCGAGATCGCCTTCGGGCTCGGCATCGACAATGCCTTGATCGGCCGCGCCAGCCAGACGCTCATCGGTTGTTACCGCGCCTTCGTCGACTACGACGCCTCAATGCTGGAGATCAACCCGCTCGTGGTGACTCGCGGAGGTGACCTCGTGGCTCTCGACGCCAAGATGAGTTTCGACGAAAACGCGCTCTTCCGCCGACCGCACATCTCGGAGATGCGTGACAAGAGTCAGGAAGATCCGCGCGAGACATACGCATCGGATCGCGGCCTCTCCTATGTCGGCCTCGACGGCAATATCGGCTGCATCATCAATGGCGCGGGCTTGGCCATGGCCACCATGGACATGATCAAGATCGCCGGCGGCGAGCCCGCGAACTTCCTCGATATCGGCGGTGGCGCCTCGCCCGAGCGGGTGGCGAAATCCTTCCGGGCCGTCCTCACGGACAAAAACGTCGAGACCATCCTCGTCAACATCTTCGCCGGGATCAACCGCTGTGACTGGGTGGCGGAAGGCGTGATCAAGGCTTTACGTGAAGTGGGCGTGCCGGTTCCGCTCGTCGTCCGTCTGTCCGGCACCAATATGGAGGAGGGCCGGCGCATCCTCGCCAATTCAGGCGAGAACATCATCGTCGCGGAAACGCTGGCCGAAGCGGCCGACAAGGCGGTCGCCGCCTGGCGCGCGTTCACTGCCGGCAAGGCTGCCTGAGGAGATCCGAGATATGTCCATTCTGCTTGACAAGAACACCCGCGTCATCGTCCAGGGCCTCACCGGCAAGATCGGCAGCTTCCATGCCGAGGACATGAAGCGCTACGGCACGAATGTCGTCGGTGGCGTCACCCCCGGCAAGGGCGGCCAGGCTCATCTCGGCATGCCGGTCTTCAACACGGTGAAGGGCGCCGTGCAGGAAACCGGTGCGGATGCCTCGATCGTCTTCGTGCCGCCGCCCTTTGCTGCGGACTCCATCATGGAGGCGGCGGATGCCGGCATCCGGCTCTGCGTTTGCATCACCGACGGCATTCCCTCCCAGGACATGATCAGGGTCAAGCGATACATGAGGCGCTATCGGTTCGAGGATCGCATGACCCTGATCGGGCCAAACTGCGCGGGCATGATCACGCCTGGAGAGGCGATGATGGGCATCATGCCTGGGTCGATCTATCTGCCCGGCCGCATCGGCATCGTTGGCCGCTCCGGTACGCTCGGCTATGAGGCGGCGAGCCAGATGAAAACGCTCGGCATCGGCGTGTCGACCTCGGTCGGTATCGGCGGCGACCCGGTCAACGGCTCGTCCTTCAAGGACATGCTGGCACTGTTCGAAAAGGATCCGAACACCGACGCGGTCTTGATGATCGGCGAGATCGGCGGCCCGCAGGAGGCGGAAGCCGCGCTCTGGGCGCGCGACCATATGAAGAAGCCGCTGATCGCCTATATCGCAGGCCTTTCGGCCCCGAAGGGACGCCGTATGGGTCATGCAGGCGCGATCATCTCCGCCTTCGGAGAATCGGCGCAGGAAAAAGTCGAGATACTGAAGAGTGCGGGCGTCGCGATCGTTCCGACCCCGTCGTCCTTCGGCGAGACCGTGGCGGAAGTGCTGTCCGCCATGGGCAAGGCCGCCTGAATGGAAAACCCCGTCGCCAGCGGGAGAAGCAAGTAGACGGATATTGGTGAGTGATGGCATTTGCGGACAGAAGCCCGCATTGCGAATCCTGCCGGAACGCCTCCACGGTGTTCCGGCGGGAGATGAGTTCAGCCCACATCCTGAAACCGCACCGCTCCGTCGTGTAGAAAGCAGGCTTTCGAGAAGATGCCCAACTGAATGGGATTGGGCAGGCGAATGTCCCCGATGCCTGGAACGGGATTGCGCTCGGGGTCGAAAGAACGGTCGATCTGCGAGATGAAGCCGAGAATGACCCCAGTATTGCGAGCAAATTCCTGTAGGACGAGCAATTGGTCCGGAAGTGGAGGCTTGCTTCGCTGCTGATCGAGGATTTGCAGATAGTCAATGACCGCAACGGTCCCGCGAGGCGATCCGGAAAGATGCTTTACGACGAAACCGGCGCTGATCTCGTCCGAGGTCACGATTTCCAGCTTGTCGCCAATGTCGTGATCACCCTCGTCCAGTGATCGGATACGCTCCATTGCCTCCCATTCAGTGTACTCCAAGGTGTAGAAAATGGCCCTCCTTCCCTCACGGACAGCATCCATCAGAAGGTTTAGCCCCAGCAAGGTCTTGCCGTGTCCAGGACGAGCGCCCAACAACAGAAGGTCGCCATCCACGAGCCGGGATAGCAATGCTTTTGAGGGCGGATCCATCGCGGAGCGAGACGATAGCAAGCTCCATCCGGCGAAGCCCTCCTCAAGCGCGATGCGATCCAGGGCTTTATGCAAGGCGATTTTTTCGTTTCGGGCCAGAGATTTGGCCCGACGTTTCAGCTGGTAGATGGGGGCAGACAACCGTATCATGGAACCTCCATTCCGAGCCAGAAACGCAACCCCTCCTTATGCGACGCTCGAATCAGATGGTTCGATGATCTCGTTACCCCGTATGTGCGATACTTCCCCAACGGAGGGAGGAGGCGTGGGCCAAGCCTGTGCGACAGAGAATAGCGGACCCGCTGATTCGTCACAAGCGTCTAAGTCGGTCCGGTTCTATCGGCGTATGGCAGCATCGATCTTTCGCGTCCCTCGGAGAGAGCAAAGGGCCAATGCGCGCCATAGCGCGAGCAAGTTCGGATCGCTGCAATGGGTCGAAGGCGCGAGCAGCCTCGAGCGCGCTGGTTAGCGACATTGAGTGCCTCTGGTGTCTATTTAACGCACGTCCGACGTCATCGCGCATGAAGCGTCACGAGGACCGTCCGCCCAAGGCTACGGATAGACGCCATGGCGCCTGAGATAGAGCAGCTGGACCAGCAGGAAGCGGCCTTGTTCATCAAGGACGACGGCGCTCGCCGCCACGGTCGGACGTTTCCGGATTATTTTGAACTCCTCCTCGAGACGGCAGCCGACTTCCGTCTTGCTACGAAACTGTGCCGGCATGCCGCCGCTCTGTAACAGCGGCAAATATCGACGCCAACAATGCGAACAGCGCGGTAACGAGCGTCGCGCATAAGAGGCTTTCGACGGCGATCGCCCCTCCCAAGAACAGACCTGCGATGGAAACGATCAATGCCCCACCTCCGATTGACATGGCGGCGGCCAACCCGGCGGCGGTGCCAGCGAGACCGTTGCGCACCGACATCGCTCCCATGTTTGCGGCAGGCAGGGTCAACCCGTTGCCTATGCCGATGAACATACAAGGGCCGAAGAATGCGAGTGGGTGTGTGACGCCGAGAAATGCGAGGATGGGGCCGGCCAACAATCCAGCGCAAGTCAGGAGGCGAGCCAATATCAACAGAGTGGTTCGGTGTATCGCGGCGCCAAGATGACCCGTCAGATAGCTTCCGCAGATGAACCCGGCCGGAATCATGCCCATATAGAGGCCAAGTACTGCGCTTGATCCGCCGATGGCGAGAGGCGCGCCAGCAAGGAAAACGTAGAGCGTTCCGGTCGGTCTGGTCGACAGCGACGCAGTTTCTTTCAGCTCTCGCATCGAAAGAATTAGCACGGCTGCGCCGACGAGAGCGAGGACGACGAAGACCATTCGCCAGCCGAACAACTCATCGAGGGTTCCGCCAATGGTTGGGCCGAGCATTGGCGCGATTGCCCAAGCCATCGCCGCATAACCCATTCTGCTTGCGCCCTCATGGTCGGTGGATGTCTCCTTGATCGCAACGAGCGCGACCGAAAAGCAGGCGGCGATTGCCGCTTGCGCAGCACGGCAGGCAAGCAAGATCGTGATGCTGGGGCGCAAATGCGCACCCGATCGAGGCGAAGATGAACAGGACGATCGAGATCAGCGCCACCGGCTTGCGCCCAAAACGATCCGAAATCGCGCCGGAGATTAGTTGGACGAGGGCAGTGCCAACGGCATAGCCTGCGACGGCGAGATTGATCAGTGCGGAACCGGCATTGAATTCGCCTGCGATCTTCGGCAGCGAGGGCGCGATGATGTTCACCGGAAGTACTGAGAGCGCAGACAGCGCGACCAGGATGGCGAAGCGCGATGGGGGGCTCTTGGCGGCTGGGACTCCCAAGATGGCTTGCGGCGTTGAGGGTGAAAGAGCGAAGTAGCGCCGGGCAGGGCGGCTGATGCCAAGCTGCTTGGCGGCTTCCGCCGGAGATGTTTTCGCCTCGCTTCGTTCTACGTTAGCGTTATTTTGCGGGAAGCCAGCGCTATGCTCTCTGATTACAGCGGAAAGCGGTTTCTGCGATTCCTCGCACCTCAGGCGGATGTTCCGGAGGCGGTTCGCTGGCACACCGCATCGTTTCCGCACATCCTTGGAGCCTTTACGACGGTCCGAAGGCCGAAAGACCGCCAATCGCAGGCGAAGCCATGACGCATTCCGCGTGCTGTTCGGCGCATATGAGGTCTCGTTTCTGAAGTGTTCGATCCACTATTCCCGCATCCTCACGCCTCGCAAACAGATAGGCAGATCATGATGAATATCGCGCAGATGCAGGAACAGCGACTGAAGGCACTCCAACTGACCAAATCGGGCGCGCCGAGGCTGCCTTCCAATCCGTTCTTCGGCGTCGGCCCGATCACCGATGCGACCACCGACGAAGTGGACAGCCGTCTGCGGCGCATCGCCTTCGATGCCTGGATCGAGAAGACCTATCGCAAATTCGACGACAGGGGCAACGATATCGGCGGTTTCACCACTGCCGAGATTTCGCGCAGCATGCACCGCGGCTATCCGGCGGACAAGATTCTGACTGACATGATGCGGGCGATCCATCGCTATTTCGGTTTTCCGAAGACGAACCGCATGGCCGTGGGGCTCGGCGGCGGCCACAGCGGCTTCACCGTCTGCGTCCAGCACCTGATGAACGCCAACGACGGTTCCCAACGCATCTATGTCGATACGCCGCGGCCGGAGAGCGATCCGTCGAAGGCCGCCGGATTCTTCCGCCAGTCCTGGGCCACCCAGCTGATCGAGATGCAGCGCTTTGCTGAAAAAGGTTGCGAGAGCCGCATCCATTTCGCCTCCTCGGAAGGCGTGATCCCGGCGGCCGAAGAGCTCTCGGCCCTCGACGTCTCGATTTTCGTCGGAGTCGGCCACGAGACGACCGGAGCCAATGCCTATACCAGCCGCGAGATCCGCGAACTCTTGCGGTGGATAGACGGTGATCCGGCAAACCGCCACGCAGTATTCGATGCCACCTCGATGCTCGGCGCCATGCCGTGGGAGCCCGAACTGGTTTCCGCCGTCATGGCGAAGTGCTGCCTTTTCATGCCGTTCCAGAAGGCAATCGGCGGGGTTTCCGGCTATTTTGTCGCCTCCTTCACGCCGCATGCCCTGGCATTGATCGAGCGGAACCAGCAAGACCCTGCCTGGGCGATCCCGCGCCAGCTGAAGATCGCGCCGCCGATCGATCCCAGGCAGCCGTTTTCGGCCAAACGCTCCGTCGACGCAGGGCCGTTCTACGATGCTGCCGAAGACCGCATGCTTGGCGGCGTTATCAACACGTACAGCGCGCTCGCCTTTGCCGAGACCACGTTTGGCCTGCTGCAGTCGGAGGCGCGCGTTGGCTCCGTCGTTGACCTCAACCGCCGCTCCGCCGCCAACCGCAAGGTGATCGACGAATGGGTCGCGTCGCATCCGCTTCTGTCACTGACTGTCAACGATTCCGAGCGGCGCGGCGCGGCGGTGACGCTGCTGAAGGTCGAAGACGACGGCATCACCGATCCCGACATCCATGCCCGCATCATCGCCCGTTCGAAGCAACTGCTCGGGTATGAGGGCATTACCCATCCGAACGGCGAGTACGAGCCCGGCCTCGACGCGGCCCGGTACGTCAATGCCTTTCCAGGCACGCCCGGCGACTACCGCGCCTGGGTCGGCGGCATCCGCGAGCCGGAAGATGTCGTCGCGCTGCTGGAGAATCTCCAATATGCCTATCTGCGCGCCAAGATCGTCGTTCTCGAAGAGGAGCTGGAAAAGCACGGCGTGACCTTCGAGGCACCGGCCAAGACCGAAGGCGCCGTCCGCAAGGACGATCCGAACCGTGCCTACACGGTGCTGATCGCCGATCTGGTCGGCCTGCGCTTTGGCGCTGACGGCGAGCCTGACCATAGCGAGGTCAGGACCTATATCGAGGAAAAGGGCGGCATCTTCCATCTCGGCGCGGTCGGCGATCGCGCAGGCCTTGAAAAGGGCCGCATCCATTTCTTCTATCAGCCGAACCTCAGCACCGAGGCGGAGATCCTGCCGCAGACCGACAAGGGCCAGTACGACGCGCTGATAGCGGCGGCGACCTTCATTCCGAAGGCCTCGGTCTTTCCGCTCGGCGGCGTGCGCATCGGTGCGGGCACCGGCAATATGGGCTCGGCCTCCTGGGGCGGCGGCAATGGTGAGGGCGGCACTGCGCCCCTGATGAACACGCCTGGTATCAACAGCCGGGCGACCGCCCAAATGGCGATGAAGGCGATCCTGAAGGTCGTTCCCGACCTGCCGGTCGACAGGCTGCACCGCATGGTCACCGAGGGTGACTTCGACACAGGCCGCCAGCTCAAGGATTTTCCGACGGCCAAGCTCGAGGGCCGCAAGATCGCCGTTCTCGGCTACGGCAATATCGGTCGCGAAGTCGCCAAGCTCGCCAGGGCCTTCGGCATGAAGGTGGCGATCTACGCCCGTGAGCATCACAAGCGCTGGATCGAAGCGGAAGGCTTCGAATACGCTGCAAGCCCGGTCGCGGCGGCGTCCGGTGCCGACGTGCTCTCCGTCCACATCGGCCTCGGCCGCCTTGACGCGGCGACCGGCGTCTATTCCAACGCCGGAACTGTCGATGCGACGGTGCTCGGCGCTATGAACGACCGCGCGGTGCTGGTCAACTACGACCGGGGCGAGGTCGTCGATGCCAAGGCCCTCGACGAGGCGCTCTCGTCCGGCAAGATCGCGCACGCGGCGATCGACGCCGACCTCTTCAGGGACGCCGCCACCGGCAAGCTCAGCGGACCGATGCTGCCTTACCTGCCGCTCGAAGAGAAGCACAAGGGCAAGCTCGAGCTGCTGCCGCATGCTGCTGCCGACACCGACCATCCTTCGCGGGTAACCGGTGCGAAGCAGGCGGTCGACCAGATCTTCGACGTCATCCGCTTCAAGTCGGTCACCAATCTCAAGGGCGATCTGCCGGAGGGTTACGTGTCGGCCGGCAGCCGGACGCCAGCCGGCATCGGCCGGGTGACGAAGCAGGTCGTCGCCGAAGTCGGCGGCAGGGCGGAGCATCTGGAGGAACTGCGGCAGACGTCGGAAAAGGTCGCGGCGATCCTGGGCGCGCTCTCTGGCGTTTCCGATCCGAGCCACCGTGGCCGGATGATCGATCGCTATACCGGCCTCCTCGCCGAAAATGTCAACCGGCAGCGGGTGCTGCTGGAGCAGCTCGGTCTCTACGGGCCGGCGGAGGAGTGAGGCACGCTGCCCCCCTGACGAGGGCCGCCGGAGCCGCAACAGGCTTACGGCTTGCCCATCGCAAGCGGCACTCAGGCCGGGATAGCCCGGCCTCTCTGCCCATGTTTCCGATGCGCTGTCGTCCTCCGACCGGCCGGAACTGACCTCGGCGAAGATCATCTCCGGCGGCCGGGCGCTCGGCTCCTCGGAGAAGTTCAAGGAAATCATCCTGCCGGTCGCCGACTACGGCCTCGTCTGGCGTCCCAGGCTATCAGCAGCCGCCAGGATCTGCGCCGCGGTCGGGAATATGCAAAGGTTGTTCGGTCCATCCGTCGCCTCAATTTGCGCCCAGCTGATAAGGCCAGCTGCGTCAACGAGGAAGTGCCCGACGAGCTGAGTGCCGTGCTTCGCCAGGATCGCATTGTCAGCCTCGTCAAGCTCGAAGCCGTCCCTGGCGTTGAGCACAACATTGGCTTCCATAGGAGGCACAGGTTCCGCAAGCTCGCCGGCAGGGTTGATGCGGGCGGCTTCGAACTGCGCCACGGTTGTGCGGTGGGGCCATTCAGGACGCTCGCTGCTGCCATCGGGCAGAAACTCCACACGCGGCACGCCGAAAGCCCCATGCGTGCTGCAATCCGGGTCGCACAGAAGCACTACCGGCGTTGGACGGTGTCGAAAGTAAAGACGGGCGCGTTCCACCGGAGTGTTGATAACGGCCAGGGTCTCTATCCCGGCGGTCAGCAGGGCCGGCTGTACGCCGGCAAGCTGTTCCACCTGACGCCGGCAAAACGGGCAGTGCAGCCCGCGAAAAAAGCCGATCAGGAACGGGCGACCGCGCAGACTGGCGAGAGAGACCATTCCTTCGAAGTTGGCCGCGGGAAGCACGAACGAGGGCGCTGGTTCTCCGGTTTGCAGCGGACGCTTTCGGTCTCCCATGGAATGTTCCTCTATCGTGTCCAGGCGAACAACGCATCACCCGTCGGAGGCAGCATGGCGCGCGGTGAAGAGGCCGCGCAGTATGGTTCGGCACGCCATTCGACCGTCCAAGCCGGGATTCCTGTCCTTTTAACCCGCCTCGGTCACCCTGAACGCATCACCGACGTTCCACAAACTCTGACTATACTGGAAATGATGTCTTCACTCTATCTGGCAAGGCGCTGATCGGCGCTCCCTGCCGCGACCTCGCTGCGAGGCGGGGAGCGAGATCGTCGAGCGTCCGCAATCGGCGCAGCGCGCCGGAAACCGGGTCGATTACTTATTCGTCGCCAATGCTGCGGTTGCCCCAAGGCCGATGAACGAGGTACCGGAGAACCAGCGCAGAAATTGCTGAAAGCGCCGGCTGCGGCGAAGGAAATCGCCGGCGGTGCCAGCTACCAGCGCGAAGACCGCATCGCTCATGATGCCTAGCCCCATGAAGGTGAAGCCGAGGATGAGGATCTGCCAATGCAGCGCGCCCCGTGCGGG
This sequence comes from Sinorhizobium arboris LMG 14919, assembly GCF_000427465.1. NCBI lineage: Bacteria > Pseudomonadati > Pseudomonadota > Alphaproteobacteria > Hyphomicrobiales > Rhizobiaceae > Sinorhizobium > Sinorhizobium arboris. The sequence goes on along the minus strand of NZ_ATYB01000009.1, from coordinate 674,177 downwards.
ATCGGCGAATTGCGGCAGGAAGGCGAGGAAGAAGATCGCCGTTTTCGGATTAAAGAGGTTGACCACAAAGCCATCGCGGAAGGCTCGGCGCAGCGGCTCTGCGGCGACCACCGGTAGTTCGGGGTCGAGTTCCTTGGCCATGAAGGTGCGGATGCCTATCCACACCAGGTAGGCCGCGCCGAGATACTTCACGATGGCGAAGGCCAGCGCCGACGAGACGATGAGGGCGGAGAGACCGATTGCCGCTGCAACAATGTGCACGATGGTCCCGAGGTGAATGCCCATCACCGAGACTAATCCCGCAGTTCGACCCTGTTGGATCGATCGTGCGACGATGAAGAGCACGGCCGGGCCGGGCGTCAACAGCAGCACCAGCGAAGCCACGACAAACAGTCCCCACATGGTCAGATCCGGCATGATGTCCCCCTTTGCTTCGCTTCTCTGATAGAAGCCACATCGTGGTGGCGAAAACAAGGGATCACACGTTTCCCTCATCCTTGTCGCGACGGACATCGTCGCCGATCGGTTCGACGCGGGCGTTCGACTTGGGAGATCGTGTCACAAGGCATGATCTCCGTCAGCATCAGCCCCTATCAACGGATGATCGTTGTTGCGAGCCCAGTCTACGTCGAGGAACGGGGCATTCCAACGAAGCCCCAGGAGCTGACGTCGCACAAATGCATGAACCTCAGGCTGCCGACGAAGAGGGGCGGCTGCAAACCCAGTTCGGCAAATTGCCTGGCTACCCCAACCTACACTGGACGCGAGAGGATTTCGTTCAGATAGCTTGCTCTTGTATTCGAAAGTGAGTTTGGCCGACGTTCCGGAAACCCTGCGCCAGGTAGAAACTGATGGCAGAAGTGTTCTCCGAATTAACGGCCAGCCACAACAACGGGACCCCGTCGTCGGCGCATTTGCGCAACGCTTCGTTCAGCAGGCCCTTACCGATTCCTTTCCCGTGGTGCCTCGGTTGAACGTACAGAGTGCTGATTTCCGTTGTGGAGCAGCCCTGAACAGGTGCCATTTTTCCGGATGTGATCCGAACGAAGCCGTCGATGCCCTCTTCGTTCTCTGAAACGATGATTTGTTCGTCCTTGTTTCCCAGGATCGCTTCAAATCGAGAAACCGTGAATTCGGACATAGCGTAGTCCGCGAAGAAGGCGTTAACTCCCTTACGGATGTATGTTCCAAGCCACACTTCAATCGAGATGGCGGCTAAGCTTGAGGCGTCAGTTTTTATCGCGTTTCTGAAATTCATGCTCTGTCAGCCGATCCCCCCTTTACTTGCTGCTCCTACTGACCATAAGTGAAATCCAGGCTCAAGGTCTGGTTTGGGCTCAATCGTCCCGTTCGTCATGTCCGGCGCCCGTTCAGAATCGATCTTTCCGGTCCAGATCCGTCGCAGGCAGGGTGGAATCCGGAAACGGACGACAAACGGACAATCGCTGTGAACCCGCGTAAGGTCCCTGCACCGATTGGTTTCCATTGATGTTGCTGAGGATCTGCCGGGGAGCCTGGAGGACCGGGTCTTGTCGGTATGACCACGATCGGACGCACTAAAAGTTTCTCTCTCCGAATCCTTGAAGTTTACTTGCCCCCGGAGGGTGAAGTCCAAAATGGGTCCTGGACGCGGGGGCTCGCTTTCACTTGGCGGAGTTAGACTCCCCGCGAAAATGTAAGGACCGTGAGCCCATGGGGGCCAACATTTTCTTCGAGGCGATGCCAGCCAAATGCTTCGTAGAAAGACTGCTTTTCCGGCAACGCGCACAGATAGGCGATGTCGTAACCCAAGCTGAACGCCGACTCGGCTGCATGACGGACAAGAGCTCTGCCGATCCCCTGACCCCGATGTTCGGCTTCGACCCATACGGCAGCCACCCAAGGCGCATATTGCGGACGATCGTCCAGGTCACAGGAGATGATCAGGGTCGATCCCAAATACTTTGCTCCACCGTGGGCAACGAGGCCGAAGGGCAACGTTCCATCATCCAGCATTTCCTCCATATGCTCGGCCACACGTTCGAGCGGGTGGCCTGCTTCTTCCCACCAGGCCCGCCAAACGCGCTCCGCAACCGTGGAGCAGAAGTCGGGCTGATCACGAAGATCCGAGATGGCGTAGAGCTGCGTCTGTAGGCGGGGCATCGCGTTCTCGTGAAAGCGTCAAGCGGGGAGCGGGAAGGACCTATGGCGTAGGTTGCAGTCTACATAAACGAAGACATGCTGCAACGGGCTGCAACTGCGGCTGCAGGATTAGCTCATGCCCGAGTGCGCCGCCTTTTTGAATGGCCGCTGAGAGGGGCAAACCGTGCCATCTAGCGTGCAGGCTGCCGAGGACCTGGTCGAGATTTGCCCTCATCAGTGTCGTGGGTCGGCCGAAACCAGAAGTGCGAGGATGGCGAGGGCCGGCAAACGGGTCGATCTCCGCTCAGCGAATCGCCATCCCGGTCCGGATCAGCCTTCGCTCGGCACAGGCGGGCGAAACCTTATCCAGGAATTGCGTTCGACGGTCGCGCTCCTGCGAGCCGCCAACGAATCTGCTCGAATGCCGACGATCTGATCGGCTTGGCGGCCCAACTGCGGGAAGTCGACGTTCGGCAGCCACTACGGCGCCGCTGACTGAACGATGGTCTCGCCGTCGGCTTCATGGAGGTTTTGCCCTCGAGATTACTGACATGCCAAGCGACGAACCGCGGTCCCCGCCGCATTTGGGGTTCGTCATTCAGCCGTCCTCAGGCTCTGATACAGTTGACCGGCAGGAACTTGAACAAGACGCAATGGAGGGGACTTATGAAACTTAAACGTATGAGCATCGGCACGTTCAATCTCTACAATCTCAACGAGCCGGGATTGTCCATCTACACCGACAAAACCGGCTGGACGCAGGAGGAGTATGATCGCAAGATCGACTGGACCAGCCGCACGATCCGCCTGTTGCATCCCGACATCTTCGGGTTTCAGGAGTTGTGGCACTCGGCGTCTATCGAACGGGCGCTCACCGAGTCCGGGATAGCCGGCGAGTACGATTTGATCGTCCCGGAGAATGCCAACGGCAAACGGATCGTCTGCGCCGCTATCGTACGCAAGGGGCTGATGATCGGCGAGCCTGAATGGATCGAACGCTTTCCGGAAAGGTTCACGCTGAAGAGTTCCGGTGACGATCCTCAGACGCCGGCGATCAGCGTTTCCATCCCGAGCTTCTCGCGCCCGGTGCTGCATTTTCTGGTACGGCCGCGCGAGGATCACGAACCCATCCACGTCTATGTCTGCCATTTCAAATCGAAAGGGCCAACCAAGGTCTTCCGGGAAGACTGGTTCGAGGCCGACGAGGCGATCTACAAGAAGCACGCGACCAGCATCGGTGCGGCGATCTCGACGATCCGCCGAACGGCCGAGGCCGCGGCGTTACGCTTCATGCTGACCGAGCAGATGAAAGGGACCCGCACTCCCGTCGTAGTACTCGGCGACATCAATGATGGTCAGCACAGCAACACCGCCAACATCCTGACCGAGCAGCCGCGCTATCTGGTCGGAGATTCCCTTGGCGGCGGCGATGTCAGCCTCTACACCGCCCAGACCCTGCAGGAGTACCGCAGCACACGAGATGTCTACTACACCCATGTCCATCAGGACATCATGGAGTCGCTCGACCACATTCTGGTCAGCGAGGAATTTTACGACAACTCACGGCGGCGGGTGTGGATGTTCGATGGCATGACGGTCAACAATGACCATCTCAATGCCGATGACCACAAGCAAGCCGGCACCAGCGATCACGGTGTTATCTGCGCCACTTTCAAATACAAGCCGATCAAAGCCGAAGCGCAGGAGATCGCCGACGGTACGGCATGACGACGGCCAAGCCGTGGTGCCTCGCGCGGCCTGAATTTAAGTCAGTGCGGCCGGCTCATGTATGGGGATTGGTCGGTCGCGTAGCAACGTGGCCGGATCTCTTTAGCTGAGCGGAGTTGGCGGCGCGCGTGGGCGCCGGCGAGCGTCAGCAGATCGCAGCCGAGCTGGAGCGGGCAGAAGCGCAGAACCGTCGTGACGCCGGTTTAAAGCCGGGTTCCGGCCCGGTTCTCTTTCGCGATGTTCGCGACAATGCCCAAGCAGGATCGTGCCGTCGCAACAGAAACTCGTTCAACACTCCGCCGGCATCATTTGACCTGAGCCCCTGCTAATGCTAGACGTGGGTAATCGATAACCCAAGGTGAAGCCGTGACCGTCTCTTTGAATGACATCGCCGAGCGCGCCGGCGTCTCCGTGAAGACCGTTTCCGGTGCGCTGCATGGCGGCTCGGCACGTATGTCGGAGCAGACGCGGCTACGCGTCAAGGAGATCGCCGAGGAACTCGGCTACGTCACCAATCTCGCCGCGCGCAGCATGCGGCAGGGCTGGATGCCACTGATCGGCGTCGTTGCCGACGAGTTGATCACCTCGCCCTTCGCAACGGAAATCATCCGCGGCCTCGACGGGGCGGCGCGAGCCTCTGACATGGCGGTTTTTGCCATGACACTGAACGGCAGCCGCGACGTTGGCGCGGTGATCGAGGAGGTACGCCGTTTTCGCCCGCGGGCGATCGCCTATGCCGCCATGTATCACAAGATCGTCGCGCTGCCGGAGGAATTTGTTGAAACAGTCGGTGTGATGATCAATTGCCGCGAAGCGAACGACCGGGTCACCTCACTGGTACCGGATGAGTTTGGCGCCGCCCGTGACATCACGAGTTACCTGGTCGAGGCCGGACGACAGAACATCGCCTTCATCAACCTGCCGGGCCTGCTTGCCGGCGAGTTGCGCGAGGCCGGTTTTCGACAGGCGATGACCGAGGCGGGGCTCGACGGCGCCGGCGCCCGGGTGTTGCCGGCGGTGCGCCGCGCGATCTACAGCGACAGAGCGCATAGCCTCGTTCTTTCCCACATTACCGAGCTGATGAATGGACCGGACCGTCCGGATGCGATCCTGTGCGGCAATGACCGTGTGGCCATGGAGACCTATGCGGCGCTGCGCCGCGTTGGCGCGCAGATCCCCGACGACGTCGCCGTCGCCAGCTTCGACAACCAGGTCGATATCGCCTCGCGTCTCGATCCGCCCTTGACGACCATGGCCCTGCCGCATCGGGCGATGGGCCGACTGGCCGCCGACATCCTGCTTGGCAGCGATACGACACCGGGCCGTTTGCACAAGCTTCCGTTCCAATTGGTAGAGCGGTCATCCGTATAGATCAGTAGCCATGTAAACCCGTTGAGGAGGAGACACAGTGATGGGTAATCGTTTACTTTCGTTCCTTATGGCATCTGTCGCGCTCGGAGGCCTTGCCGAAGCAAAAACCGTCATTCACGTGATGCACCAGGGGGACCCCGGCTGGGTCTCGACCTATGGCGAAGTCGCCAAGCGCTTCGAGGCCGCCAACCCGGACGTCGACGTCGAGCTCATCTATGCGCCGCACGACGCCTATAACGAGAAGTTCAGCGCCGCCGTCATGTCAAAGCAGTTGCCGGACGTCATGGAACTCGACGCGCCGTTCCTCGCCAACTACGTCTGGTCGGGCTACCTGCAGCCCATCAAGCCGCTGATCGACAAGGACATCCTCGATGACATGACCGAGTCCAACATCGCCCAGGGCACCTATCCGGTGGACAAGGAACTCTATGCCGTCGGCCTCACCGACTCCTCGGTCGTGCTCTACGGCAACAGGAAATATCTCGAGGCGATCGGAGCCCGCATCCCCAAGGGCGTGGACGACGCCTGGACGCGGGAGGAGTTCGAGGATTACCTCGAAAAGCTCTCGAAGCTCGAGGGCGTCAAGTGGCCGATCGACACGTTCCGTGGATACGGCATAAAGACCGAGTGGATCACCTATGCCTACGGTCCCATCCTGCAATCGGCCGGTTGCGACCTCATCGACCGCAAGGCTTGGAAATCCGTGGGCACGCTCGACAGCGATGCTTGCGTCGATGCGCTGACGATGATGCAGAAATGGGTGAAGAACGGCTGGGTCGTGCCGCAATCCTCCGGCACCAACCAGTTCTTTGCGGAGGGACACCCCGCAGCACTCGCGCTCGGCGGTCACTGGTTCTATGCGGAAGCCGCAGCCTCGATGAAGGACGACATCGTCGTCATGCCGCTGCCGACGTTTGGACCGAAGGGCGCGAGCCCCAACGGCACCTGGATCTGGGGCATCACGACCGCGTCCGAGCATCCCGACGTCGCTGGCAGGTTCGTCAGCTTCATGCTCAAGGACAAGGCACTCCGCGATTATGCGAGGGAGGATTCCGCCTATCCCGGCTTGAAGAGCTTCGCCGCCGATTCGCCGCTTTACGCCAACGGCGGTCCGATGGCGGTCTCCTTCGAGCAGGCATCCAAGACGGCGGTCGCACGGCCGCCACATCCGGCCTATCCGATCATCACCTCGGCCTTCATGGGAGCGGTGGACGAGATTTTCAATGGGGGCGACGTCAAAGCGGCGCTGACCGCGGCGGCCGAGAAGATCGACGAGGATATCGAAGAAAACGACGGCTACCCGCCCTTCGGCGAACAGCAATAGCCCGCGTGCGGCCGCGCGGCGGCAAAGCCGTGCGGCCGTGGCACCCGATAGGCAGGCGACCATTTTCATGTGAGGAGAGATCATGACCCTGCAGCAACCGGCGCTGCCGGCGACGGCTGTCGCGACGCGCCCCGCCCGGCGGAGAGACCGGGCCCGCCTGTATCAGGAGATCGGCATGCTCATGCCAGCCGTGGCCCTGCTGACGATCTTCCTCGTCGTACCGTTCCTCCTGTCATTCTGGACGGCGATGACCAACCAGCCACTGGTGCCGCGACCGACGCCGGTCCGCTTCATCGGGCTCACCAATTTCCTGCGCGTCTTCAAGGACGATCTGTTCTGGACGTCGCTCTGGAACGTCTCGCGCTTCACCTTCTGGATCCTGCCTGTGCAATGCGGCCTCGCCTTCGCCTCCGCGCTGCTGCTCCACCAGAAGCTGCCGCTGCGCAATTTCTTCCGCGGCCTGTTCTTCCTGCCGGCAATCACTTCGATGGTCGTGGTCTGCGTCATTTGGGGAACGCTTTTCCAATATCCGACCGGGCCATTCAACCAGGTGATCGGCTTTCTTTCCGGCGGTCGCATCCAGCCGATCGACTGGCTCGGCGATCCGGACTGGGCGATGTTCTCGATCGTGCTGCTCTCGGCCTGGCAGGCCTATGGCTTTCAGATGATCGTCTATCTCGCCGGTCTGCAGGGCATCCCCGACGAGCTCTACGACGCGGCCAGGATTGATGGCGCCAATGCCTTCCAGCGCTTCTGGCACGTGACCATGCCGGGTCTCAGACCGACGCATGTCTTCGTGCTGGTGATCACCACGATACAGGCCTTCAAGCTCTATACCCAGGTTGCGATCCTGACCCAAGGCGGCCCGAGGAGCAGCACCGAGACCGTCGTCCACTACATGGTGCGCGCCGGCTTCGAAGAGCAGAAGCTTGGATATGCCTCGGCCGTCTCGGTCATTCTCTTCCTCATCGTTCTCGTCATCGCGCTCGTTCAGCGCCAGCTCCTGAGGCGTTTCGATGTCTGATCTCGCCATCCCCACACTGCAGAGCGAGGCACAGCGCGAGCGCTCCGCGATCGGTTCGCTGCGCCTTGTCCAGACCGCCTGCATCCTCGTCATCGCGCTGGTGATCGTATCGCCGCTGTTCATGCTGCTGATCGCAAGCCTTAAGGACGACCGCTTCCAGATTCTGGCCGATATGGGCAGTTTTCGCGCCTTCTGGGTCTCCAACCCGACGCTTTCGAACTTCGCCGAGGTAAGCAACCTCTCCGGCGAGCTCGCCTTTGGCCGCTACCTTCTGAACTCGCTGTTTATTCTTGGCTGCACGGTGGGCGCCGGTCTGATCGTCAATTCGATGGCCGGCTTCGTGCTGGCGTGGGGTACGTTGCGCGGCCGCGCCGTGGTCCTGTCGCTGGTCATCGCTCTTTATGTCATCCCGCAGGAGAGCATCATCATGCCGCTCGTCATCATGATGTCGCGCGCCGGGATGACGGATACGTTCGCTGTGCAGATCGTGCCCTGGATCGCCAGCCCGCTTTATATTTTCCTGTTCTACCAGTTCTTCGCCCAACTTCCGAAGGAGCTCTTCGAAGCGGCCGAGATGGACGGTGCTTCGGTGTTCCGCATCTATCGCTCGATCTTCCTGCCGTTGAGCCTGCCGGCGCTCGCGACCGTCTCGATTCTGATGGGGATCGAGAGCTGGAACCAGTATCTCTGGCCGACCCTGGTGACGCAGACCGACCATGCCCGGCCAATCGCCGTCGCCATCGCCACCTTCTTCGGTCAAGACAGCATCTATTGGGACCGCGCCATGGCGGCCTCCGTCCTGATGATGATCCCGATCCTCGCCCTCTATCTCGCCTTCCAGCGCTGGTTCGTAAGTTCCTTTGTTGGCTCCGCCGTGAAAGGTTGATCGATGACAAGCCATGCAATCCTCTCCTCGCCTTTTGGCGGCAGCCTCAAGACATTCAGCGCCACCCTGCCGGCCGGAACGACGCTCCATGCGTGGCTGAAGGCAGTCGATCCGGTTACGCCGGCCGAACTCTCAGCGAGCCGGGACGGACAGGAAATCGGCCGCCTGACGGCGAGAAACATCGAGGAGTACGAGTTCCGGGCGCTGATGATCGAAACAGCCGGCCAGACCTCCTTTAGCTATGACGCCGCAAGCACGAGCCTCTCCGTCGTCTATGCCTTTTCGGAGGCGGACGTTCTGGAGAAGGGCATCGCCGTTCTTTACAGCGGGGAGGCCAATTCCGCACCCTCCGTGCCTGGCAGCTATCATTTCCGTCCACCGTTCGGCTGGATGAACGACCCGAACGGTTTCGGCCGTTTCGGCGACAAAGTTCATCTCTTCTACCAGCACTACCCCCATAGTCTCCGTTGGAACACGATGCATTGGGGCCATGCCGTCTCTGACGACTACCTCCGCTGGAAGCACCTGCCGATGTTCCTGTTTCCGTCTGCGGAACTCTCCGCTCGCGCCGACGGCCGCGGCGGCGCCTTCTCCGGCTCGGCCATTCCGCTTGCTGGAGAGGGGATCCGTGTCTTCTTCACCGAACAGGTCAAGAACCGCGAGCCGGAAGAGCAGATCCAGTTGACCGCGGTCAGCCGCGACCAGATCAACGCCGGCCCGGCGGAGATCATCCTGCCGGTACGTCCCGCCGGCCTCGACCTGACGCTCGATTTCCGTGACCCCTATGTAGTCAAAGGCCCGGACGGCCGCTGGAAGATGCTCGTCGGCAGCCGCGATCACGCGGGGGGTGTGATCCTGCTCTACGAGACCGCCGATCCGGATGCCGCTGGGGGTTGGAGCTTCGTCGGCATTCTTCACCGCGAAAACCGCTTCGGCATGACGGCAGCCGAATGCCCGTGCATCGTGCCGCTCGGTGGTCCCGCCGACGATCCGCAAACCCGTTGGGCACTGATCTTCGGGCTGCTTACCAGCCGCGATCCGGCGACGGCGAGACGCAATATAACCCTTGCAACGGTCGGCCGCTTCGACGGCCGTACCTTCGTCAAGGAATTCGAGCAGGAACTCGACTTTGCAACCGATGCCTATGCGTTCCAGGCCTTCGTCGATCATTCCGGCCCCGTGGGCATTGCGTGGCTGGCGAACTGGACTGAGATTTCGAAGAAGATCGACTTTCCAACCGCCATGACACTCCCGCGCCGGGTGCTACTTGATCACGATGTCTTGCTGACGCCGCCGGTCGATGCCGTCGACAGCTTGCGCCAGGATCTGGTCGACGAGGACCGGCTGCTCGCCGGAGACAAGGTCGAGCTCACCAACGGAGCCGTCGAGATCGTCATCGATCTCACCGCGCCCGGCGCCGGCCTCGATCTCGAATTCGACCATCCCGACGTCGACCTCGGCGTCCGGCTCGATGCAGAGGGCCTGAGCATCCTCTACGACGTTCCGGACGGCAAGTTGCTGCCCCGCTACATCGCGGCCGGGGCGAGGCCCTCGACGCTGCGCATATTCCTCGACGTCGGCTCGATCGAGGTCTTTGCCGACAACGGCCGATGGACCGGGACCAAGCGCTTGCCCGGATTCGCGAGTGTGCGTTCCGCCCGCCTCACGGCACCCAAAGACAATGTCGCCTCGGCTAGCATCTGGCAGCTCAAGCTCTAACGCGCAATCAAAGGGAGGAATTCATGGCATCCGTCTCGATCGATCAGGTTCGCAAACAATACGGTGCCGTTCCGGTGATTCATGACATCTCCATGAACATCGAAGACGGCGAATTCGTCACTCTCGTCGGCCCCTCCGGCTGCGGCAAGTCGACCCTGTTGCGCATGCTTGCGGGGCTCGAGGACATCAGCGGCGGCGAAATCCGCATCGGTGGTCGCGTGGTCAACGACGTCGCTCCGAAAGAGCGGGACATCGCCATGGTCTTCCAGAGCTATGCCCTCTATCCGCATATGACCGTCGCGGACAACATGGGCTTCGCGCTGAAACTGAAGGGCCAGGACCGAGCGACGATTGAAAAGACCGTGCGCGAAGCGGCCGACATCCTGGCGCTCGGGCCTCTGCTCGATCGGCTGCCGAAACAGCTCTCCGGCGGCCAGCGTCAGCGCGTGGCAATGGGACGGGCGATCGTGCGCCAGCCGCAGGTCTACCTATTCGACGAGCCGCTCTCCAACCTCGACGCCAAGCTGCGCGTCACCATGCGCGCCGAAATCAAGGACCTGCATCAGCGGCTGAAAACCACCACGGTTTACGTCACCCACGACCAGATCGAAGCGATGACGATGGCCGATCGGATCGTTGTCATGCGCGGCGGCAGGGTCGAGCAGGTCGGCAAGCCGCTCGAGCTCTACCGTCGGCCGGCCAACACCTTCGTTGCGACCTTCATCGGCTCGCCGGCGATGAACCTCTTCGAAGGGGCGATCCTCAATGGGCAGTTCGTCACCGATGGGGGGGCGGCGCTTCCAATGCCTGAGGGCTATCGAGGCGCGACGGCGGCGGTCTACGGCGTCCGCCCGGAGCATCTCTCCATCGTCGATAAGGGTGCGCCGGCTAGCGTGATCGTGGTCGAGCCGACCGGATCGGAAACGCATGTGCTTGCGAAGCTCGGGTCTTCGGACGTGAACATCGTGCTGCGCGACCGGGTCGACCTACAGCCTGGCCAGCCCATCAAGATCGCTCCCGACATGAGAAGGATTCATCTCTTTACATCGCAGGGCATACGCACACCGTAACGGGCTCGCAGGCAACGGTACCGGCGGCATCGCAGGGTGAAGCCATGGCGTTCATGGGCCCTGTGCACGGCTCGTCGCGAGGGTGTTCGCTCAAAAGGGCGAATAGTTACATGCGGCAAAGGTGATCTCATCCAGATTGTCGCTCTATAGCAACCTTGAGATCATTGTCTTAGTGACGCCTAGACATGTAAACTCTTCCAGCATCTTTCGCCGATCTGCGCTGAATTCATGGTGGTGCCGTTAGGAGGAGTCGTTCCCATGAACATCACCCAGATTTCCCAACCTGTTTCGCCAGGCGAGCCCGCTCCGGATTTTGCTCTACCCGCAGTGGACGGCAGCGGAACGGTTTCCTTGGCCGACTATCGGGGAAGGACCCCGTTCTTTCTTGCATTGTTCATCGGTCTCTGGTGCCCTTTCTGCCGCCGAGCAATCGCCCAGATCGCAGCATCCGAGCCTGCGCTTAAGTCTGCAGGCGTTGAAACGCTCGGAGTTGTGGCAACCCGGCCGGACAACGCCCAGCTTTATTTCCGATACCGGCCCACACGCCTTCGTCTGGCGGCTGATCCCGAACTCTCGACGCATCAGGCATACGGCGTCCCAAGACCCATACCGACACCGGAGTTTCTGAGGGCGCTGGAAACGACCCTGATCAACCCGGACGGATTGTTATCACAACCGCTGCCGATCACGCGGGCGGCCGAGGCCATTGGAAAGCTGGACAACTACAGGGAGAACGAAACGGACCAGGCCGATATGGAGCGCCAGTGGCCGCAACTGAAGGGCCAATTTTTGATCGACAGGGACGGCTTCGTCCGCTGGGCTAACATTGAGTGCGCGCGCGATGGACTAGCCGGGCTGGGCAAGTTTCCTTCTGCCAATGAGATCCTGACCGCAGCGCGCGCGTTGGCCGCCTGACCACCCCTCGTTCATGGGCTTCCAGTACCGTCTCGCACCAAAACAGCAAGCCGATGGAACCGCACCGCTCCTCGCCAGCTTCATCAATGCCACCGTGGAGCAGCCTCGTTCCGCTTGGCGCGAATACCAACGGGATAGAGTACCTGTGCGGCCGCATGCGCTTCGGCCGCTTTCCGCTCAAAATCCTATCGATTCGCGCCGATGCAGCGATGTGACGCCTGAAGAATGGCCAATGCAGACCGGCCGATCAAGACAGCCTTCTTCCCGTCACTGGTAATCGCATCGGGCAACAATATTTGGCACACGGTCGCCCGGCTGCGGCCATCGGGGTGACGCCCGGACAGAGTTCCTCCACCCGGCTAATCGAGAAACGGCAAGATGACCAATCCTTCGGGGTCGAGCCCGTGCTGGTTGCATACATCCTGCGCCAGGGAAAAATACCGCTCGGCCTCGGCCATGTCGCCGACCTCGAGACTCAGTGTGGCAAGGCCCTCGTAACACGGAAAAAGCATTTGCGGCTCGCCTGTTTCCCGCGCCATCTCCAGTGCCTCGTTGTAACAGCGTGCCGCGAGCTCCGGCTCCACATGGCACTGATGGATCTGTCCAAGAACAATGAGCGGGACAGGCAGATGCTCGCGTTGGTCGAGTGCGCGGTCTAGCTCGATTGCCTTCTCAGCGGCGCGAACGCCTTCGTCGCCACAGCGGTCGGTGAAGGTGCAACTGGCGACAGCGAGGTTGGCGAGAAGACGTGCTTGGAAGCCGAGATCGCCGATGCGGCGAGCCACTTCCAGCCCCCGACGACACACCTCGATTGCCCGCGCCGGATCGATCACAGTGTAGAGCACGCCAAGATTCGTATAGCCGCGGCAGGCGGCGCTAAGCAGGCCGGCGGCCTCGGCGACGTCGACGCTCCGTTCCACCTCGAGCACCGCCTCGCGGCTTCGTGCGAGCCGCGCCAGCGCGACTCCCTTTGTGTTGAGCGCCTCAGCCGTTGCGTGCGCCGCCTCCAACCTAGTCCCCTCGTCGGCATCCATCGGCAGCGACTCGGCCCGTTCGAGCGCTTCATCCGCCCATTTGACGGCGGCGGAGTGCTCGCCGATGCGAAATGCCAGGCGACCACGCTCCTGGAGCAGAAGCGCTTGTTCGATTCGCGCGTCCGTTCCTTCGAGCGACAGAGCCGCTTCGGCATAGTGTGCCTCAGCCTGGCTTCTTTTACCGGCTTGCCAAAGCAGCCGGCCGAGCTTCCGCAATATCCGCGCCGCCCCAGCGCGGTCGCCTCTGGCCCGGCGAGCCTCGAGCACCGTCCGGTAGTGTTCATGGGCTGCCCCGCGCCGGCCCGCCGAACCGCAAAGGTCGGCGATGCGCTCGCGCAGAGAGAGCCTGAGCTCCTCGGATTCCGGATCATCGGCGAGCGCCGTCAGCGCCTGCTGGTAATGTCGGATAGCGTCGTCATTTGCGTAGATCGTACGGGCCCGGTCTCCGGCCGAACACAAATAGCGCGCACCTTTTGCCTTGTTCGCGCTCAGGCTGAAATGATGGCCGAGGAGCAGCACATCTTCAAGGCGTTCTGGCTCTTGCCCGCATAATTGTTCCAACGCGGTCCCGACCTGCCCATGCATTTCGGTACGCCGCTGCAGGAGGAGATTTTGGTAGATCACGTCTTGGAGCAGGGCCTGAGTGAAACGATAGGATTGCGACGCGGTTGAACCGATGTCGGCCACCTCCTCGATGATCTCCGCATCGCAGAGCAGATCGAGCCCCGCCTCGATTTTCCTTGGGTGGGCTGAAACTGCGGTCAGCAGCCTTGCGTCGAAGCGCGGACCGAGGACCGCCGCCTCCTGGGCCAGCCTTCGCGCTTCGGACGGCAGCCTGTCCATGCGGGCGAGCAGCATAGCTTGAATACTCGCCGGAATCTCAACTGCCGTTTCGCTCGCGGCAGCCTGCCAATGAAGCCCGTCGCGCACCAGAACCCCGCTCTCAATGAAGCCGCGCACGATCTCTTCGACGAATAGCGGGTTTCCGCCGGCACGGTCGAGAATCCGGTTGCCGAGTTTGTTCAACGTCTGGTCACAGCCTTCTCCGAAAAGGGCGGCGAGCAGCCTGCGCCCATCATTGTCGTCAAGCGGAGCGAGACGTAGCGTCGTGTGGCTGATCCGCCTCGAATCGAGTTGTTCCGCGTCGAATGTCGGGCGATGGGTGAACACCAGGATCAGCCGCGGCCGTTCCAGCCGGTCCATCAGAAACCGCAGCGCCTCGAGCGATACAGCGTCGGCCCAATGCAAATCCTCCACCACAATCAGCAGCGGCCCGAGAGCCAGCCGCCTTTCGAAGATGGTGCGGATGGCAAAGAAGATCTGCCTGCGCAGTTGTTCGGGTTCGACATGGCGCAGGGCGCCGTCGGGATCGCCGAGACCCAGGACATGGAACAGAAGCGGCGTCAGGCGGGCGGCCTCATCGTCGTCCAGGCCGAGCTCGCCCAGCAGGTCGGAAAGCTTTGCCCTGGTTTCAGCTACGGGGCCGCCTTGCGGCATACCGGCGGCGCTTCGAACGACGGCAGCAAGCGTACCATAGGACTGCTCTCCGAGCGGGGAGCAGGCCGCCTTCCTGATCGCGACAGCGGCAAAGCGTTCTTCGTCGTGAATGCGGGCGATGAACTCGTTCACCAGCCGCGACTTGCCGATGCCGGCCTCTCCGACCAGCCGCACTAGTTGGGCCGAACCCCGGCACGCCAGATCGAGGCTCGCCAACATCCGCTCAAGCTCGGCATCTCGGCCGATCAGCGGAGCGCTGAGGCCCAGTGCCTCCAAGCCACGCGCCGGACGCGGGGCTTCGCGCAAACCCCGCAGGCGATAAACCCGTATGCTTCCTGACTTGCCGCGCAGCGTGGTCTCGCCGAGCGTTTTCGAAGAAGAAGGCATGCCGGGCGAGGCGCTGGGTCAGTGGCCCGACCAGTACCTCGCCGGGTGACGCCATCGATTGCAGCCGCTGCGCTGTATTCACGGTGTCGCCGGTCACCGAATAAGATTTGGCGCTTCCCGCGCCGAAGCCGCCGGTGACCACCGGTCCGGTGTTGACGCCGATATGGAGGACTGGCGGCGAGCCGGCCCGCGCCTGCCAGCGCTCGCGCATGCGCGAAGCTCGCTCGACCATGTCGAGGGCGGCGCGAAGCGCTCGTTCCGGGTCCTCCTCATGCGCGACCGGCGCGCCGAACAGTGCTAACAGGGCATCGCCGATGAACTTGTCAACGAAGCCGCCGAACGTCTGCACTGCCTCGGTAAGCTCCTCGAACAGCTCGTTTTGCAGGGCCTGCATGAGTTCCGGGTCGATTTGCTCGGACAGTGCGGTGAAACCGCTGAGATCCGCGAACAGAACGGTGACCGTACGGCGGTCGGCGTCGACGGCGGCCAGGGCCGGTTGCCCAACCTTCCCGCTCGGCGCCGAGCCGGCGCGGCTGGTAGGGTCCCCCGCTGCGCCCGCATTGTTCGTGGGAGCGCCGCATTTTGGGCAGAAAGCAAAGTCGGACGGGCACGGATAACCGCAGCCAGGGCAGGGTTCTGGTTGCCTCATCCCGCATTTCGGGCAGAAGGCAAAGCCGCTCTGGATCTCAAGTCCGCAGCCCTCACAGTTCATCGATCGACCCCGTAGACCCATCGAGAGCCTCGGACCGGCTTCCGAAACATTCCAATAGGGGGAATGAGAATGGACCCGTAAGGGAAAAGGGGCAAGCAGCGTGAACAAAACGACGCTGGCGTGATGCTTGGTGACGAGGTATCCGACCCGAACGGCCCCTGCCAACCGGGCCGCTTGCTGACCGCTATCCATCAGCGAAACGAACAGCCGAGCAATTGGACGCAGTCGTAAGCCCCCCGCGCGACATCGCAACGGCTCCGATGCCCCTGCAGAAAGCCCCAAGTTTCTACGGTTACGCTCGTTTCCCCAACGTGCTTATGTCTTCCTGCTAAAAAACGCATAAACACGTGTGGCAACGGTGACAGCATTGCTATGGCGCGAAGTCAGGGTTCGAAGCCGCAGCGTTTTGCTGGCGTGCGCGGATCTCTGCTCGCGTTCCTCCACTGCTGCTAGGGGCGTCGGACTGCGCAATTCTCTAATGGAGTGAGGGATGAATCAGGGATTGCCGTCGGTAAATCTGGGAGCCACCGTGGCAGCACAGCGTGGGAGCGACGCGCTGACAAGTGCCCCCAGCCCTCCTGAGCCACATCGCGGCGGCGAAGACCCCCTGGTCAGCTATCTCGAGCTTGCCCGTGTCATGGAGCGTGCAAGCCGGCGGTTTTATGGGGTGCTGCGTGCGGAATTGACGATGCTCGGCGTGGACGACATCGGGCCAGCGCAGGCAATGGTTCTTTTGGCTATCGGAGGGACGGAACTCTCGGTGGGCGAGCTCTTGGACCGCGGCCATTACATGGGTTCCAATGTTTCCTACCACCTGAAGCAGCTTGCCGGGGGGGACTATATCGAGCGGATCGCGTCGCAGCGGGACAAACGGTCTGCCCGCATTCGGCTATCGGAAAAGGGCAAGAAGCTGTGTGCAGACCTGCGGGAGGCGGGAAAATCCTACGAACGTGGGCTAAGCCGGGCTGCGCAGGAACGGAGGGATCTTGAGACGGCCTTCCAGACGCTGCTTCAGCTCGAGCTCGTTTGGAGCAATGCCGTTCGCCACGGCATCTGACAAAGCGCTCCGCGGCTTGGCATCAGGGATCGACGGGAACTCGCAAACGCCAAGACTGCGCTCGTACGGGCGTCGTCCTGCTCAATAGCTCTTCTGCATCCGACACAACTGTCATGCTGCATCAATTCTTAGTACTTTCGGTCGACTTCTGCGACGCCGCCAAACGTTATAGACTGTCGCCGCTAAGCCGGGCCAGTCGACCGTCCAGGGGCGTGCCACTGAGCGAGAGGACGGCTACGCCATTGGCGCTCGAGTTATAGAATCGCGGTTCGTGAGAACACCATGATTGACTGGAGAATCGACGCCCTCGCATTCAGCAATTGCAACTGCGATTACAATTGCCCCTGCCAATTCGAACTGCGTCCGACTCATGGAGGGTGCCGGGGCTTCGAACTCGGTCGGATCGAGCGCGGCCATTTCGGCGACGTCAATCTCGACGGACTTCATTGGGGTGTCCTTTATGAGTGGCCCGGGGCAATCTTCGAGGGTAACGGGACGATGCTAGCGATCGTTGACGAACGTGCCGACGAGAAGCAGCGCCAAGCGTTGACCACAGTGCTGCATGGCGGAGAGACCGAGGAGGCCACCACGCATTGGTGGGTGTTCCGCGCCATGTCGAACACGGTACACGAAACGATCTTCAAGCCTATCGAATTCGAAGCCGATATCGAGGCGAGGACAGCACGGGTCGTGATCCCGGGCGTTTTGGAATCAACCGCGCGCCCAATCATCAGCCCTGCTACGGGAGAGCCGCATCGGGTGCGTATCGATCTACCGGCGGGGATAGAGTTCGAGATCGCAGAAATCGCCAGTGCATCGGCGAAGGCATCCAGGCCGATCGAGTTGAACCTGAAGGACACCTACGGTCAGTTCAATTTCATCCACCATACCGGCACTGGTGTGGCCCGCACGAGAATGTGATCCGAAGGAGGAAATGACGGCCGAGACAGGTGGACGATAGAGGTCGCGAATTCATTCGTCGCAAAATGTCTATATGGCCGTCCATGCCAGTTCAATGCCCGTCCCGCCAAGGCGGCTGCGCCTCGGACAGTCCGCAATGTCTTGCCGCGACATCGGCAGTCTTGGCTATCCTTGCCACAGAGGTCAGCGACTGCTGTGGCTCGCGCTGCAGCTCGCATCGGCTGCGCCATAGAGTGCCGTAACTTCGTCGGCACTCACCGGTCTGCTGAAGAGATATCCCTGAAGTTCGTCGCAGCCCGACAGCCGCACCGCCGTCGCCTGCTGTTCCGTCTCGATCCCCTCTGCCGTGACAGGGATTTGCAGCGCATTGGCGAGAGCGACCGTAGCCTGAAGGACGGCGCCGGCGTTGTGATCGACTTCCAAAGCAGCCACCAGCGAGCGATCCACTTTCATCCGGTCGAACCCAAAGCGCCGGAGTGATCCGATGCTGGCATATCCAGCACCGAAATCGTCCAGCGCAACCTTGACGCCGATCTTCCTCAACCCGTCGATTGCGCGACGCGCCTGTTCTGGATTGGAAATTAGAACGCCCTCCGTCACCTCGATCGTCAGCCGGCGAGGGTCGAAATCCGCAGTTTTGATTGCGGCTGTGACCTGCTCGACGAAGCGCGGGTTCTTAAGCTGCAGCGGAGAAATGTTGACTCCGAGATTGAGCGCCGGCCACGCCGCGGCGGCGTTCAGCGACGTCCTCAACACCTGCATGCCGAGCAAATCAATCATGCCGGCGCGCTCGGCGATCTGGATGAACACATCGGGACCGATTGCGATCCCATCCTCCCTATGCCAGCGCGCTAGCGCTTCAACGCCGGTCACTGCGCCGGAGCGAGCATCGATTAGCGGTTGGAACAGCACCGATATACCGCCCTTCAGCAGCGTGGTGCGCAACTGGCTCTCCAGTTCCGCCTGTTGGAGGGCGTCATCGTCAAAGCTGTTGTCGAAGTCGATGGTCATGCCGCGGCCGAGATCTTTCGCACGGTAAAGTGCGATGTCGGCTCGGCGCATGAGTTCGTCGGTCTGCACCGAGCCGAGCGCGGATACCGCGACGCCAATGCTGCAGCCGATCTCGATCGACCGTCCGTCAATCTCGAAGACGCTCGCCAGGGCTTCTTGAAGCCGCCCGCCGAAGCCCGGGACAAGCTCAGCACCAAGTTCGTCGATGGTCACAACCGCGAATTCGTCACCGCCCAGGCGAGCAGCAAATGCGTCATTCGGCAAGGCGTCGCGCAGCCGGTGGGCAACGGCGACAATGAGGGCGTCTCCAACCGCGTGCCCCCAGGCATCATTGACCGCCTTAAACCCGTCCAGATCGATGAAGTGGAGCTTCACCTGCTTCCCGTTCAGTCGTACCCAGCTGGAAACAGCAGCGACGTTCTCAAGGAGTCCTGCGCGGTTCAAGAGCCCAGTCAGAGGATCATGCAGGGCGCGATGTCGCGAAGCGTGTTCGCTTTTGCGCAGATTGCGGACCGTTATGCCACCCGCGAAACCGATGGCGCAGAGAAACAGGACTAAAATCGCGCCTGCGGTTCGCAGGTCGCCGTCGATCTTCTCGTAGCTCTTTGTGCCTGGGGCCATCGAAGGCCAGGTGAAATAGGCGATATCCTTGGACGACACATCTTTCAATGCAACGGCCAATCGTCCCGCCGAAGGCTTCAATTCAAGACGCAGGTCCGCAATTGCGAAACTGCCGGACACCTCGGCCACGACGGCCGGGGTAATCAGCTTTGCGAATACGAGCACATGGAAATCTCCCGGGTCGAGTGACTCATCGCTTTCGAACGGTTGAATCGCGGCCGCGCCGATAAGTTCGGTTCCGGCGGAGGAGCGTGCGAAATGCACCGGAACTTCGTCGGACATCTTCACCCGTCTCGCCGCGTCGAGCAATGCTTGGAAGTCGTCAACGGATTCGCTCGGCATGACGTCCATCGGAACGCCTTTGCGGTATGCGACAACCGGCAGATTCCGGCTATCGACAACGATGGCGGTGTCATAAA
Organism: Sinorhizobium arboris LMG 14919; assembly: GCF_000427465.1. Classification (NCBI taxonomy): domain Bacteria; kingdom Pseudomonadati; phylum Pseudomonadota; class Alphaproteobacteria; order Hyphomicrobiales; family Rhizobiaceae; genus Sinorhizobium; species Sinorhizobium arboris. The sequence continues at coordinate 654,360 of NZ_ATYB01000009.1, read as the reverse complement.
GAGGGTAGTCGGCGGAGGTCGACGCCCAGTTTTCAATAATCCAGTCGGCGCGCGTATCGGCGCTCACCTCGGCATATGCATCGTCCCAGTACGCGTTGTCGCGCAGGGTCGCCGCCATCTGCTTGCGAAGCGCCTGCACCGCTCCCGACGTAGCTTGCAGGGCTCTTTGGTCATCGATGTCATCGGCCGTCGTCGTGAGGGTAGCGATCGAGCCCGCAACCAGTCCGGCGAGTGCGGCGGCGACCAAGATGAACACAGCAGCGACGAGCAGCACCAGTAGCTGTGTCTGGCGGCTTTCCGAGAGTGTATTCCTGTGCATGGGATGATACCTGCGGGGGATTATTGTAAGAATTCCTCGGTCCGTCAGGCCGGAGAAGCAGGAGGCATCATGCCCGCGGCGCGCTGCGTCGTGAACGTACATGCTGCTACGCTAATGGAGGCTTAACGCGCTATCACGGGGGAGGGCATCTGCATTCAAGCGGATTGCGGTCTGGCTCAACGACACCGCGATTTATCTTGCCGGTTGCGGGCCTTTCTGTGCGCTTGGATCACCTTTCGGGGTCCAGGTTCGAACCAAGTGCCGTAGTCCAGGCTTTGCTGACGTTGAGAGCGAGGCTGTCGCTCCCGTCATATGAATGTAATTTAACAACGATACGCCCCATCGTCGGAATTGTTCGGATAAGCAACGATGGAGAAAGCCGTGACCGAGATCGACAAGAACAAGCTGTCCTGGGACGAATGGGACGAACTGCAGAATCCGCCTCCGGCCGAAACCGACTTCGATCGGGTGATCGAAGCGGCCATTTCACGCCGCGGCTTTCTTGGCGGTGTACTCGCCATCGGCTCCGCCGCTGCAGCCATGGGCACGCTCGGCAGCCTGATGAACTCCACCTCGGCGCAGGCTCAGGAAGCCGCTTCCCGCTTCCCGTTCAAGCCAATTCCGATCGCCACCGACGGTACGGTTCACGTTCCGGAAGGCTATTCCTGGAAGCCGCTCGCGAAGTGGGGCCAGCCGTTGTTTTCGAATGTTCCGGATCTCGACCCGGCCAACGGCGTCAGCGTCGAGAACGCCGACAAAGTCTTCGGTGAAAACACCGACGGCATGGAACTGTTCGTGGTCGGCGGCCATCAGGTCATTGCCGTCAACCACGAATACGTCAACAATGAAACCAATCTTCCGAATAATGAAAAGGGCATGCCCAAGAGCGCCGACGACGTGAAGATCCTGCAAAACCTGCAGGGCGTCACCGTAATGGAGGTCGCCGAAGGTGAGAACGGCTGGGAAATCGTGCTCGACAGCCCCTTCAACCGCCGCATTACTCATCTGACGCCGATGAAGATCTCCGGTCCAGCCGCCGGATCCGATCTTCTCAAGACTGAAGCTGATCCGAGCGGCACCGACTGTCTCGGGACCTTCAACAACTGCGGCGCGGGCAGGACGCCGTGGGGCACCTATCTCACCTGTGAGGAAAACTTCAACGGCTACTTCGGTTCCACCGACCCGAACTTCGCGATGCCCGACGACTTCAAGCGCTATGGCATCGCAGCCGAGACCCGTTATGGCTACGAGGCCTTCGATCCCCGTTTTGACGTCTCGAAGAACCCGAACGAACCGCGTCGCGCCGGCTACGTCGTGGAAATCGATCCGTCGGATGCGTCGTCGACCCCGGTCAAGCGCACGGCGCTCGGCCGCATCAAGCATGAAAACGCCGCTGTCGTGATCGCACGCGACGGTCGCGTGGTCGTCTACATGGGCGACGACGAACGTGGCGAATTCCTTTATAAATATGTCTCGAACGGCATCTATGTCCCAGGCGGCAATACCTCCAAGCTGCTCGATGAAGGCACGCTCTATGTCGCCAGGTTCTCCGACGACGGCAATGGCGAATGGCTGGCCCTCACTCCCGAAACGACCGGCATGAAGATGGACGAAATATGCGTCTTCACCCGGCAGGCCGCCTCGAAGGTCGGCGCTACCACCATGGACCGTCCGGAGTGGGTTGCAATCAACCCCGTCGCGATCGAAGCCTATTGTGCACTCACCAACAACACCAATCGTGGCGTCAAGAAGAATGCCGGGGGCGACGAAATGCCTGTCGGCGGCGTCAACCCGCGCGAAAAGAACGAATATGGCCAGATTGTCCGCTGGTATCCGGACAACGATGACCATGCCGATGGCAAGTTCAAGTGGGACTTGTTCGTCATGGCCGGCAATCCGGACGTCCATAGGGGCGACGCCTATGCCGGTTCGTCCAACATCAACTCCGGCAACATGTTCAACTCGCCGGACGGCATGATGTTCGACTCCACCGGCCTCCTTTGGATCCAGACGGACGGTGAAGACACCAACGAAGGCGAATTCCTGGGTCAGGGCAACAATCAGATGCTCGCGGGCGACCCTGCCACCGGCCGCATAGAGCGCTTCCTCACGAGCCCGAAGGGTGCCGAAGTCACCGGCATGACCTGGTCCGCGGACAAGCGCACCATGTTCGTTGGCATCCAGCACCCCGACGCTCCCTTCCCGGACGGCGATGGCAAATTGCCGCGCTCGACGGTAATCGCCATTAAGCGCGACAACAACGCCCTGATCGGCTGATCGACTGGACGCTTGACCATGTTTGAGGCGCCGGCTCCGGCGCCTCTCTCCTCTGAAATGTTTTTAGCTGCGGTTTCTTTGCCGGTATCACTGGTTCGAAAACGCAGGCGTGCTGAGCCGGACGCCCGCCGATGCTGGCGCGGCCGTCTGGGAAGTTAGGCTTCGGGGATTGCCCGCCGCGGGATCCTTTCAGCCGCTTCCCCCAAAAGTCTGGAGCAGCGCCTCTCTTTGCTCCCAGATCATGAGTGCTCCGCTGATTGCCATGAAGCCGACAACGATCGCTCGGAAGTTCAGTTCGCTCATGCCCTTCAGCATGCGTTTGGCCACCCAGTTGGAGACGAGGGCTCCCAGTCCGGCCGCAATGCCGAACAACAGCAGTTCACCCGTCAACGTTCCGAAAGCGGTGTATGCGCCGATCTTCACGAGATGCATGGGAAAGGAGATCGCAGTCTTTGTCCCGACCATCTTTTCCTTGGTTATGCCGGCATTGAGGTAGAGAGAGTTCAGGATCGGCCCCATGGCGCCGATCAGACCGGAGAGGAATCCGACGACGAGCTCTGCCGGGAAGAACCACCAGGTCGCAACTGCAAAGGTCCTTTCCCGCCGGCCGAATCCGTACTGGAATATTGTGGAGATCAGGAACAGGCCGATGACTATCTGAAGCCATTCCGCCGAAGTGTTCGAGAAGACCGCAGCACCGAGGATGCCGCCGAGGGCTGCACCGGGCAGTCCCCAGGCTACGACGCGCCACTCGATGTCCTGGAAAAACACCAAAGCGCGTCCGCCTCCCGCAACAAGCGTGGCGACTGCGGCCACCGGAGCGACGGCTTGTGCACCGGCGATGAACCCGATGAGCGGCACCAGGAGCATGGCGCCACCCCCGCCGCCAATCGTCGAAACGATCCAGGCGATGAATCCCGAGGCGGCGAGGAGCAGATAGTCCATCACGTCGAATTGCCTTTACCCGAAGCCGATCAGCACTCCGCCGATTGCGGCGACGATCACCACGACCCAAGGCGGAGACTTCCAGGCCATGAGAAGAACGAAGCATGTCAGCGCCAGCGCGAACTCGTGTGGCCCGATGATCGCGCTCGTCCAGACCGGTTGGTAAAGTGCTGCACCAAGGATTCCGACGACCGCGGCGTTGGCGCCGCGCATGAGAGCCTGGGCGGTCGGCTGCGCCCGGAATGCATCCCAGAAGGGAATAAAGCCGATCAGCAAAAGGAAGCCCGGCACGAAGACGGCGATGAGGGCAATGGTTGCCCCGAGCGGCCCGTTCGGCTCCGGACCGAGCGCCGTGCCGAGGTAGGCCGCGAAGGTGAAGAGCGGCCCCGGCACAGCCTGTGCCGCTCCATATCCAGCCAGGAACTGATCGGCCGTCACCCAACCTGGGCGGACGACCTCCGCCTCCAACAGCGGCAACACGACGTGCCCCCCGCCAAACACCAGCGATCCCGCCCGAAAGAAGGAATCGAAGACGGCGAGAGCTTGCGATGAAGTCGCCGCCACTAGCAGAGGTGAGCCGACGAGCAGGGCGAAGAACAGAACCAGGGCGACCGCGCCCGCTTTGTGCGACACGGGAAACCTTACATGCCCCGTAATTGCCTCTCCTTTGGCCCGGCACAGCCACAGTCCGGCGAGGCCGCCGGCGAAGATTGCAGTGATCTGCCCAAGCGAGCCTGCGAAGATTATCACGATCAACACGGCGGCAAGGGCAATGCTGGCGCGTTCCCTGTCCGGGCAGAGATTCCTGGCCATGCCCCAGACAGCCTGTGCGACGATTGCGACCGCCACGACCTTCAGTCCGTGAATGACGCCGGAGCCGATCGGACCGCCGAAGGCGGTTGCCCCTAGGGCGAACAGCACCAGCAGCAGCGCAGATGGGAGCGTGAAGGCGGCCCAGGCAGCCGCCGCCCCGAGCGGACCGCCACGGAGGAGACCCAGGGCGAAGCCGACTTGGCTGGACGCCGGTCCCGGCAAGAACTGACACAGGGCCACGAGATCCGCATAGCCCTTCTCGTCGATCCAGCGCCGGCGCACGACGAGTTCGTCGCGGAAGTAGCCGAGATGGGCGATCGGCCCGCCGAACGATGTGAGCCCCAACTTCAGAAAAGCGACAAAGACTTCGCCCGCGCTCCCCTGCCGGTTTGTCATTGCCTTCACGTCGGTTGCCGGGTTACTCATTTGTCATTGTCTCTCCAGTGACTCTCGAACCGCGAGTGCCAATCCTTCACAAGAGATAACCGTCCCGCTACATCTTGCACAGCCTGGGCATAGAGCGTGCCGCCGAAAGCCGACAGCCGTGCTGCAGTTCCTCGATCATCCGCTGGCCGTAGATTTTCTGTTCACCGGCGTGTCGAAGCACATGCAGCCTCACCAATCCCGGCAACAGGTCGCGGCGTTTCATGACATGGGCTGCCTTGATAACGAAAATCGATAGCAATTGTCGTTATCGACAATCGACCGCCGGAATGCAACGGACTGAAAGGAATTGCCTGCGGCGGCGGTTTCCGGCTGGGTGACGCTCGCGACATGCGGCGTGGGAATTCAAGAAGTCCAACGCATAGGCTCGGAGCGGCCGCTTTTGCTGGAGGAACCGGCCGCCCAGGATTGCTCGAACTCAAGCCGCCCCTCATGTACATCTCCAGCGCTGATTCCCATATAGGTTACTGCCTTGCCGAGCGGCTTCGCCCGAGTCGCGATGGCCCTTCCAGCAAGCTCTCGGAGTGACGAGTATGATCGAGCCGCATGATTTCGATGTCCTGTCGCCGGAGTTCCACGCAAATCCCCTCCCCACGTTCGACCGCATGCGAGCGGAGGGCGCCGTCGTTCGCATGAAATTGCCGATACTCGGCCGCACGTCGTTCGCGGTCACACATGACGCCTGTGCGGCGCTGTTGAAGGATCACGAGAGCTTCGCGCGCGACCCCGCAAATGCGGGGAGCAGGACACAGGCGCGAATTCTGAAGTTTCTGCCGAGGACAATCAGCCTTCTGGCATTGAACATGATCGGCTTCGACGACCCCGAGCACCGCCGTCTGCGGGGGCTCGTCGACCAGGCATTCCAGCGTCGTTCGATTGAAGCCATGAAGCCGACGATCACGCAAATCGCCGATCGGCTCCTCGATCGCCTGGATGGCAAGAGGGAGGCCGATCTCATGTCCGAGTTCTGCCGGGACCTGCCGCTTTCGGTGATCTGCGCGGTGCTCGGCCTGCCGGAGCAGGATCACGATCGCTTCAAGAGATGGCTCGGCGGTCTGACGGACACTGCCAATATTGGCGCCGTCATCCGCGCCGTTCCCGGCGTTGTCCGTGTGGTGCGTTATCTCCGCCGCGTCTCGCGCCGGGGAGGGGGAGCGTTGCCTGACGGCCTGGTCGCCGCGTTGCGGGATGCCGAAACGGATGGGCAGACGCTCAGCGAGGACGAACTTGTCTCGATGATCTTCCTGCTCTTCGGAGCAGGGCAGGAAACCACCACGCATCTGATTGCCGGCGGGCTTTTTGCGCTGCTGTCGCACGAGGATCAATTGCTTCGGCTGCAGAATGATCGAAGCCTGTTGCCCACCTGTGTCGAGGAGTGCCTGCGCTACGTATCGCCGGTGCAGATGACCAAGCCGCGCTTCGCGAGGCGCGACATGAGTTGGCAGGGACAGCAATTTCGCCGCGGTGACATGATCGCCGCGTTCCTGGCGGCGGCCAACTGCGATCCTGCCAAGTTCGAGCACCCGCACCGTTTCGACATCACGCGCCACCCGAATCCGCATCTCTCCTTCGGTACTGGAGTGCATTTCTGCCTCGGGTTCCAACTCGCGCGGGCAGAGGCGGCAATCGCGTTCGACCGCATCCTTACCCGCTTTCCAGACGTGAGCCTGAACGGCGACGTATCAAGCATCAGGTGGCGCAAGCGCCTTGGGATTCGCGCGCTGGCACAACTGCCCGTGAAGCTCGCGGCGTGAGCTGATGGGTCGGCTGGTAGGGTCGCTCTTTCGTATTGCCCAGAGGCCGAACGGCCGCCGCTCGATATTTCGGGGATTCCGGGCAGCCCCCGAGAGACCGGCCGGAGCGACGGGCAGCGAGACCACGAGTCATTCTCAGATGAAGTTGGCGCGGAACAGCACTTGACCCGGGGCGATGTCGTTGGTGACAGCGGCGCGCAGCGCCGCGTCAAGCCGCGGATCGTCCGGCTCGTAAAGGCCGCACATAGATAGCGCCTGACGCGGATTCACTGCCAGGCCGAGATAGTCATATACCACCCGCGCGCAACAGGGCATGCGCTCGCCGCTGCCGGAGACGCCGAGCTTGAGGCCGGTCAGGCGGGTGATGCGGTTCTTGAAAGAAGGGAACAGGATAGTCTGGCTGATTTCCAGTCCGGTCAGCGTCTCGTAATCGACAAGGAAAATCCTGTCCCTCAGAAAGTGCGCCATGCCGCGATAGACGCCGCGATATGCTTTCTCACCGGGACGCTCTACGAGGCGCTCGCTGCGCCGGTAAAAGATACCACCTTCGCTTTGTTCGAAACGGACGAGAGTACGCAAAATCCGTCCCGGATAGGCCATCGAGTAATAGTTTTCAAAGTAATAGCCGAGATATTTATCTAAGCCGGCGCTCCCAATCTCCTTCAGGCGGCTCAGGTGAGCGGCCTCGGGAGTTGCCGCCGGCACTTCGACGCGCGCGCGAGGACGCAGTTGCACAAGCTCCGCGAAACGCACGGCCGGGAGCAGTATCTCGTGTTCCTCGACACCAAAGAAATCGCATAGGCGGCGCAGAATATGGGCGGAAGGCAAGTGGCGGCCGCCGAGATAGCGATTGAATTGCGGTCGATTGATCTTCACTTGTCGGCAGACCTCAGCGATCGAACCGCGATAGCTGCACAGAAGCCGTAGGTTGGCGGCGAAATTCTCGTGCATAGGTCTCTCTCAGCGTCAAAAAGCAACGGCGCGTTCTGGCGCGAATCGTGCACCAGAATGCGCCAATTGGCAACAACCCGGCAAATTGTCAAAGGGAGTGGCAACGGGCATAGCCCGCATCAGGGAGATCTCAGGCTTTCCGGCGCGGCCGGTCGGCCATCATCGCGCCGACGATTGCCGCGCGCGCCAAAGGGAGGATGTTATGCTCGATTTTCTCAATGACCTTCTGTGGAGCAAGGTGCTGATCGTTGTGCTGATCGGCATTGGTCTGTGGTTTACGCTTGCCTCGCGTTTCGTCCAGTTTCGCCATTTCGGGCGGATGTTCCGCATTCTTGGTTCCGGGCAGGCCTTTGCCAGAGGGTCGGATGGCCATCTCTCCTCCTTTCAGGCGCTGATGCTCTCGGTTGCGGGCCGTGTCGGCGGCGGCAATATTGCCGGCGTTGCGGTGGCGATCACGCTTGGCGGGCCGGGCGCGATATTCTGGATGTGGCTCGTCGGGCTCATCGGCATGGCGACGAGCTTCTTCGAATGCACCCTTGCGCAGGCCTACAAGAGGGCTGAGCCGGATGGCAGCTATCGCGGCGGCCCGGCCTATTACATCGCCCGTGGCCTCGGCGAGCGATGGAAGTGGCTGGCGGGTGTCTATTCGGTGCTCTTGCTGGTCACCTTCGGTTTCGGTTTCAACGGCGTGCAGTCCTATTCCGTGGCCACGTCGCTCAACGATGCCTTCGGCCTGCCGGTGATCGCCACTGGCGCCGGCATCGCCATCCTCGTCGGCATCATCATCGCCGGCGGTGTCCGGCGCATCGCCCGCATCGCCGATGTGCTGGTGCCAGCCATGGCGCTGAGCTACATCGCCATTGCGCTGGTCGTGCTTGCGTTGAACATCGATGCTCTGCCCGCCACGCTCCTGATGATCGTCAAGAGCGCCTTCGGCCTGGAGCCGGCGGTCGGCGGCGGGATCGGCGCTGCTATCGTTATGGGCGTGCGGCGCGGACTCTTCTCCAACGAAGCCGGTCTCGGCAGCGCTCCGAATGTCGCGGCCGTGGCGCAAGTGCCGCATCCGGCATCGCAAGGTGTCGTGCAGGCGTTCTCGGTGTTTATCGATACGCTGATCGTATGTTCCTGCACCGCCTTCATCATTCTGCTCGGCGATGTCTACCGCCCGGGCGCAGAGGAAATGGTCGGCGTGGCCCTCGCCCAAGCTTCGCTCGCGAGCCATATCGGCGAGTGGGGGCGCGTCTTCGTCAGCGTTGCGATGATGCTCTTCGGCTTCACCACGATGATCTATAATTACTATCTCGGCGAGAACAGCCTCGTCTGGTTCGGCGGGCGCAACAAGCCGCTCATCATTCTTTACCGGATGGCGGTGATTGGCCTGTGCGGCTGGGGCGCCACCTCCGACCTCGGCACCATTTTCGCCTTTGCCGACGTCACCATGGGCCTGCTCGCGCTCGTCAACCTGCTGGCGCTCGTCATGCTCTTCAAGCCTGCGCTGAAGCTGATGCAGGATTACGACAGGCAACTGGCGGAGGGCACTTCCGAACCGGTCTTCAATCCGGAAATATTCAGCTATCCTGGGATAGATCGCGACGCCTGGAAAGCCGAGGCCTGGGGCTACGAGCCCGAAGATGCGGTGGCAGCGAGCGGGAGCGCGCGCGTCTAGATCACCCCGCTCTCAGCACTCACCCGGGGCCGCGGCAACCCGGCCCCGTCGTTTTCAATTTTCGCGAGCCAACGACATGACCATGCGTATCGAACACGACCTGCTTGGGGATAGGGAGGTGCCGACCGATGCCTGGTTCGGCATTCAGACCCTGCGGGCGGTCGAGAATTTTCCGATCACCGGCGTGCCAATCTCCCATTTTCCGCATTTCGTAGCGGCACTCGCAATGGTCAAGGCCGCTGCCGCCCGCGCCAATTGCGATCTTGGCCTGCTCGCCCCGCACAAGGCCGAGGCGATCGTCGCCGCCTGCAAGGAGATCGCTTCCGGTCGGCTGCACGACCAGTTCGTCGTAGACCTCATCCAGGGCGGGGCCGGCACCTCGACCAATATGAATGCCAACGAGGTCATCGCCAATCTCGCGCTTGAAAAGCTCGGCCATGCCAAAGGTGCTTACCGGCACCTGCATCCAAACGACGATGTGAACAAGTCGCAATCGACCAATGACGCCTATCCGACCGCGGTGTGCCTCGGCCTGCAATTCGCCGCCGAGCCGCTCGTCGCGGCGGTCGGCGCGCTCAAGGAAGCGCTTGCGGACAAGGGCAAGGAATTCGCAGGCGTCTTGAAGATGGGTCGCACTCAGCTTCAGGACGCGGTGCCGATGACGCTTGGTCAGGAATTCGACGCCTTCGCCGTCAACCTCGGCGAAGACATCGAACGAATCGGCGAGATCCTGCGTCTCCTCTCAGAGGTCAATCTGGGCGGCACGGCCATCGGCACCGGCCTCAACACCCATCCCGATTATGCGCCTCTGGTCGTCCGCCATCTTGCCGAGATATCCGGCAAGCCGATGCTGCCGGCCGCCAATCTCATCGAGGCGACCTCCGACATGGGGGCCTTTGTGCTCTTCTCCGGCCTGCTCAAGCGGCTGGCGATCAAGCTCTCGAAGCTCGCCAACGACCTGCGCCTGCTTTCGAGCGGACCGCGCGCCGGCCTCGGCGAGATCGAGCTTCCGGCCATGCAGCCCGGCTCTTCGATCATGCCGGGCAAGGTCAATCCCGTCATTCCCGAAGCGGTCAACCAGGTTGCCTATCAGGTGATCGGCAACGACCTTGCCGTCACGCTCGCGGCCGAGGCCGGCCAGCTCCAACTCAACGCCATGGAGCCGCTGATCGTCTACAATCTGTTCTCTTCAATCAAGATGCTGGCAACCGCCTGCCAAATCCTCGAAGAACGCTGCATCCGCGGCATTCGCGCCAATCGCGAGCAGTGCCGGCGCCATGTCGAACGCAGCATCGGCATCGTCACCGCCCTGGTGCCGCGCATCGGCTACCAGAACGCCACGCGCATCGCCGCCGAGGCATTGGCGACCGGCGCCACCGTGGGCGAACTGGCCGCCGCCGAGGGGCTGCTGACGCCGCAGGAGCTCGAGAGGTTGCTCAGCCCCGAGGCGATGCTCGGACCCGGAGCCGAGGTCGGATGAAGCGCCGCATCCTCATTCTCCACACGGGCGGCACCATCGGCATGGAGGCCACTCCCGGCGGTCTTAAGCCGATGGCGGGGTTCGGCCCGCTGCTCAAGCGCAGGCTCGGCGAAACGGCCTCCGCTGCGCCGCTGCCCGATTGCGATGTCGTCGAACTCGACAGGCTGATCGACAGCGCCAATCTGCAACCGGCGCAATGGCCGGTCATTGCCGGCGAACTCGTCCGCCGCTGGGAGGCCTATGACGGCTTCGTCGTGCTGCATGGCACCGACACCATGGCCTGGACGGCTTCCGCGCTCTCCTTCATGCTGCGCGGCCTCGACAAGCCGGTCATCCTGACCGGCGCGCAGATTCCGCTCACGGCGCCGCGCAGCGATGCGCTGGAAAATCTGGAGATGGCCCTGATCCTTGCGGCGCAACATCCGATCCGCGAGGTGAGCATCTGTTTTGGGCGAAAGCTGCTTAGGGGAAACCGCAGTCGCAAGATCGCCACCGATCGCTTCGATGCCTTCGATTCGCCCAACTATCCGCCGATCGCCGAAGCCGGCATTAAAATCGCGCTGCATCGTGAGTTGCTCCTTGCGGCCGAGGCCAAGGCTTTCTTCCTGCCGGAGCATTTTGAGCCGGAGGCGGTAGCGGTGCTCACCATCCATCCGGGCCTTTCGTCGCCGGTCGTCGAGGTGGCACTCTCCTCGTCCCATCTCCGCGGGGTGGTGCTTCGCAGCTACGGCGTTGGCAATGTGCCGGAGGCCGACGCGCGGCTGCTTGCGGCACTTGGCGGGGCGGTGGCGCGCGGCGTGACCGTGATCAACACCACACAATGCGTGTTTGGCGCCGTCGCGCAGGACACTTATGCCACAGGCACCGCCTTGGCCCGCATCGGCGTCGTCTCGGGCGGTGACATGACGCTGGAGGCCGCCTTTGCCAAATTGCATGTCCTGATCGCCGAAAGACTGGGGCCGGAGGAAATCCGTGCCCGCATGGTGCAGCCGCTCTGCGGCGAGATCACGACGACCGCCTAGTCGATCTGCGCCTGAGCAGACGATCGGGACCCCCCGGGTCCCATTCATCGACACGCGATTCTCATATCGGCTGCAAGGCGACACTTCAGCCGGGGAGGGGGCATTCCCTTCGCACTGGATGCCGCCGCTCGCGCAGCCGCCTTGGCGAGCCGACGTTGCGCAAATCGGTACAGATCTTGCCGTACCGTCCTGGAAATGAGCACGCGATCGCCCGGTCCAGCAAGCAGCAACGCGTCGACGGCCCAGTTCAACTTGGCTTTGGGCCGCAGTTCCCGCTCGTCGCGCAAATCCTCACGTCATCGACGATGAAACCGTTGTGTCGAGCCAGCGAAATGCCACGGTCGCACATGACGGCCGAGACTCATTCCAACAAGTCAACGCGTCGTCTCAGCGAGGTTCAATCTCAGGACCGCATCTCGTTTGCGACGCAGATGCTGTTCCAGCAACTGGCGGGCAGCGGCGCCGTCGTGGGCCTTCAGTGCAGCCAATATCTGCGCATGCTCATCGAGCGCCTTGATCCACTTGCTCTCGTCCTGGTTCGAGCGAAACCGGAGCGCGTGCATGCGACCGTTAACCTGTTTCCAGGTTTCCCGGAGGACGGGATTGCGCGCCGCTTCGCTCAGCAGATCGTGGGCACGGGCATTCAACTGATAGTAAGTTGGCAAATCGCGGCGTTCGTACGCCGCCTGCATCTCATGCTGCAGCGCGGTCAATTCCGCCAGTTCCTCTGTCGTGATGCGTTGCGCGGCGAGTTCTCCGGCAAGGCCCTCGAGCGCTGCCAGAAGTTCAAAGGTGTCGGAAATATCGTCCTTCGACCATGTGGGCGTGAACGCGCCACGGCCGGGATCGAGCACGACCAGGCCTTCGGCGACGAGCAGGCGTATCGCCTCCCTTAGGGGCGTGCGCGACACGCCCAGTTGCTCGCAAAGCTCGCGCTCGTTGAGTTTCGAGCCCGGCTCGAATCCCCCTTGCACAAGCAATTCGCGCAAACGGATGGCGACGCGCTGCTGAAGTGTGTCGCGTTGAACGGTGATGTCGGAAGGCGAAAACATGGTCATGAATCGTATTATATATACAAGAGCCGGCGAAGCAAACCAGCCTACTGAACTTTTTCTGCTTTTAAAGGATTGTGTTTTGTATTATGTATAACACAGCTCAAAAATCGAGGAGGGAGCGCGTTGTGCCAGACCTGAATTTTCACCCTAGCGGCCGCCATTATCTTCAGATTCCAGGTCCCAGCCCGGTGCCGGACCGCATCCTGCGCGCAATCAGCTATCCGACCATCGATCATCGCGGCCCCGAATTCGGCGCCCTCGGCCGCAAGGTGCTGGCCGGCATTCGCGGCGTGTTCAAGACCGAGCATCCCGTGGTGATCTATCCGGCCTCCGGGACGGGCGCGTGGGAGGCTGCGCTCAGCAACACCATGAACAAGGGCGATGCCGTCCTGATGTACGAAACGGGCCATTTTGCCTCGCTGTGGAAGAACATGGCGGAACGGCTGGGTCTGCAGCCCGAGTTCCTGGGCATGTCCGGCCTGGAGGGTTGGCGCCGCGGAGTGCAGGCGGACATGATCGAAGCCCGTCTGAGAAAGGATGTCCGGCATGAGATCAAGGCGGTTTGCGTCGTCCACAACGAGACTTCGACCGGCGTGACGTCCGACATTCGCGCGGTGCGCAGGGCGATCGACGCCGCCGGCCACCCTGCCTTGCTCATGGTGGATACGATCTCAGGCCTGGCCTCGGCCGACTACCGGCACGACGAATGGGGGGTCGATGTCACCATCAGCGGCTCCCAGAAAGGCTTGATGCTTCCCCCCGGCATAAGTTTCAACGCCGTGTCGCCCAAGGCCCTCGAAGTCGCCAAGCGGGCAACGCTGCCAAAATCGTTCTGGGCCTGGGACGAGATTATCGAGATGAACAAGACGGGGTACTGGCCCTACACCCCAAGCACCAATCTGCTGTATGGCCTCTCGGAGGCCCTCGATATGATCACGCATGAAGGCCTCGACAACGTCTTTGAACGCCATCAGAACCTGGCCGCCGCCTGCCGTGCCGCCGTTCGCGCTTGGGGTCTGGAGATTCAGTGCGTCGAGGAGGCTTGCCACTCGCCCGTCCTGACCGGCGTCATGATGCCGTCGGGCGTCGATGCCGATCTCGTGCGCAAGCTCATCTACGAGAATTTCAACATGTCGTTGGGAGCGGGCCTGGGCAAGGTCAAGGGCCTCATGTTCCGCATCGGTCACCTGGGCGATTGCAACGACTTGACGCTGGTCGCGACGCTCGGCGGATGTCAGATGGGACTGCGCATGTCGGGGATTCAGCTCAAGGGCGATGGCGTAGCGGCAGCCCTGGACTATCTGCAGGGTGCGGCAAAGCCTGTTGCGCGCTATCCGCACGAACATGCTCCCCCCGCGAACCAGGCCTTGCAGACGCGGTTGGCGGGTTGAACAGGGTAGGCGCCCACCTTAACGGGCGCAGGGGAACCAATAACAAGCGAACCTCGGGCCGAACCAGAATCGGCGCATCGGATCATGGAGGAGACTACGATGTCGAAACGCGTTCTAAAGATTGCCGCGGCGGCCGGATTGGCCGTCAGCCTTTGCCTGCCGGCCTCGGCCGAGGAGACGCTGAAGATCCGGGTCATTGGTCAGCCCTTGGCAACGGGCCTGGTTCAGGCCAACAAGGAAAGGCCCTTCTTCGAGAATTTCAAGACCGCGACCGGCCTGGCGATCGAGATGGACTACAAGCCGATCGATACACTCGGCATCAAGGATACCGAGGAGCTGCGGGTGCTGAAGTCCGGACTCTTCGAAATGGCGTCGCTTCGCTTTCCGCAGAACTCACGCGACGAGCCTGCCCTCCTGGGCTTCGACCTCGTCGGCCTGAATCCCGACTATGCCACCGGGCGCAAGGTGGCTGACGCATATCTGCCCATCGCCGACGCGCGCTTGCAAAAGCAGTTCGGGGTCAAGCTGCTCGCGGTTTTTCCCTTCGGGCCGCAAATCCTGTTCTGTAACCAGCCGATCAAGCAGCTCGCCGACGTCAAGGGCCTGAAGGTGCGCACCTATGACCAGAACCTGGCCAAATTCATCGAATCCGTCGGCGGAACACCGGTTCCGATTTCCTTCGCCGACACCTACCAGTCGCTGTCGCTGGGTGTCGTCGACTGTGCCATCAGCGGCGCCAGTTCGGCCAACTCTTCAGGCTGGCCTGAAGTAAGCACGCATCAGTTGTCCATCGGCTTCCAGCTGGCCGTCAACGGTTATGTGATTTCCTTGAAAACCTGGGAGAAGCTGACGCCAGAGCAGCAGGCCAGGCTGACCGAGGCCGTCGCGGGTCTCACCAATGACATCTGGACATATTCCGAGACGCTCTTTGCTGACGCGATCAAATGCAATGCGGGCAAGGATCCTTGCACGACAGGCAAGAAGTTCAACCTTGTGGATGTACCCGTCTCGGATGCCGACCGTGCATTGCTCAAGGAAGCGGTCTCAAAAATTTCCCTCCCTTCCTGGGCCGAGGTCTGCAACAAGGCCGATCCCAACTGCGTTGCGTCATGGAAATCTTCCGTCGGCCAGGTTCTCGGGATTCAGTGATGAGTACCGCGTCCTCCAACGATCTGCCTCGGGCAGTTAACCCGGAACCCGAAAAATCGGACGGCGCTGCAGCCAAGCGCCTCAAGGAAGGCATCGAAACGGTCCTTGCTCTCCTCTTCGGAGTCATTTTCCTCGGGCTTTCGGTCGTCGTCTCGGCAGAAACCCTTGCGAGAAAGCTGCTCAACTTCTCCATACAGGGCGCCGATGAACTCGGCGGTTACACGCTGGCACTGGGTTCCACCTTAGCGTTCAGCCTGGCGGTGATGGGGCGGGCGCACATCCGCGTCGACGTGCTCCACGAACGCTTACCCGAAGGCCTGCGAGCGGTTCTGAACCTTGTGGCGATCGTCTCGTTGGCCGGCTTCGGCATCTTCATCTGCTGGCTTGCCTATCAGGTGCTGCTCGACACGTTTGAATATGGAAGCACAGCGCCCACGCCATGGGCGACACCGCTGGCCTATCCGCAGTCGCTCTGGTTCACCGGGCTGATCGCCTTCGCGTTCGTCGCCAGCGGCTATGCCATGCAAGCCATCCGCCTCTTCCTCAGCGGACACACCGACCGCCTGCTGGTCGATTTTTCTCCCAAGAGTGCGAAGGAAGAACTCAAGGAGGAGCTCGACGACCTGGCGCTGCGCCGCGGGGGAGAAGCGTCATGAGTGTGCCATTCATTGCCCTGGGCTTCTTTGCGATGCTCGCCATGATGCTGATCGGCTTGCCGATCGCCATCGCCATGGCGGTCGTCGGCGTTGTTGGCGGCGTCGCGGCGTATGGCGTCCCCTTCCTCGATTCGATCGCCCCGGTCGTGTGGGGGGTCCAGAACGACAATCTGCTGACGTGCATCCCCCTGTTCGTGCTGCTCGGAGAGCTGCTGCTGCGCTCCGGCATTGCGGACCGAATGTATGGTGCACTGTCGGCCTGGCTGGGCAGACTGCCCGGTGGTCTGCTTCATACCAACATCGGCAGTTGCGCCATGTTCGCGGCCACCTCGGGATCTTCTGTCGCGACGGCGGCCACGGTCGGAACCGTGGCGCTCCCGTCGCTGCGGGCACGCGGCTATTCCATGCGATCCTCGCTCGGATCGCTTGCGGCAGGCGGAGCCCTGGGTATCCTCATTCCGCCCAGCGTCAATATGATCGTCTACGGTTCTCTCACCAACAATTCCATCGGCAAGCTGTTCATCGCAGGCATCATTCCGGGCCTGCTTCTGACCGGCGCGTTCATGCTTTACATCGCGGTGACCGCCATGTGGAGCCGGGAAACCATGCGAGAAGCCACGGTGCCGATAGGTGAGCGCATCCGGCTGCTGCGCAACCTGGTGCCTCCGGCCGTCGTGTTTGGCATCGTAATGGGAAGCCTCTATTTCGGCATCGCCACGGCGACCGAGAGCGCAGCGCTCGGCGTGCTGGCGGCGTTGTTCTTCGTGTGGCGGTCGGGACGCCTGGACTGGACTTTGCTGCGCAACTGCTTCATCTCCAGCGGACGCATCAGCGGTATGATCCTGTTGATCATGACGGCGGCATTCGTCCTGAATCTGACCATCAGCCTGACCGGCGTGGCCGAAAACATGACAAGGTGGGTTGTCAGCCTTGGGCTCTCGCAAACGGTGCTTCTGCTGACGTTGATCGTCTTTTATCTTGTGCTCGGCATGTTCATGGATGTGCTTTCCATGCAGGTCGCGACCATCCCGATCACCTACCCGATCGCCATGGCGTTGGGCATCGATCCCATCTGGTACGGCATCTTCATCGTGCTGATGTGTGAGCTCGGCATGATCACACCGCCCGTGGGCATGAACATCTTCGTGGTCCATGGCATTCGCCCCGACAATGGTGGAATTGAGGATGCCATCTGGGGCGCCCTGCCGTACGCCGCCATCATGCTGTTCTTCACGCTGCTGCTGATCGCTGCGCCATGGCTCGTGACATGGCTGCCGCTTCACATGTGAAAAGACAGGAAAATGACGACCCATCGCGGAAAAGGACGATGAAGAAAGATGGACGAACACAAGCAATCCTGGCGTCTCTCCGCGATCCAACTACAGCAGCGCTATAGCAGCGGCACCTTGACGCCGCGTGCCGTAGCGGAGGCATGCCTTGCTCGACTGGAGGTCGTCAATCCGCGGATCAATGCCGTCATCGCCCGCCGTGACGACGTTTTCTTGGATGAGGCCGATGCCGCTACCCAACGCTACAGGGCGGGCAAACCTCTCTCCGTGCTCGATGGCATACCTGTTAGCGTCAAGGACAATCTGGCGACGGCGGACCAGGCGGTCACCTGGGGCTCGCCGGCATTGCGCGCCTATCGATCGGGGCGCGACGAACTGCCGGTGGCGCGCCTGCGGGCCGCCGGAGCTCTCATCATCGGGAAAACCAACTTGCCCGAATTCGCATTGGAAGGTTACACCGACAACCGGCTTTTCGGAGTGACGAGCAACCCTTGGAACCTCGCCTTGACGCCCGGCGGATCCAGCGGTGGCGCGGTCGCCGGCATCGCCGCCGGCATCACGCCGCTGGCGCTTGCCACCGACGGCGGCGGCTCAATTCGACGACCCGCTTCCCATTGTGGGCTGGTCGGGCTGAAGCCTTCCATCGGCGCCGTCGCACGCGGGGGCGGTTTGCCCTCGCTTCTGCTCGACTTCGAGGTGGTGGGGCCGCTGGCCAGGACGGTTGCTGATGCCCGAGCGATGTTCGACATTCTACGGGGCCCGCGGGCGATCGACTGGCGTTCGTTTGGCGCCTCCGGGGCGCGGGGAGCGCCGATGCAAAAGCCCTTGCGCGTTCTCTACGTGCCGACGATCGCGGGAGCGCCGGTCGATCCTGAGATCGCAGCCAGCTGTGCGGCCGCGGCGAAGCTATTCGAGACATTGGGTCACATCGTCGACGAGGGCGAAGTGCCGTTAAACCTCGAGTTTATGACAGAGACCTGGCCACTCATCGGACAAATCGGTCTGGCCCGGCTTTTTGAAGCGCATCCCGAATGGCGCGATGGCGCGGCGCCTAAATACCTGGACATGGCCGAGGCAGGCGCGAGACACCCTGCGTCGCGCCTCTGGCGCGCGCTCGAAGACATCGAGCGCCTGCGCAGCGAATGCGCGGCGGTCTTCGAGACCTATCATGTCCTCGTCACGCCCTCGGCGGCAGCCCTTCCCTGGCCGGCGCGAGAGGCCTACCCACCCACAATCGCCGGCCAAGCGGTTGGTCCACGGGGCCACGCTGTATTCACCGGCTGGGTGAATGCCGCCGGGCTGCCCGGGCTGGCGGTGCCGGCCGGTGCTTCCTCGACCGGGCTCCCGATCGGCATTCAGCTCATCGGCGCCTATGGCGCGGACGATCTTCTGCTCAACCTCGGCGAAGCCTATGAAGCCGCCGCCGCCGCCTGGGCCGACCGCCGGCCCGATCTCTGAGAACACTTACCGGAAAGAAAAGCATCATGTCCTCATCTTCCGTTCAGCTCGTCGCCGATGCCCTGTTGTCGGCGCGCCGAGACGGTCAACCCCGGATGGCGGCCGCGTTCGACAATGCACTGGCCGGCGCGGACGAAGCCTATGCCGTACAGGCGACCGTCGCCAGGGCGCTCGGATGGTTCCCGGATGCCTCGCCGCGCTATTGGAAGTCCGGCGGCCAATCGCGCCAATCCGTCCTGACGCACGCGCCGCTTCCGCCCCATGGCGTGTGGACGAGCCCCGCGACCGCGAACGGCTTTCCGTTCGTCCGCCGCGGAATAGAGGCGGAAATCGCACTGCGTCTGGGACGGGATGTCGATGCCGAACTTGCCGCCGGCCTTGACGAGGCTGCAGCGACGGAACTGGTCGACGCCATGGCGGTGTCCATCGAGGTCGTCGACTCTCGCTGGACCGAGTGCATGGCGGCCGTTCCGCTTCTGCGTCTCGCGGACCTGCAATGCCATGGCTCTCTGATCCTGGGCGAATGGCAGACCTGGAAGCCACGCGACTGGTCGCGCCAGGTTTGCAGGGTTGCGATCGGGAGCCAGGATCCGGTGGAGCGTTGCGGAACGCATGCGCTTGGTACGCCGACATGGGGCTTGGGCGCTTGGCTCAGACACATCACCAGGGACGGTGCAATGGCGCCGGCGGGCACAACGGTAACAACGGGAACCTGGGTCGGCATCCTCGATGCGGAGAAGGGGGATCTGGTCGTTGCCGAATTCGACGGCATGGGGACCGCAAGAGTTCAGTTGTAGAGGTCGGAACAGGGAAACGTTGCCTGGGCGAGCGCGACGGCCGCATCGACCGCACTCGCCGACTGCCCCTTCGCGTTCTGGAAGACGGTCACATCCAGATCACCGCGGCCATCGCGGCAAGGGCATCCTGGGTCGCATCGATGCCGCGACGATCACATCGTCCATCGACACCCCGGCGGCCTTGAGCGCCTGAATCGCGCCGATCGCCATCTCGTCATTGTTGGCGAAGATCACGTCGATCGGGCGACCGGCGGTGACCCAGCTCGTGGTCAGATCCTTCGCATTCGTGCGCGTCCAGGCGGCGCACTGCTCGTCGGCGATGGTCACGCCCGTCGAGAAGCCGTTCTCCAATGAGCGCAGCCCCAATGGTAGCGGCGGAAAGGGGAGGGGAGGGAAGGGAAGGGGAGGTACTGCCTGCTTTGTGCCAGGGCGGACCATGGGTCACCTGCTCATGTGGGTCTCGCGGAAGAGTCGAGGCATCACCCCAATGCGTCTTTGGAAGACCTGCGTGAAGCGTGCGGTCGGCTGGAATAGGCGATCGTTATTCCAGGTCCTCTTGTATAAACTTGTCTGTGACATGGAGATCTGTCGTCTCCAGTCGACCGGGACCCAGGTTTATAAATTTGTGTGGCGTGTTGGCCGGCCCGAAGACGATCTGTCCGGCAGTGGCTTCCAGTTGCTGGTCTCCCACAGTAAATAAGGCCCGGCCTTGGCGAACGATAAAGACTTCGTCATACGGATGCTTGTGGAGTTTTGGGCCGCGGCCGACTTCATCAGTGGTATAGAAGATAACCGAGACGTTGGTCCCGAACACGTTACCTTCGAACGCGCCTTTCCAAACTTCCTCCTTTTCAGCCCATTCCGCACGGTTAAGCAGTGCCGCCTTCCTTTGCATGCATGTTCCTCTTGATGTCGAGTTGCAGCCAACGGTGCCAATCGGGACAATGACTCGATCCTTCACATTCCTCGAAGGTCGCAGAAGGTCTGGCAGCCGGCGGGCAGAATGTAGAATGGCCCCATGGCTCCGACCTCCTCATTACCAACTCGCTCACCATGCGACTGAACCTATGCGCTGCCCTCCAAGCAGCAAGCTTTGATAGCCCGGTCGGCTTGGGGTTCGCAATGGGATGTCTCCCTACGGTCATTCATTTGCGTTGGCCGCGGCTTGCTAGCCAAGCCGAGTAGGCTCCAATCCCAAAGTCCACGTCCGGGGCGTCGTCGAGGGTGGACAGGATCTCGAGGCTGTGCCCGTCAGGATCTTTGAAGTAGATGGAGAGTGCGGGTACCCACCCAATCACGACCGGCTCCGTCACCATCTCACCATTGAAACCGAGCGGTTGGATACCGGCCGCCTGCAGGCTCTCGCATGAAGAGGCGATGAACGCCTCTTCAGCACGAAAGGCAAAATGCAGTTTCATCTGAAGCGGCGCCGTACCAGTCTCCCATAGCCCTAGCATCCCTTCCGCTTTTGAGCCGACCCAGAAGAAGGCGACCCTCCTTTGTGGAAATTCTTTTGCGAATTCGAGCCCGAGCTGATCTCGGTAGAATGCGACCGAGCGACCCAGGTCGCGCACCGGCAGGTGTGTTTCGTAGACGCCCGTGATTGCAGTTCCGACGTTCTGTGGTGGGTAAGGTCCTGCCGTCATGCTCATTGTGCTCTCTCGAATCATCTTCACGAACATGACGATGCTTCCTCAAGTTACGTTGAGGTCAACGGCTGATTTCAATTTCTGACTCAAGAAGGGAATACCGTACCGGGTCAACGCCCCCAGGTCAGAGATCGGTGATAGGCATTCGCGCGCCGCGGCCAGCGCGAACGGTCGAGATGCGGACGAAGCGGCCATTGCGCCAGCCTCCATTATCCGTACTCTCCGGGATGTGAAGAAACCGCTTCGGAAGCTTTGGTTGAGTAGGAGGATCGATCAGGAATGACTGTGTCGCCGCGTTTTCTCAGCTTTCCCTATCAAGCCGCCGACGACCAAAAACCTGTTGCGGTGATCTTCGGGGCCGCCCACGGCAGTACCTATCCTGGAAAGGATAGCAGCGCTTATGCTTTAGCTGCAGATGCTATCCGCGCTGCCAGTCAGGAAGACGCATCGCTGATCCAGCATTGGGACTTTGATCTCGGTGGGCCGCTGTTTGACGGCAAGCCGATCTCCTGCATCGACATCGGCGATATAGAGACCACCATTTTGGACAATGTGGGCAATCGCGAACGTATCGAGATGAAGACGCGCGAAGTCCTTTCAATGCCTGCCGTACCGATTTTGATCGGCGGCGATGATTCTGTGCCTATCCCATTTTTTGCGGGGTTTTCCGATCATGGGCCAGTCTGGATTCTACAGATCGATGCCCATATTGACTGGAGGGACGAATTAGATGGCGAAAGTTACGGCTATTCGAGCCCGATGCGCCGGGCAAGCGAAATGCCGCACGTCGCCGGGATTGTACAGGTTGGCCTGCGCAGTGTCGGTAGCGCACGATTAACTGAAATTGAAGCGGCGCGGAGATATGGCAGCCGCTTCGTCACCTCACGTGACGTTCACACCCTGGGTGTTGAATGTGCCCTTCGAGAGATTCCGCAAGGGGCGCAAGTCATCGTTACCTTGGATTGTGATGGTCTCGATCCTGGCATCATGCCCGGCGTGGCGGCACGGACGCCTGGTGGTCTCACTTACACACAGGTGATTGATCTGATTGCAGGTCTCGGCAGACGAGCCAAAATCGTAGGCTTCGACCTGGTCGAGTTCTATCCGCCAGCCGACATTGACGGGCTGTCCGCCCTCACGGCCTCACGCCTTCTTGTTAATGTGATCGGCACCGTCGTGCGGCAGACTTGAAAGCTGGGTGGCCCACGGATGCCGTGGCCGCGGTTATCGTCTCGATCGGCGATTATGCGGACTACGCGGTCGTCGCCAGGCCGATTGCCGGATGACGTGTTTGGGGCCGGTGGCGGTCTGTCCGCTCTTGGTTGCCTTCTCGAAAGCAGACATCGGCGTGCGGTGCGTCGACGGCTCATTTGTGGCGGCAAGCGGTGACCAAATAGTCAGAGCCAGCGGCGAACCTCGGCCTTGTAGCGGCGGTAGTCGTCGCCGAACTTCGCTTCGAGATAGCGCTCCTCGCGGGCAATCACCTGCGTCTGGATCGCGATCAGCACCAACGGGAGCAAGGCGAAGGCGATCGGCCCGTCGAAGCCGATCGCAAGCCCGGCATAGATAAGCGCCATGCCGAGATACATGGGATTGCGGGTCCACCGATAAGGACCGGTCGTTGCGATGAGGGTCGTTGGCTGCGACGGCGGAATGTTGGTGCCCAGCCGTCGGAACAGCCCCGCCGCCAAAAGCATCATCGCCGCGCCGGCAACGAACAGCAGCGCGCCCGTCGCGACCAGCAACCGCCAGTCGATGCCGAAAGAGCGCAGGGTGACGAACCGCTCCGCCGCAAGCCCCAACAGCAGCGCTCCCAGATAGACGAAGGGCGGAGGGAAGCGCACACCCGCGCTGTCCGGTTCGACGGCCATGCTCATCTCCAATCTGTGCTCTCAAACCAGCATCGACTGCTGGGCGAAGATACCCGCCATCGCGCCTTGCCATGATGCCGTGGTGACCGAGGCCATGAGGGGGTTGGCGAGGTCGCCGGCGGCGTAGATGCCGGGCATGCTGGTTTCGCGGCGCTCGTCGACCTTGAGGACGATGCCGAGGGGCGTATCGACCGTGGCGAGACCCAGTGATTCATGCAGGCTTGCGGACGGCTTGTTGCGCGGCTGCGCGAACAGGATGTCGACGGCTACATCGGGGCCGACATTGAGCTTGAGGGTGGGGTTATGGCCCCCATGACGGGTGATTTCAGTGATCCGGCCGTCGACGATGGGTGTGTTGCGACGCTCCAGATCGGCCCGGGTATCGGGCGGAATGTCGTGACCATCGGCGAAGACCGTCAACCTGTCGGTCCAATCGTGGAACAGCCTGACCTGGTTGTGTGACTGCGGGCCGGACCAGACGAGGCCCCAATGCTGGTCGGCGACTTCAAAGCCATCGCAATAGGGACAGGGCACGATGGACGTGCCCCAGCTTTCGGCAAAGCCCGGCACATCGGGCATCTGGTCGGTGATGCCATAGCTCAGGATCAGGCGGCGCGCCGCAAGGCGTTCGCCACCGCCAGTGACGACAGAGAAATCGTCGAGAGCGCCGGAAACGCTGTCGGCCCGGGCATTGACCAAATTGATCGCAGGATAACGCGCCAACTGCCGCCGCGCCTCGGCCAGGATATCCGGCGGTGGCTTGTGATCGTGGCCGAGCAGGCCATGCGAGTGGCCGGCGAAGCGGTTGCGCGGCAGGCCTGTATCGAGAACGGTGACCTTCCGACGGGCACGGCCGAGCTGCAGGGCGGCGGCGAGACCGGCAAAGCTGCCGCCGACGATGATGACGTCATCCATGGTGATGGGCTCCGTATTGCGGATGGAGGGACTTAGGCTGTGCCTGGCGCGCAATATCGTCCAGCGATGCGCATTGGATATCGCCTTGCGGCCAAGGCAAACCTGATCTGGAGGACACGATAAAATCACCTCTTGGAATTTCCGAGACTGCGTAGTATCGTAATTCACGAATAACGATACTGTCAAGGACTGTAATTATCGTGAGCGAAAATAGTCGAGGCAGGAGAGGCCGGCCCGCCAACGAGGCGCTCGGCCAAACCATAGTCGACGCCGCGGGCGAACTCTTTGCGGAATTGGGCTTTCAAGCGACGACATTGGACAAGGTCGCCCAGCGAGCGAAGATATCCAAGCTCAGCATCTACAGGCACTTCGAGAACAAAGAGGCGCTGTTTGGAGCGGCCTTTGCGGCCCGCTGCCAGCAGTTAATACCACAGGCCCTTTTTGAAGGCGTCGACGGCTCGGCCGAAGATCAGCTCATGGCGGTGGGATCATCGCTGCTTCGCACGCTGTTGCGCCCGGACGTCCGCAACGTCGAAGCCATGGTCATGGCCGACACGCCGAACCAAAAGTCGTTGAGCAAGGTCCATTACGAAGCCGGCCCCGCCCATATCACCGCCCAAATCGAGGCCCTGTTGCGTCAGTTGGACGCGAAGGCGGCTTTGAACGTGCCCGATCCTCTCCGGTCCGCCCGCTTGTTTGCCGCACTTTTCAAAGGCTCCGATCTCCTGATTGTCGCACGCTTCGATGAGGCGAGAGCAGAGGACGATAACGAGATCGAATCCTATTGCCGGTCGGCCGTCGCCATGTTCATCGCCGCGCACGGTGGCAGCGACCACGCGGGCGGATAGCCTAGACGAGGCCGCGAAGGAGTACTTGATATTTTGGATGCCCGCATTGACATCAACGCCTTGGGCGGTGTTCCAGGACCTGTGACAGGCGGCGTAACCGCTACCACCCCATTCGAGGCCTTAGTGCCGGCTTAGCAGACCGTCAGCTTTCGGGAAGCTGCAACGGTGGTCTGAATGGCGGAAATGAAGGCGCAAACTGCCGCGCCTTCCGCTCACCTTCGCTGCGGTCCTGAGAGTCAGCTTCGGGGCTGCAGCAGCGCCAGGACGATGGTCGATGCCGCCAAGGCGGCGGTCATGATCAACGGCCCGGAAGCGCCGTGGTGATCGACGATGTAGCCGCCGAAGACCGCACCCATGCTGATGGCGACCTGGAATGAAACGACCATCAAGCTGCCAGCAGCCTCCAAGGCATCCCCTGCGCCCCGGGACAAGTTAGTAGGCAATACCACCGGAGCCATCCCAAAAGCCAAACCCCAAAGTGTAACCAGGGCAAAGGCGATGCCGCTATGTGCACCCCAGAGTACGAGAGCAAGCGCCGCAAACGCCATCAATACGCCGGTGACAGCGAGTGCCAATCGGATATTGGCGTCTGCCAGTCGGCCGCCGGCGACATTTCCGATCACAGCGGCGATGCCAAACCCGAGGAGCGCCAAGGCAATCGGCCCCGTGTCGAGGAGCGTCACTTGTTCGAGGAAGGGTCGCACGTAGACCGAGCCGGCAAAATGTCCGGTCATGAGCAAGAGGATGGCAAGCATTCCGAGTTGAACAGTGCGCCGTTTCGTCAGCCGGAAGACGTCAGAAAGACTGTTGCTTGTGCTTGCGGGTAGTGTCGGCAAGCTGAGTATCTGCAGCAGCATCGCAACCGCTGCGAGCCCTGCCGTCATGCCTGTGGCGGCACGCCAGCCGAGCCAATCGCTGATCAAAGCACCCATCGATGGTGCAGCGATGGTGGCAAGAGAGACGCCGAGGGTGACTATAGCCATGCCCCGACCTGTCGCATTGGTGCCAACCAATCTCGCCACGACGGCAACTGAAAGCGCCCAGAAACCACTTAGCGCCACGCCCAGCCCGGCTCGGCCCAACAACAATAGCCAAAAATCGGTCGCGAGCGCGGCCAGAAGATTGGAGCCGATAGCCAAGGCACTTAGGCCAACCAGAACAGTCTTCCGGTTCAGTTTGCCGATGAGAACATTGCTCAACAAGGCCGTCACCGCGCCAACGGACGCGGTGGCGGTGACAACCTGACCGGCAGTTCCCTCGCTGATGCCAAGGTCACGCGCCATTGGCGTCAACAGGCCTGCCGGCAGGAATTCAGCTGACACCAGCGCGAAGCTTGTGGCTGCCATTGAAATGACGGCAAGCCAGGTAGTGGGGCTCCATTCACTCGGAACGGCAGAATCGAGGCTAATCGCGGGGCCGTCAAGCTGTGATGTCGTATCCGTCATTGAAGTACCTCCGAGGTTTGGAGGTCTTCATAGCGGAGTCTTTCAGGATGATATGTGCCCTAAAGTCCGAATTCCATGTCCGTTCGTCCGGAAATGGTGCGGCGCACAACGCCAGGTGAAACGCTGGTGATGCGTTTGAAGGCGCGAGCGAAAGAAGCTTCAGATTCATAGCCCAGTTGAGAAGCGACCTCGGCAACCGACATTTTTTGACCGAGTAGCTCTCGTGCAAGCTGCATGCGCAGACGGGTGAGATAGCGTGCCGCGCCTTCCCCCAAAATGGCGCTGAAGCGTTCCGCGAAGATCGAGCGCGATTGACCTGCCACGCCAGCGAGGGTCTCAAGCGTCCAGTCATGGCCGGGATCTCGGTGCATGGCTGCCAGCGCACGACCGATATGAGGATCACGGATCGCGGCGAGCCAGCCGCTGGTCGAGGCTCCGCTGCAATTGACCCAGCAGCGAATAAGCCGCGCGACGAGTACGTCCGCCATGCGTGACAAGACCGTTGCGCTGCCTATCTGGGGCTGCGACGCCTCTGCCGTCATGGCGGCGAGGAGGGGGCCGACGATCGGATCATTGCCAGCAACATCACAGCCCTTGATGATCGGTGGCATCAGAGCGATCAAAGGGTTGAGGGCATTCGCACCCAAAGCCATGGAACCGCAGAACAGGGTGCTCGTCGCTCCTGTTCCTTCATGCACCACTTCGCAGACATTGCCCCCCAACTTGGTGACGTGACAGCTCTTAAGCGAGTCTCCGACGACATCAGGCTTGCTGGCCAGTCGGTGTTCGACACCTTGTGGCAACAGCACCAGATCGCCGTCTCGTAACTCCTGCCATCCCTGGGCTTCGGTATGGACCCAGCATGGCCCCTCACTGACGAAATGAAAACGAAGCAACTGTTGCTGCGGAAAGGCGATGCTCCATGGATGGCGTAGCTCACAACGGCCGTAGTTGACCCCACTCAGGCGAAAGTCCTGTAGAACTTCGCTGAGTGCGTCCGTAGGAATATGTGCCGGAGATTGGGATGAATGATCAGACATTGGGCCAATTTATATGCCAGGCGTCCGGCATGCAAGTAAGGCATCTGTGCCATGGCCGCCTTCGGCGCCATCATTGGCAATGGGCACCTGCCCCTGCCTTTGTGGAAGTCCAATGTCTCTTCCTAGCTGACGCGCGGACGTGCCGTGCGTTTTGGCCGCATGGGCAGACAGCGGGGATGGCCGATGGCACGTACCTCCGTCAGAAGCCCTGCTCCCAACGGAACAAAGAAGCACTCGGAAGGCAAGACGCCGTCCGGCAGATGCAACTCCGCATTAATTGAGTCGCTTATCCGGCGAAGTCGCGTAGATCTTATTGCCGCACAAATGTCGATGCATCAAGCGATTCAAATTCCTTTTGGGCAGCGGTGATAACTACCTCCATGCCCATCGAAGGATTCATCGGATGGCCACTCCAAACCAGCGCTGGATGGTCTGCAGCACCCGAAGCGCGTGCTGCCCCCGGCCCCGATCCGCACTTCGCCACGAGTAATCCCCCGAACGCTCACGACCCCTTGTGACGCCGCGGAGGTGTCGCTTACCGATTGACAGGTATCATATTGACTGTATAGACTGGAGGAAATCGATGTTAATAAATCGCATCGCGATATAATTTGGACGAATCTGGTGTACGATCCTCTGGTCCATGCCTATCCAAACGCAAAACAGCCCGATCCGGATTCCTATTGGATGGCAGTAAGTGGTCCGGGACCGGAGGATGATGGCCCGCTCGAGGGCGACGCAGATGCGGATGTGGCCGTTATCGGCGCCGGCTACACCGGGCTCTCCGCCGCCCTCTCGCTCGTCCGCGACCATGGCATGAAGCCTATCGTACTGGAGGCCCGCTCCTCCGCTTGGGGATGCAGCGGCCGAAATGGCAGTTTCGCCCGCATTTCCGGCGGCCGCGTTCCCGCCACTACGCTGATCAACACCTACGGAAAGGATGTGGCGCGCGCATATTTCGGCGAGATGCGTGCGGCGCTCGGTACGGTTCGGCGATTGATCGCGGAGGGCAACATCGATTGCGACGTGCAGCCGGACGGCGTTTACAAAGTCGCCGCTTTCGCGGCGCATGCATCTGGCCTCGAGGGTGAGGCCGCCCTCTACAACGAGACCTTCGGCTACCCTGCGCGTTTTGTCCCTGCCGGCGAACTCAAGGGTGCCCATCGAGGCGCCGAAGCCTTTGGCGCGCTTCATTTTCCCGACGGCTTTTCGATGAATCCCTTGAAGCTCGCCCGCGGCATCCATGTAATGGCACGTTCGCACGGCGTCGCCGTTCATACGAATTCACCTGTCATCGGCTGGCAGAGCGAAGGCGGCGTTCATCGGCTGGTCACGCCCACCGGAACAGTCAGGGCCCGTAAGGTGGTCGTTGCCACCAATGGCTATACGTCGTCCAAGCTCCATCCTCGCCTCTCGGCGCGGGTGCTGCCCGTACATTCACAGATCATCGTCACGGAACCGATGACGCCCGAGCAGATCGCGGCGAGCCTCCCCTCGGGCAATTGCATGTTCGATACGCGCAGCCTGCTTTTCTATTATCGCCGTCTGCCGGACGGCCGCATGCTCTTCGGCGGACGCAGCGCGATCGCCGGCAGCGACGCGGGAAACCCGAAACATCGCCAGTACCTTACGAATGCCATGGTCCGGAAGTTTCCGGCACTCGAAGGCATCGCCATAGACTACTGGTGGGGCGGCTGGGTGGCGGTGAGCCGCAATTCGCTCCCCTTCGTCTATCGCGTTCCCGGCCTGTCGGAGGTCTTTTGGGGCGGCGGCTATGCCGGCAGCGGCGTTTCCTTCTCGCTCCATGTCGGCACCAAGCTGGCCCTGCTGGCGGCCGGAAGGCCGTTCGACACACAAGCCTCGTTTCTGATCCGCGAACCCGCACGTTATCCGCTCCCGCCCTTCCTGAGGCTCGGGCAGCGGATCGCCTACCGCTGGCTGCAGGCCAAGGACAAGCGGCAAACCTCCGCAAAGTGAGGCGATCGCACTCCTAAAACTTAACGAACCTAAGCAAGACCAAGAAAGGGGAATACCTATGCTTATCAAGAAACTGGCGATCGGCGCCTTTGGCCTCGCACTCGCATTTTCTGGACCGGCTGTCGCTGCCGACGCGATGAAGGTGGGCGTGACCACCACCGGCGTGCCGTTCACCTTCGTCGACACCTCGAGCCAGCAGGTCACCGGGGCCATGGTCGACATTGCCAACGCCATCGCCGCCGATAACGGTCTCGAGGCACAGTTCGAGGTCACGGCCTTCTCGGCCCTCATCCCGAGCCTCAATGCCGGCAAGATCGACATTGTCTCGGCGGGCATGCTCGCAACTGATGAACGCCGGAAAGTCGTAAACTTCAGCGACACCGTCTACTCCTACGGCGATGCCATGTTCGTCGCGGCGGATAATCCCGAGAACTACACGATCGAGGCGCTGAAGGGCGAGACGGTCGGAGCACAGATCGGCACGACCTTCGCGGATTCGCTCAAGTCGCTCGGCATGTTCAGCGAGGTCAAGCTCTATGACAGCATCGCCGACATCATGCGCGACGTGAAGCTCGGTCGTATCAAGGCGGGCTTCGGCGATCAGCCGATCGTCGCCTATCAGATCGCCAAGAACCCGGCTCTCGGCGTCCGCCTGGTCGAAGGCTACAAGCCGCTGAAGTCCGGCGACGTGGCGCTTGCCGTGCCGAAGGAGAACACCGAACTCCTGCAGAAGATCAATGCCTCGATCGCCAAGCTGAAGGAGGGTGGCGAACTGAAGAAAATCTTCGCCAAGTACGGCATCTGACCCTGAGCGGCTTGGGCGGATCGTCGCAGTTCCGCTCAACCACTCTTTTCTGCCGAAAATTGTCCGGTTTCCCGAGTCGGTCGGCCGCTTGCTTCGATTATGGAGCTCTTCATGAATACCTTCGCCACCCGCGCGGCGGAATATCTGCCGCTTCTGCTCAACGGATTGTGGCTCACCATCGCGATCACGCTCG
Organism: Sinorhizobium arboris LMG 14919; assembly: GCF_000427465.1. Classification (NCBI taxonomy): domain Bacteria; kingdom Pseudomonadati; phylum Pseudomonadota; class Alphaproteobacteria; order Hyphomicrobiales; family Rhizobiaceae; genus Sinorhizobium; species Sinorhizobium arboris. The sequence goes on along the minus strand of NZ_ATYB01000009.1, from coordinate 624,151 downwards.
CCTCGCTCGCACTTGCGACCGTCCTGGGCCTGACATGGGCGCTGCTCAGGACTTCCGGCATCAAGGCGCTGGCGCTGCCGACACGCATCTTCGTCGAGTGCGTGCGCGGCATCCCGATCCTCGTGGTGCTCTTCTACATCTACTTCGTCATGCCCGACATCGGCATCGACCTGACCGCCTTCCAGGCGGGCATCGCAGGCCTGGCACTCACCTACTCCTGCTACATCGGCGAAACCTTCCGTGCGGGCATCGAAGCGATCGACCGCGGTCAGGTCGAAGCCGCCAAATCGATCGGCATGAAACATTCCCTGATGATGCGGCGGGTGATCCTGCCGCAGGCCGTGCGCATCGTCATGCCGCCCTACGCGAACAACATCATCATGCTGCTCAAGGATTCTTCGCAGGTGTCCGTGATCACGGTTGCTGAACTCACCATGCAGGGCAAGGCGCTCGCCTCTTCCACCTTCGACAACATGACCGTCTTTACGCTCGTGGCGCTCCTCTATCTCTGCCTGACCATCCCGCTCAACATGCTGATGCGTCGTGTCGAAGTCGCGCTCGGGAGGTCGAAATGATCAGTTTCGAAAACGTCCACAAGGCCTATGGCCAGCACGAGGTGCTGAAGGGCATCGACGCATCGATCGACAAGGGCCGGGTCGTCTGCCTGATCGGCCCCTCCGGATCGGGGAAATCGACGATGCTGCGCTGTGTCAACGGGCTCGAGACCTACCAGTCCGGTCGCATCACCATAGACGGGGCCCTGGTGGATACCGAGGAGGCGAGCATCCATGATATCCGCACGCGCGTCGCCATGGTGTTCCAGCGCTTCAATCTCTTCCCGCACCGCACGGCGCTCGAAAACGTCATGGAGGGTCCGGTCTACGTGTTGCGCCAGGACAGGAACGAGGTCCACGACCGGGCGAGCGAACTCCTGAAACGCGTCGGCCTAGGCGATAAGCTCGACGCCTATCCGGGCTCGCTCTCCGGTGGCCAGCAGCAGCGTGTCGCCATTGCCCGCGCGCTCGCCATGCAGCCCGCCGCAATCCTCTTCGACGAGCCGACATCGGCGCTCGATCCGGAAATGGTGGGGGAAGTGTTGCAGGTTATGCGCGGCCTTGCCGAGGAGCACATGACCATGCTGGTCGTCACCCACGAGATCCAGTTCGCCCGCGAGGTCGCCGACAGCGTGCTCTTCCTCGACGGTGGCAGGATCGTCGAGCAGGGACCGGCGCGCGACGTGCTGCACCAGCCGACGCACGAGCGCACGCGCGACTTCCTGCGCCGCGTGACGCATCCGATGTGACCGCGATGGCGGCGGAAGGAAGCGATGAAAGACCGTGGTTACAGCGTGTTCATAAACCGTGGCCCACTTAGGATAGAAACGTGCAGCGAATCATAGTGCTCCAGCGTCGTTGCGCGCCTGGTAAGTCGGGCGGCGCTGTAGCGGCGGCGGGTGGTTTCAATATGCCGCTGTCGTGGCGGTTGTTCCGCAAGGTTGGGAGTTCGAACAGGTGTCCAGTCCATTGAGCGAAGCAGAAAACTCACCCCTCTTCATCACTTCTCTGGCAAAGGGCGTGGCGCTGCTTGCGGCCTTCGGTGCAGCGCGGCCAAGCATGAATCTCGTCGAGATGGCCGAGGCCACCGGTCTCAACAAGAGCACCGTTCAACGGTCGGCCTTTACGCTCGAGGCGCTTGGCTATATCGCCAAGGAACCGCAGTCGAAGCGATACCGGCTGACGCCTAAATCGCTCGAGATCGGTGCCGGCTACCTCCAGACCAGCGAGTTGATCGAGCGTGCCAATCCCTACCTGCACGAGTTGAACCGCAGCACGCAGGAAAGTTGCAACCTGCTCGAACCCTGCGGCACCGACATGGCCTATGTCTCGCGCTTCGCAAGCCACAAGCAGATCTCGATCCATGTGCCGCTCGGCCAGCGCCTGCCGATGTATTGTACCTCCGCAGGCCGCGCCTATCTTTCGGCACTGCCGCCGGAGGAGGCGTCCGGCATCATCGGCCGCTCGCGCCTCGTTGCCTATACGCAGAACACCGAGACTGACCCGGAACGGCTGGCGGAGATCGTCCGCAAGGCGCGCAACGACGGTTTCGGCTTCACCAACGAGGAATATTACGTGGGCGACATCGCCGTCGGCGCCGCAATCGTCAATGCGGAGGGACGTCCGATCGGTGCCGTCAACATTGCCGTGCCCTTCAGCCGCTGGACGCTGAAGGACGCGCTTGCCGAACTTGCGCCGCAACTCGTCAACACGGCGCGCTCGATCTCGAATGCTGCACGCGGGCTGAAACCACTGGTGAGCCGGCCATAGGATGAGGCAGGCGCCAGCGGCGCGACAACCCCGTACATGCTGCATGAAGCGCTCCGGGCCGACGCCGATCCGGAGGCCGCAGGATTTTTTCGCCTCACGTACGAAAGGAGTACCCCCATGTCCATCCAAAGATTTGAACCGAACGGCAAGCGCTTGAGCCACGTGCTCGTCCACAAGGATATTGCCTATGTAACCGGTCAGGTTGCCGCCGACCGCACGCAGGACATTGCCGGCCAGACGGCGCAGGTACTGGCCCGCATCGATGGACTGCTCGCCAAGGCTGGAACCGACAAGTCGAAGATCCTCGTCGCTCAGGTCTGGCTGAAGCACGTGGTCGCAGACTTCGCCGCCATGAATGCGGTGTGGGAAGACTGGATCCCTGAAGACGCTCTTCCGGCGCGCGCCACTGTCGAGGCCAACCTCGCGGCGGAAAACATCCTCGTCGAAATCTCGGTTCAGGCGGCGATCGGCGATTGACACGAAGAAGCACGGCGAAGGTTTGACCGTACAGCCGGGGTCTCGAGCGTCGAAAGCATGCCGGAGTGACCGAGGTCAAAAGGCATGGTTGTTCGAAAGCGATAGCTCTCAACAAATCAAATCGCAGCCGTTTTCGGCTCCCTGTCACTCAGGCCCTGATTTCACGACGGTTTTTGTCTTCGCCATCGCTTCGAGCGGGCGATGCACGGGCATTGCCGGCGATTATGTCGTCAGCCTCTACGGCTTCACGACGATCTCACTATGGTTCGCCGAGGCCGTCGAGGCACCGACGGATGCGTTCTGGGGGTTTCCCCCGAATTATCCTCAAGAGCGGAGGGAACACACGTCCTGCGCACCTGGTTGTGGGGGAGCGCGCTGCAAAAAGTGGATTCGGTCGATGCACTATTCCGAACTGTCGGGCCGGACGATTGTCGTAACGGGAGCGTCCGCGGGAGTTGGACGGGCAACCGCTGTTGCCCTTGCCGGCATGGGCGCGAAGGTCTGCCTTATTGCCCGAAAAAGTCAGGGCCTGCTGGACGCTAAAGCCGAAGCCGAGTCCAAGGGCGCCAAAGCAATTGCCATTGCGGTAGATGTGGCAGATGCCAGCGCGGTGTTCGCCGCTGCCGACGAATGTGAACGCCACCTCGGACCGATCGACATCTGGATCAACAACGCGATGGCTACTGTGTTCTCGCCGGTTGCCGAGATCACTCCGGAAGAGGTCCGGCGCGTAACCGAAGTGACCTACCTCGGATATGTCCACGGCACGATGGCCGCCCTCAATTTCATGCGTCCCCGTAATCGGGGAGTGATTGTTCAGGTGGGCTCTGCTCTGGCGTATCGCGGCATTCCGCTCCAGGCAGCCTATTGCGGCGCGAAGCATGCCATACGCGGCTTCACGGATTCACTTCGCGCGGAGCTCATTCACGAAGGCAGCGAGATCGCGCTGACCACTGTCCATCTGCCTGCGGTGAACACGCCGCAATTCGATTGGGCACGTACGCACATGGACGCGCAACCGAGGCCGGTCGCACCGGTCTACCGCCCGGAGGCCGCGGCAGCGGCTATCGTTCATGCAGCGCTCCGTCCAAAACGCGAATACTGGGTCGGGAATCGCACGTCTCTGATCATTCTCGGGAACATTGTTGCGCCCTCGTTGCTGGACCGGCTTTTGGCACGGACGGTCGAGGCTCAGCAGACCAAACGGCCGGCGAATGCCGACCGCCGAGAGAACCTGTTCAAACCCGTTGACGGGCTGCACCGGGTCAACGGATCTTTCGGGATTGAAGCGGCCGCCAATGCAATCGCCGTTTCTGAGCCTCGGACCAGAATTGCGGCCGTGATCGGCGGCGCACTGATCGCAGCAATTCTCGGGGCCTTCATCGGCCGCGCCACGCGCCACAGACGGATCGGACGCAGGTGAACAGATCTCCAAGCAATTTGCAGCCCCGCTTACACCAAAACTGGACTTGGCGCGTTTTCATTCGACCGTGATCTGCCCTTTAAGGCTGCAATGTTCTCACAGGCTCGAAAGCGAAAAGGCGAAAGCAAACGGCGGACGCTTCAATTCCGATCGAACGTTCGTCTCTGGGGGATGAGGGCGGTCGGAACAATCGTTTTGATGCTCGATTATATGCTACAACCCTTTGCAGGTACTGGAAGATGTCGAAAAGCTCCGACACAGGTTCTTCGCACGCAGCGCCCGAGCCGCGAAAGGGAACGCCAAGCCCGAGGCTGGCAGAGAGCGAATTTCGCCGGCGCTTTCTCAGTCGATTCCAGGACGCGGCCTTCGATGGTCTTCAACCGGAGCTGGACAAGATCGCTTCGGCGGCATGGGACGCCTATGCACATCAGCGAAAAGCACCTCGCACGCGCAAGGCCGGACCTGCGTTCAAGGATCCGGATTACGAGCTGTCCGTCGATTGGCTGGCGGCGCGCGACGCAATTCATGCCGCCCAGAAACGTCATCTGGACCCGGAGGGTCCGGCGCGCATCCTTCTGATCAGCGGGTCCTCCCGCAGCGAACATACCTGTCCGGGCGAAATGTCGAAATCCTACCGACTGATGAGAATTGCGCAGGAAACGATCGATCAAACGCCCGGCGTGAAGACGACCGTTCTCGAATTGCACCGCCTCGCTTCTGAATACGGGCGAATGATTCACCCGTGCAAGGCCTGCTTTTCTACCTCGCCGGCTCTCTGCCATTGGCCGTGCTCCTGCTATCCGAACTATTCGCTTGGGCAGGTCGACGACTGGATGAACGAAATCTACCCGATGTGGGTTGAGGCGCACGGCATCATGATTGTCACGCCGGTCAACTGGTATCACGTTTCCTCGCCGATAAAGCTCATGATGGATCGGCTGGTTTGTGCCGACGGCGGCAACCCAGATCCGACCGCGACGCAGGGTAAGGATGCGAAGCTTGCCAAGGCGATCGAACTGGAGGGCTGGAATTATCCTCGCCATCTCGCGGGGCGGGTCTTTTCCGTGATCGTGCATGGTGACGTCGAGGGGGTCGAGAACGTCCGGCGCAGCCTGTCGGATTGGCTTTGCTACATGCATCTCGAACCCGCCGGCCCATTGGCGGAGGTGGATCGTTATATCGGCTATTGGAAACCGTATGCGCTCAGTCACGAGGAGCTTGATGCCGATGAGGCGGTGCAGGAAGAGGTTCGAAACGCAGCACGAACACTGGTGGAGGCGGTGACCGCCAAGCGAGCTGGAAAGCTTATTTCAGCAGGGGGAGAGCTCTCGCAACCGCGGCAGAAATAGCCGACGGCGATCAATTCATATCGAGTGCCCTTATTGAGCTAACCGTCGGCCGCCGCCTATCTTGCGCGGCTTGCTGGCGTTCGTCAGGACGGAGGCTCCGGCATCGAAGGCGCCCGTCGGTGATCGCCGCATGCGTCACCCGCTGATCCTCGTCGAAGGGGCAAAGGCAAAGGCGGGCAGCGGCGAGAAGGCATCGACGATCTTGTCGATAAGCGGCCGGAGAAGAAGTGAGGCCGATACCGGGCTGTCGACAGACGGCGTTAGGTCCCGTTTCGACCTTTACGCAAGAAGTCGCTTGCTTTATATATATTCTCTGCAAGGAGAATGATTATGGCCGCCGCATCCCGTGCCTACACACCCGCCGAAGCCGCAGCTCTTAGTGAGGTTGCCGTAAAGTCTGTCCACAATGCAATCGACAAGCGGATCATCGAGGCACGTCTTGGCCGTGAGGGCCGAGAACTTTCCGACGAGGATCTACTGCGCCTGAAGCTATGGTACGGCGTGGGATCGATTCTTTCTGCCGAGCGTCGCAAGCGCTTATTCGATACAATCGACCAGAATCCCGACGCGGACACGGTGAGAGCAGACGACTATCTGATCGTCGACGTGGCGCGGGCGAGGGAGCAACTCGCCGCGCGCGCCGAGGCGCTTCGAGAAGCCGAGCAAAAGATTGAGGCTGTGAGGGGCGTTGTAGGCGGCGAACCGGTTTTCAAGGGGACCCGGGTTCCGGTGCGGATGATCGCCGCGATGAAACAGCAAGGCGCCAGCAGCGCGGAAATCGTCGAGGGCTATCCGTCCGTCACGGCGCGCATGGTGGAACTCGCCGAGATCTGGACGGCAGCTCACCCGGCCCGAGGACGGCCGAAGAAACTGTCGGAACAGGGACTGAAGGTGAAGTCGGTGAAGCGCCTGCCTCTCGCCAAGGCTGGTTCCCGGAAGGCGTCGGGCACGGCTTCGTGAAGTTCCTTATCGATGAATGCCTGCACACCTCGCTCGTGGCCGTGGCTCAAGACCATGGCCACGACTGTTTTCATATCAATTGGCTTGGCCTGAGCGGTGAAACCGACTGGGATCTGATGCCGCGCATCGTCGCGGAAGACTTCACCTTCGTGACGAACAACGCGCGCGACTTCAGAAAACTCCACGCAAAAGAGGAGCTGCACGCCGGCTCGGTCATCATCGTTCCGCAGGTCCTGCCGGCACTGCAGCGGGAGTTGTTCTCGGCCGTGTTGCAGGAACTCGTCGATGCGGGAGACCTGGTGAACGAGGTGGTCGAGATTGCTATCGAAGACGGCGAGGCCGTCTTGACGCGCTATGCGCTTCCGGAATGACGGTCAATTCCCGCCGATGCGGGAGAGATCGATCCGAATTCCCGGCCGAGCTTCTCGCTGAGGCCGGCCGCTCGCCAGCGAGCGGTCCTGCGACGTTCATCCATATCGATCTGGGAGTAGGTGCGTCTCATCAACCATGCCTTGCGCGTGATAACCCATTGGTATCTATCGCAAGTCGCACTTGGAAATAGAATGTACCCGGCTACATGTGATGTCACAGCTATTTAAAGATGAGACAAAGTAGTCAACTTAGAAATGCGACATCATCCTATTCCTGACTACTGCGTTTGCAAGTGGATATATTTACAACGTACGTAGACGCAAGCCGCCGGCCGGGTGGAGCTGGTCAGGGTTGCGCAGCCCGGTCGGCGGCGGGTGGCTCCAGCTGCAAGATAAACTTTAGCTTTGACATCCTCATCACTCCGCCGCTTTCAGCCGTGCAAGGGCTTGCTGGCGCTTGGCGATGACCACCGGATCCTTGGTAAAATCCGTCTTGCGGCCAGGCTTCGTGCCGCGCTTTTGGTAGCCATTGCTTTGGCTGCCGTCGCGAATGCCGAACATATGGTCGGTCTGGCCGGTGCGGCGCGGTCCGCCCTTGCTGCGCTGTTGCTCTCGTCCGGCCTGCATCTCGGCCACCAGCGCCAACACCTCGTCAAGGCGCTTGTTCTCGACCACCTCGCACCGGTGCACCGAGCGCAGCGTGTCGAAGGTTCTATAGGGCAGGGACGTCCCCTCATGGGTGATCTCGAGGCGGCCGTCGGGATAATCGCAGACAATGAGCTTCTGGCCGGCGAGCGCCGTGGCGAAATCCGTCGGATCAAGGAGGAACATCACCTTGTCATAGCGCAACGTCAGCGACTGCGACAGCTTGCGGATCTCCTTGCGGCACATGGCGCCATCGAGGTTCTCATGCGCGGCAAACGGCCGATGCATATCCTTCGGATTGCGCGCCGCCTTGCCAAAGCGACGATTGAAGTCGGCCATGAACTCCGGCGCGTAGGCATTGGCCGCCGCGATCGTGTCGATGCCGCGCAGCCGCAGTTCCTTGACGAGGCGATCCTGCAGCGTCTGGTTGGCGCGCTCGACGCGGCCCTTGGCCTGCGGGGTGTTGGCGCAGATGATGTCGATGTTGAGCTCATAAAGGGCCCGCCCGAACTGCGTCAGGCCACTGGTCCTGTCCTTCTTGGAAGCATGGGTGGTGCGGAAGATGCCATGCTTGTCGCTGTAGAAGGCGATCGGCTTGCCCCATTGCTGCAGATAGGCCTTCGTCGCGTGCAGATAGTCGAAGGTGTTCTCCGAGGCCGCAAAGCGTAAGTGCAACAGCTTGCCGGTGGCATCGTCGATATAGACGAGCAGGGCGCATTTGGGGCCGCGGTTCTCGAACCACCAATGATGCGAGCCATCGATCTGGACCAGTTCGCCGAAACAATCGCGCCGGCCGCGCGGCTGAAAAACCCGCTTCTTGCGCTCGCGTCGCGACGCCCAGATGCCGGCTTCCATCATCCACTGACGCAGCGTCTCCTTGCTGACCGCTATCCGGTGGCGTTCGACGAGCTTCTCGGCCGCCAACGTTGGGCCAAAATCCACGTAATGCTCACGCACCAGGTCGAGCACCAGGTTGCGGAAATCCTCACTGTAACGCCGATTGCTCGGACGGCCGCGCTTCTTCGAGACCAGTCCGTCGGCGCCGGTCAGGTCATAGGCCTGCAACAGCCGGTGGACCTGACTGCGGCTAAGACCGAGCAACGCGGCCGCCTCGACGACGGTCAGGCTGCCACCGCGAATCCGCTGGATCAGTTCAAGACGATGCAATTCCTTCTGCGACATGGTGATCAAACAAGACATGACGACTCCGAACGCTCATGGTCTCAACCACGCATCACGTCGCCAGTCTTCCTTCCAAACGTTGACGTTTGACCAGCATCCCAAGAGGCGACGACCGTCGCATCTCTAACTGGCTCATATGTCGCATCTCTAAAATGCCGCTACATGTGAAAATCAGATAAGGCATATTATGGAACACCCGAGCGATTTCGTTGGTGTTGCTTTGCGTGCTTAACCCGCCTTGTACACAGTTGTGGAATTACAACGGAAAGAGCGCGATCAGCGTCCGCAGGGCGCAAGGGTCGGCATTCAAGCGGGTCATCATCCCCGTCGCCCCGTCGAAGCTACTGGATCGAACCATGCTCTACACCCACGGCAACTCGTGGCATAGACACCGTCGTTCTCGTCGGCGACATCGATCTCATCAACGAAATTGTCTCCACGTCTCCCTGGATCGTGAGCACAATTTGAGATTCCACTGCGTTTGATTGACCTGACGATGATCATCGACCACGCTGATGGTCTCCGATTCAGTTAGGGCGGTGTATCTACCTTGTACACATTGAAACCTGGCATAAAGAAGGACCCGGTGCGGCGCTGGGCTCTGCCTGACCGAATCTTCTTCAGAAACGGCGCGTGTGCGATCCTGGCCGGAGTGTTCCTGCGGGATGCCCCCCTCCCCGGATTTTATGCTGAGCGCATCATCCCTGGCAAAGGCTTCGCCGGAAACCATATCTTTGTGACCGACGGGGTTGTCGCGTTCGATCACCATGGCTACTCGCTGCGGAACCGACTGCTGACCTACCACACGAACGGATGGGCGAACCGATCTCCGGAAGGATGGAATTGCCGCCTCGAACGGGTCACCTTTGATCTGCTCGACAGGCGCAATCTCAATGACAACAAGATGCTCGGGCCGGAGCAGTATCTCCATGACCCGATAGCGCGTGCCAAGACATATCTTGACCGGGTGAACCATGCTGGTGCGAGCGCACGCGCTCGCACCAGGTACGCCTCCGCGATTTAAGCAACAGAAGGCAATTCTGGGCCGCTTCTCTGGCTCGGCGCACTTTGCCGCCAGCTCGTACCTTCAGGTCCGCAAGGCGGTCGTCGTCGCCACCCGCGATAAGCGAGACGGTCGAGGGCATGACGGCCCAGTTCGGCTTTAAATCCCAATACCTCTAAATCGCCCGGTCGAATGAAAGCAGCAGACTTTCCACACCGCCCTCGATGACGTCTCGATACGGCAGAAACCCTGCGGACAGCGAAGCACGAATGGCTATTTTGTTCTCCTTGGCGTGACAAATGAAGCATCTGCACTCTTGGGAGAAAAGGGAAGGAACCACGTTCAGCACATAGGAGCGAAGCATAGCCTTCCCCAAGCCCCTCCCTATGAACTGCTCATCACCGATAAATAAGTCGACCGCGACGCCGTCGTGCTCGCCTATCGCAGAGGCGAAATCGGGATAGTCGCGAACCAGATAGCACTGCAATTTTCCGAAAGGCTCACCATTATAGCAAGCTATATGGCAATGGGTGGGATGGTCTGGATTGAGGCGTTCGGAATACTTCCTCCGAACTTCCTCGATCGTTATTGGCGTCTTTTGGTAGTGAGCACGCACATGAGGGTTATTTAGCCATTTACACAATATCGGAAAATCTGCTTCGGTCAGTGACCTGAAGTCAATCATCTGGCTGTACCTTTAGGTCGATTGCCCGACAGGTTCCACGCGCACATCGCCCGTGGGCATCCAATCACGGAAGCTTAGGGCGCCGGCCGGAGACAGTCGGTGTCATTGCGCTGCCCTGATCAGAATCCATCTCGACGATTCCTGTTTCGATGCAACGATGATCACCGGCCGTCGCATTAGCGTCAACGCAACGAACGGGCCGAACTCGGCATAGCAACGGGCCGCTGCAGCGATGATTCCCTGGAGCGCCTGTGATACAGGGCTTTGTAGTCGTTCACCCACCCGGCTTCGGAGCCGAAACCGGCCGGGGACCTGCAAGCAGCCAATTTTTCTCATCCTCGAGCTCGAATAAAAAGACAAAATCAGAAAATGCGGGGTGCCAAAAGAATTCCCAAGGTGAACAGACACACTGATCGAGAATTGAACATTTCCTATCTTCGGTCAGCCCAGCCGATATGGATAATCATGATCGAAAATGCGCAAAGCGATCCATACCGCCATAGTGCCCAACACAGCAGCGGCGGATATAACGAGCAACAATTGCAAAAAGCTACCGTATTCCACTGCCTCGATCCCAACCGCAGCCAACGCCACTCCGATCGAATTGATGAAAATAGCGGCAATAATCTCAACGACTCGTCTGATCATCGAGCGCCCTTTCCGATAAAAAGTTACTGGTAAATTTTAGGGGTATTAATCCACCACAGGTAGCGAAGCGCTTGACGAAAGTCAACCGGCAGCCGGGCCCGGTGCCGTACGCGCCCGATCGAACTGGCCTCCAAGTTTTGAAGCGCAGCTCTTCCAGGGCGACGCCCGTCCTGTTGACGCAGGTGCGCTGACGAGCCTCGCTCGACTCGTTCCTATTCCGGGCGCATAATTTGTGTCCGGAGGGGCTGCCATGAAGACGATGTTTTTTGCAGCAGTTTATGTGGCTATCTGTGCCGGGCCAGCGACGGTGTTGGCCGAAGACGCGAGACCTTCCCGGCCAGACGATCTCATCCGCAGGGAATTGAAGGTCGGCGACCCCGCGGATCCGAACCAGATTGCCAAGGGCAGGTCGATCAAAAAGTGCGGTCAGTCAGCTGAATGCGTGCCACCGGACACTGTGCCGACCGTTCGTCCTCGAGTTCGGTCTCTGCTTCAGAACTCGCCGTCCTACTAGGGCGTAGACACATGAGAGCTGAAAAGGAGTTCACAATGGCAAACACCAAGCGCCCCTATGATGAACTACTTTTGCGGAAGGCATTCGATGTGGCGCGGCGTTCACGCGAACGCGGGGATCACCCTTTTGGTTCGATTCTCGCCGACCACGATGGCAATGTCTTACTGGAACAGTGCAATGGCTACAGCTCGGAAGGTGGCGACCGCACGGCTCACGCGGAGCGGCTTCTCGCGACGCGCGCCGGCAAAGCCTATGACCTGAACTTTCTTGCCGAATGCACCATGTACACATCCGCGGAGCCATGTGCCATGTGCTCAGGCGCGATCTATTGGGCAGGCATCGGGCGTGTCGTATTTGGGCTGTCCGAGAGAGAGATGAAACAAAGGATAGGCGATAACCAGGAAAATCCGACGCTTGATCTCCCCTGCCCCGTCGTATTCGCCGCCGGTCAGCGCCCCACCGAAGTCGTCGGCCCAATGCTTGCGGACGAGGCGGCGAAACTCCACGAAGAATACTGGTCCAGCCGTTAAGCCGGGCGCCCGCTTTCGGAAGCCGGAAATCCGGCAAAATACTGGATTTCCAGCACTTTACGTGATAGGTTGCCCGCAACTGGAGATTTGCCGATGAACGTTCAATCCCACCGCCCGGATCGTTCCCCGGAAGCTGTTGAGAAGCGGCGCAAGGCCGTCGAGCAGGCGCGCGCTGCCAACATCCGGCAGGGCTATGTTCGCGATCCTGTTCTCGAGGCAGCCAACGCCCGCTATGTCGCCGGCGACATTACCACGGAAGAGTTTCGCGAAGCGATGCTGGCGCGCTTCAAGCGCGCCTGATGTTCGATCACTGATTCGAACAGGCCGCCTGCATTCCCGGGCGGCTTTTTTCATGAGGAATCGATTGGCAAACGTGCAGCCAAAGGGCTCTTACACCTACTCCGACGTTCCCGGTGATCCAGATCGCACGGGCGTCTTGCGGAACAAACTCAGCCTGACGACAAATACGGAATTGCGGGTGGCCGAATACGCGCTGACCAACATCCGGCTGATCGAGATAGCCGAGGGACGTGGGCCGGGCGGCAATTTCGACAAGGCGCACCTGAAGACAATCCACGGTTACATCTTTCAGGATGTCTATGAGTGGGCCGGTCATACACGCAACGAGAGTCCCGTCGTTGATGGACAGCGCGTGGAGCCGATCGGCGGCCTCTCCAAGGGCGGCACTTCGTTCCTGCCCGGCTCGCGCATAGATATGGGCTTGGACGAGGCGCTGAAGCCGATCCGAGATCCGCATGCCCTTCGCAATGCGACGCCGGAGGAATTCGCGAAACGCGCCGCAAAGGTCCTCTCGGAGCTGAACTATGTGCACCCATTCAGAGAGGGCAACGGGCGCGCTCAAGAGGCTTTTATTTTCGAGCTGGGCCGTCGCTACGGCCATGAGATCGATTTTTCCGTAATCACGAAACCACGCATGATCGAGGCGTCGATCGAGACCACGAACGATCCGTCCAGTCCGGTGATGAAGCATGTGATTGAGGACGCGATGAACCCGGCGCGCAGGGCGGCCATCCGGTCCGCATTCGAAGACATGCGGGGGGTCGGCGAGGAGCCGCTGCAGCACAATGTTCGCACCGCCCGCCAAGGCGAGGAAATCACAGGAACGGTTCTCGGCCACGTCAATCGCATCGCCAGCCTTGTGGCCGACCGGAGAATCGTCCTCGTCGATCGAGCGGACATCCCGGAGGAGCCGCCAAACGAGGAGATTACTTTCACCACCCGATCGGACTTTTCCCGCGTGGGGCGAGAGCAGCCGACCCAGGAGGCGCAATTGCAGCGGTGGTCGGCCAGGCAGTCACAGCAGGATCAGAACCCGAAGCTGGAGACGATCGAGGCGCAGATGGCGGCGCAGCGGAATCGAGAGCGTGATAATCGCGAGCGGTAGCCGGGCGACCGGATTTTCAAACTGCAATAGGCTGTTCGCGAGCGGGCGGCAGCAATACTCTGCGCCCTCCCCTTCCATCGGGTGATTTGACGGGCAAGCTACGACAGCCCCTCCCCCGCGCAACCGCGGGCGCGGTCCTCCACTCTGTTGCAGCCATGCGGACGCAGGCCGCGCCGACGCGAGACGGGAGAGTACCCACCCTTCCGACCGGGCGTTTTGGCCCCGAATAAGGACTTTGTCTCAATCGTGTTCCATGTTGGCGGCGGCGGTCTTGCCGGCTAATGAACTGATTACGCCCAGCATGATCGCCACGGCGCTATAGACGGGAGCGAGGCCGAACCTTTCACCAACGAACCCGATGATCGAGGGTGCAAGCAAAATGCCGGAGTGACCCATCGTTGTCACGACGCTCATGCTGACGCCTGCGTTCAGGCCCGGCTGGTTGCCGGCAGCGGAAAAAAGAATGGGGGCCAGGTTCGCCACACCCATGCCGCAAAGCGCGAAGGCTGCAATTGCCAGCCAGGGCCATGGCGACAGGCCGACGATGAGCATGCCTGTGGCCGCAATGATGCCGGACAGGCGGAATGTCGCCACCGCACCGAAGCGGTTACGGATGCCGTCGCCGCCGAATCGCGTAAGCGCCATTGCGCCCGAAAAGCCGGCAAAGGCAAAGCCCGACGTCGCGCTGTCGGCCAGCAGTTCCTTCTGCAGATAGAGAGCCGACCAGTTCAGCACGGAACCTTCGGCGCTCATGCACAGAAGGGCCATGGCGCCCACGATGTAAACCGCCGGTTGCCTCGGCAGCGCGAAACGGAAGTGACCTTCCTGTTTCGCTGGGACGCCGTCCTCGGCGATATGAGCATTTGTCCACACCGCCGCCATAGCCGCGAGAACGGCAACGATGAGGGCGTGGTTAAGCGGCCCTGTCGTCTGAATGGCGATGCCGCCCAATCCGCCACCGAGGAACCCTCCGAGACTCCAGAAGCCATGCGACGACGACATGATCGCACGGCCTAATTGCCGCTCGACTGCGACGACATTCGCGTTCATGGCCACGTCCATGCCGCCGATGGCGCCGCCGAACAGGATGAGGACGATCGCCGCGATCCAGAGATCGGATGTCTGCGCCACCAGGGGCAGCATAAGGACGACCGGCAGGACAAATAGACGCAATGCCTGCCGTGATCCGAGTTGGGCGACCAGCTGGCCGGCCAGGGTCATGGCTGAGAGCGCGCCTATGCCGAAGCCGAAAATGAGAAGGCCGAATACAGACTCACTGATGCCCAGCCGGGCAACGAAGCTCGGGATCTGGGGTGCCCAGCTGCCGACGACGAAGCCGTTGATCAGGAACAGGGCGGCGGCTGCCCAGCGGCCCCTTTGGAAGTCGGTTTTTCGATCTATCATGGTCACGTCGGGAAATTCCTTCTTTGGACCTCTGACACGGGAAGCCTCCGTTTGGGCCCCCGTGCAAGGTCTCGTCGCGCCGTTCGCCAATCTTGCAACAACCTCGAATGATCGATCAGGCTTGATTGTCCGCGGATGAGTGGCTAAATGATGGATTGTGCTGTACGTACCTCATGAGCCGGCAACCTGTCAATGCCGAGCCTTTCCCGGACGTACGGACACCGATCCCTCGCCAATGAGGGTGTGCGGTGACGTCTCTCTCGTGGTGAGCGGCGAGATGCGTGTATCCGACGTCACGTCAGCGGCGAGATGCAGCCGGCGTGCTCGCGGGGGCAGGCCATGATGTTCGGCTTCAGGAGGAAATATGAGCCTTGATCTTTTCGACCTCACGGGAAAACGCGCCCTGGTTACCGGTTCGTCCCGGGGGATCGGCTTTGCCCTTGCGCGCGGCCTTGCGGCAGCGGGCGCGCAGATCATCCTGAACGGGCGAGACGCGGCAAGGCTGAAAGCGGCGGCGGCGACGCTCGGCGCAAAGCACGTGCTTGCCTTCGATGCGACTGATCATGGGGTCGTACGCGGCGCCATCGATGACTTTGAAGCGGAGACCGGTGCGATCGACATCCTCGTCAACAATGCCGGCATGACCCATCGAACGGCGCTGGAAACCTTCCCGCCAGACACATTCGATCTCATTCTGAGGACGAATATTTCCTCGGTTTTCAATGTCGGCCAGGCGGTTGCGCGCCATATGATCAAGCGCGGCGCGGGCAAGATCATCAATATCGCCAGCGTACAGACCGCGCTCGCTCGCCCGGGAATCGCGCCCTACGCCGCCACAAAGGGCGCGGTGGGCAATCTCACCAAGGGCATGGCGACCGACTGGGCGAGATACGGCCTCCAGTGCAACGCAATCGCGCCCGGCTATTTCGATACCCAGCTCACCGCTTCTCTCGTGGCCGATCCGGCCTTCACCGATTGGCTGGAAAGGCGCACGCCGGCTGGCCGCTGGGGGCAACTCGACGAGCTCGTCGGGGCCTGTATCTTCCTTTCCTCCAATGCTTCCTCCTTCGTGAACGGGCACGTGCTCTATGTCGATGGCGGCATCACCGCCTCTCTTTGAGAGGGAGCGGTCGCTGTTTTGCGCGCCACGGCAGGCTGTACAGGGCCGGTGCATTGCCGCTGGCGCCCCCCTCTGCGTGCGCCGGCGGGAGAGATCGTGGAGACTCGCCGTCAAAACAGGAGCGACCGGCTGGCAAAAACACCGGCCTAGGAAGGGAGGGGACCGGCATCGCGCGACTCCTTGCCGATCTTGATCCAGGCTGCGCGAATGAGCTAGCTTAAGTTCTTGTTTTTTAAATTGGGAGTGATCTGGCGTGCGCCCTACCGTGCAAGACGTGGCGAGACAGGCTGGCGTCAGCCTCGCCACAGTCGACCGAGTGCTCAATCGGCGCCCCGGTGTCCGTGAGACGACGATCGCGAAGGTCGAAGCTGCCATCGCGAAAATCGGCTATATCAGGGACGTCTCTGCAGCCAATCTGGCGAAGCGGCAGGCCTATCGCTTCGCCTTCGTCATTCCCGAAGGCGCCAACAGCTTTATGCGCGGGCTCGAGGCGGAAATCGAAACGGTCAAGCAGCATCCCGCAAATGACCGGACCGAAATATCGATATACAAGGTGCCCGCCTTCAATGGCGCCGCGCTGGCAGCCGCGCTGGATGGCATCGATCCCGAGGCTTACTCCGGTGTGGCGGTCGTGGCGACGGAATCCGTCGCCGTCCGTGACGCACTGGCCCGGCTGCGGCGTCATCATGTGCCGGTCGTAACGCTCGTCTCGGATTTTCCGACCTTCCAATGCGATGCCTATGTCGGCATCGACAATGTCGCCGCCGGGCGCACGGCCGCGCGGCTCATGGGCAAGTTTCTCGGCGGAAGGCCCGGCAAGATCGCGCTGGTTGCGGGATCCATGCTGGTCCGAGACCATGTGGAGCGGCGTATGGGTTTCGAGCAGGTCATTCGCAGCGATTACCCGCATCTCCATTGCTTGCCGGTGATCGAGGCAAAGGACGACAGCGGCTTGGTCCGGGAACATCTCAGCGGATGCCTGAAGGCGCATGATGACGTCGTCGGGATCTACAATATGGGGGCGGGAAATCGGGGCCTGATCGAGGCTCTGTCGGGCGGTTCGCCCCAGGAACATGTGGTCATCGCACATGAGCTTACGGAACACACGCGCCGGGCGCTTACCGGCGGCATCGTGGATGCGATCATTCATCAGGATGCCGGGCACGAGGTGCGAAGCGCCCTGCGTATCCTGAAGGCGCGAATCGACAAGACACCGCTCCTGGCGGGCCAGGAGACCATTCGTATCGAAATCTATCTGAACGAAAATTTGTCGTAAGGAGCGTTGCGTGCGCTCCTTACCCAGCCGAAAGACTGCCTCCGCTACCGCTATCAAGGAGGCTGTGGCGGACAGTGCCTCGCGCGAAACCGCCTGACCGGCTCTCCGTCTTGCCACCGAATCCGGGGTGAACCCCACGCAATTCCCTCGCCGAAAGGGGGGCGGCGGCCGGCTTCTGCCCCGCTCCTCGGGACCGTACCCGCCACAGGATTCAGGCACCCGGACCCCGCGTCTGCGCCTGGAAAATGATGTACGCACCTTAAATTTTTCAGGCGCAGCTCAAACACGATAGGCGTTTAACACACAGAAAGTCTTGCAAGACGCCCATCATTAGGGCATTGACAAGCCGATAATGAAAGATGTACGTACATCACCATAACGCATTTCACCTCAGAGATGCGTCGAGAGCTTGTGACGCTTGCGGGCGACTGGGAGGCCTGCATGCGCTCTACTGGCGGGGCGGGAGCACTCCCGGACCGGCGAGGTTCGCAGACTTGGAGGAATGGCGCTTTCGCGACGGGGCAATCCCGGCGAACGGGCCGGAGAGAAGGACTCCCGCCGGGTGATGGTCAGGCTCCGCGGGGTTTTCAACCGTCGCGCCAACGCTCGGCGGGCATTCCAGACACGGGAGGATGTGAGAACGTGGTCAAGATCATCGCAATGCTGACGAACAACGACCTGACGGTTGAAAACGCGCGCGAGACATTCGCGTCGTCAAGTCATGCGCCGACGGAATACTGGGGCTTCAAGGATACGGGGATCTCGGTTCAGGTGGCAAGCGATCTCGCAAAGTTTATCAGCGACAAGGGAAAGACACTCGTCTTCGAATCCTTCGGAAAGGAGGAGGACGACTGTCTGCGTGCGGCGGAGTTCGCCGTCAGGAACAATTGCAGATATCTCATCGGATGCGAATTCCATGAGACCGTGGTCGCGCTTCTGCAAGGCTCCTCCGTTTCCTATTTTCCCACGATCGGGCGCAGGGCCGGCATCCCGCGCTATCTCTACGGCAGCATCGAAGATGTCGTTGCAGACGGCCGGCGCGTACTGGCGAGCGGTGCGGATGGCATCTGCCTGTCGATGTACCGCTACAAGGACGGCGATCCCCAGGAACTGGGCCTGGCCACGCTCAAGGCGGTCGGCCAGCAATCGACCATCATTGCCGGCAGCATCAGCACGTTCGAGCGCCTCAAGCAGGTGCGAAAGCTCAGGCCATGGGGCTTTACGATCGGATCGGCGCTCTTCGACGAGGCCTTCGGCAAGGGCCTGAGCTGGCCCGAGCAAATATCGGTGCTCGATGCGGTCCTGGCCTGTGAGCCGGAGGTCGCCTTGAGCGCTTGAGGCGGGAGTGGCTGTGAGGAGAATTGCGGCCAGTCCCGCCGCGCCATCCTCGCAAGCCACACCAGCACCATTCAGACCGCGCATTACCGACCGCCCGATCCCGCTCGGCTGATGCGCATGACAACCATGAGGAACGTACAGTGACGTCGATGACATTCGGTATTGTAGTCGGAAGCCGCGGGTTTTTTCCGGGCCATCTTGCGGCGACGGGTCGCGAACACATGATCAGCGCCATTGAGAAAGCCGGCCACAAGTGCATTGTCCTCGGCCCTGAAGACACCCAGCATGGGGCGGTGCAGTCCTTTGACGATGCGAGGAAATGCGCCGCTCTTTTCAAAAGGCACGCCGCCGATATTGACGGGATCATCGTCACCTTGCCGAATTTCGGGGAAGAACGGCCGATCGCCGATACGATCCGTCTTTCGGGACTGTCGGTTCCCACGCTGATCCAGGCCACCCCGGACGATCCGGCGAAGATGTCCATCCAGTGGCGCCGCGACAGTTTTTGCGGAAAGATGTCGGCCTGCAATAATCTGCGGCAGTATGGCATTCGCTATTCTCTTACGAAATCCCACTGCGTCGATCCGCTCAGCGACGAGTTCCAGGAGGACCTAGCCCGTTTTTCGGCGACCTGTCGCATCGTCGGCGGGCTGCGGGGCCTGCGCATTGGCGCGATTGGCGCGCGGCCGCAGGCGTTCAATACGGTTCGCTACAGCGAGAAGCTTCTCGAAGCCGCCGGAATCTCGGTCGTCACTCTGGATCTTTCCGAGATCCTCGGGCGCGTGTCCCGGCTGGACGACGACGCATCGATCGTCGTGGAAAAGCTGGATGCCATCAGGAATTACATATCGATCGAGGGCGTTCCGCATCCCGCGATCCTGCGGCAGGCCAAGCTTGCGGCGGTCACGGAAGAATGGATGAAGGAAGCCGATGTCTCGATCAGCGCCATCCAGTGCTGGACCTCGCTCGAGGAGAATTATGGCGTCGTGCCCTGCACTATGATGAGCATGATGAGTTCGAAGCTGATGTCGAGCGCATGCGAGGTCGATGTCTGCGGTCTCATCGGCATGCACATGCTGGCTCTGGCATCCGGGACGCCGAGCGCGCTTCTCGACTGGAACAACAATTATGGCGGGAATGCCAACAAGGCCGTGTGCTTTCACTGCAGCAACCTGCCAAAGGAGTTCTTCAAGAGCTACCGGATGGATTTCCAGGAGATCATTGCCGGGACCGTCGGCAAGGACAACACCTATGGAACGGTGGACGGGTCCATCAAGTCCGGGCACATGACCTATATCCGGGTCAGCACGGATGACACGTCGGGGCGCATCTGTGGTTATGTCGGCGAGGGCAAGTTCACCGACGATCCCCTGGAGACCTTTGGGGGCGCCGGTGTCGTCGAAATTCCCGCTATGCAGAAGCTGTTGCGCTACATCTGCGAGAACGGCTTCGAGCACCATGTCGCCGCGAATTTCTCTTCTGTCAGCGATGCGGTGGTGGATGCCACGCGCCAGTATCTGGGCTGGGATTTCCATCTTCACGAAGCGTAAGCCTCGGCGAAAAGTCGCGGAGCCGCCGCTATCGTACTGACCACATTCAGCTTTCTTGAAAACACGCTGGAACATTGCGTCCCGGTGTGGGGCCCCCGTTGCCATGGAGGTTAGGCATGACAGCACCGATACGAAAGATGCCGCTCGACGCTGCCGATGATTGGGGCTTGCCAAACGACGATATGTTGGCGCCCGAACGCATCGCGATTGTCGGCACCGGTCCGAGAGGGCTCTCTGTCATCGAAAGGATGGCGAGCAAACTGGCCGAAAGAAGAACGCTCCGGCCGCTCGTTGTTCATGCCATCGACGACGTCGAGGTCGGCTGCGGCCGCATCTGGCGCACCGACCAGCCCGATTGGCTGATCATGAACACCCGCTGCAAGAACGCGACGATGTTCCCGGGCACAGCCGGGGACGGTGCCCGGTTTCCCGGCTACAGGCCGACCTTCATGGAGTGGTGGCGGCAAATCGACGGCAATTTTCCCGGCCCCTCGGGGTTCGCGCCCAGAGGCCTCTACGGAAAATATCTGAAATTCGTCCTCGATCTGATCGAGCTGAACCTGCCCGACCAGATGCATCTCCACCGCGTGCGCGATCGGGTTGTCGGTGTCACGGAACTTGCCGGGGAATATGTGCTCGAATTCGAATCCGGCCGGGCCGCCCTGCATGTCGACCGTCTCATCGTTTGCACCGGCTATCCCCACGGGGAGAAAGAGAAGCCAGCCGCGCAAAGCACACCCCCTTCAACGCGGCACATCACCGCTTTCGACGTCCTCGAGACCTTTCAGAGCGGGTTATCCCTTCCGGCTGACCTGTCCGGACGCGTGATCGGTGTGAGAGGCCTCGGCCTTTCCTTCTACGATGTCCTGTCGGAGCTGACGATTGGCCGCGGCGGCAGGTATGTATACCGAGAAGGCAAGGCTCACTATGTGCCAAGCGGCAGAGAGCCCAAGCGGATCGTCGCCGGCTCGCGAAGCGGGTTTCCGTTGCCCGTGCGCGGAAAGGACGATCGTCCCGCCAACCGCGCTTACGTGCCGCATTTCTTCACGACCTCCCGCGTTGCGGGCATCCGCGCGGAGGGGCCGGCATGCTTCCGCTCGCGCTATCTCCCGTGGATCACGGCGGAGGTGAACCTGGTTTACCTCGAGAAGGCGCTGGGGCCGGACCGATATGGCCAATTTCGGGAAACGCTCGGGACCATTGACGTCACCTCAGAGACGGTCCTTCCGGTCATGACCGAGCTGGCGAGGCCTTATGGCGTCGCGCGGCTTCTTGACCTCGAGATTTGCGCGGCACCGTTCAAGGACTTGTCCTTCGGCAGCCAGGCAGATTTCAGGCAGGCCGTCGTTGCGCTCATCCGTGAGGACGTGGCGCGGGCGGAAGCGGGTGAATTCACGGACCCGGTCAAAGCCGCTCTCGATGTGCTCCGCCATATCAGGCCTATTATACGGCAAGCCGTGGACCTTGGGGGGCTGACGCGCGCCTCGCATCATGACTTCATAACCAATATCGCGCGCACAATTGCCTTCCTGTCGACCGGCCCGTCCCTGATGCGGGCAAAGCAGCTAATGGCGCTCATTGAGTGTGGCATCCTGGAGATACTGGGACCGTCGGTGAATTTTCGTCAGGAAAGTGGCCCCGCTCTCGTAGCATCCTCGGAAAGGGTCAAAGACTTCAAGGTCGAAATCGACACTTTGATCGATGCCTATGTGGCGGCACCCGATGTCGATCTGGACGGAAACCCGGTTATCCGCAGCCTCGCCGACGCCAGGATATTCAAGAATTTCATGGGTGTCGGCGGGGTCGAGGTCACCCGCAAACCATTCCACCCGGTCGCAGTCGATGGGGAAGTCAAGGACCGCATACACGTGCTGGGCATTCCGACGGAGTCGGCAAGGTGGTTCCTGCATGTGGGCGTCATAGAGCCGGGCGTATGGGACGAGTTCGTTGACGATGCGGATGCTATCGCGACAACCGCCATCCGGAATCTGGTGCCGTGCGAACCGGAAACGGGCGCACCCGATGGTGGACCGCGGCCGCTCGGGCATGCCATGCCCGGCAAGTACCTAAGCTGACCGCGCCTGACGAATGTCCGGTGGGCGCGCCGGGACGTCGGCGGGTCCCGGTTCTTTCTTCCAACACAAGGTAGACGAAATGCAGGACCGTATTTTTGGGCAGATCCAGGGTGCCGATATCCATGAGGTCACCTTACGCTCCGCGAGCGGGATGGAGGCGAAGGTTCTCACTTGGGGCGCTGCCGTCCGAGATTTGCTGATTCCTACGGCCCGCGGTCTGCAGCGGGTGGTCGTGGGCTATAACTCGACCGATGACTATGCAGCCGATACCGCCCATGCGGGCGCGATTGCGGGGCGCTTTGCCAACCGGATTACCCGGGGTCGCTTTGAACTGGACGGGCGATTCCATCAGTTGCCTCTCAATCAGGACAACAGGCATACGTTGCATGGCGGCGGCGACGGTCAGGGCTTCAGCCGCCGTCCCTGGACGCTCGAGACATACGATTCCTCGTCGGTGACGCTGTCGCTTCAAACCCCGGATGGCGACGCCGGCTTTCCCGGCAATCTGGACGTCCGGTGCGTTTACCGCCTGTCGGATGCTGCGACCCTGCGTGTCGAGCTGACCGCCACGACCGATGCACCCACGCCCTGCAATCTCGCCAGCCACAGCTACTTCAATCTCGAATTGCCCGTCGGGTTCGCCAACTCTGCCGTCCCGAATGCGGTCGATCATGAATTCATGGCGCAGGCGGATTTCTATACCCCGGTCGATGATGACCTTATTCCGACCGGCGAGGTACTCGCGGTTCGCGGGACGCCTTTCGACTTTCGCCGGGCGAGGCCATTACGCAACCCGGAGGGGGTGAAATACGATGTCGGCTTGGTTCTGCGATCGAGGCCCTCCTCTGTCGGCGATCTGAGACACGCCGGGACGCTCTCCGGCCCCCGCACCGGAATGGCTCTGGACGTCTATACGACCGAGCCGCACCTGCAGCTATACGATGGGGGGAGTTTCAAAGGGCCGGGCGTCGGGCTCGACGGGGCTCGGTACGGTCAGCACTGCGGGATCTGCCTGGAACCGCAGCGTTACCCCGATAGCCCCAACCGGAGCCATTTCCCCGATGCAACGCTGCGTCCCGGAGAGACCTATCGCCAGGTGACTGAATATCGATTCCGTGTGCCGTGACCGCCCGGTGGCGCGCTGACGGCTGTTTGCCTGCCGAGGATGCCGCGCAGGCCCGGCATCGCGACCGAATAGTGAATCCGTTCATCAACAAGGGGAAATGCCATGGAGCATGAGGAAAACGCGCTAGTTCTGATGCAAGCGGTCGCCGAGGCGACGGCAAAGGCGGCCGGCCGGCTGGCCCTGTCCTACCTCGTTGAGAACAAACCCCTGGAGATCGAAACAAAAGGGCCGCAGGACTTTGTCACTGCCGTCGACAAGGCCGTCGAGTTGCTCATTCGAAACCGGCTGCGGGCGGCTTTCCCCGACCACGCCATCCTGGGGGAGGAGTTCGGGCTGGACAAGGATGGCGCGCGGGTCGTCTGGGTTCTCGACCCGATCGACGGCACGTCGAATTTCATGCGTGACCGACCGAGCTGGTGCGTGTCGATCGGCGCGACCGTGGAAGGCAAGCCTGTGCTCGGTGTCATTTTCGATCCGGTCAAGGACGAGCTGTACAGCGCTGCACTGGGCCGGGGCGCGACCCGCAATGGGCAGCCCATCGCAGTCAACCAGGACGGGACCATGAACAAAGCGGTGTTCGGAGTGGGCTTTACATCGGGCAAGAGCGTGACGGCACACGCCCGGCAGATCAGCCATATTCTCGATCATGGCAGTGAGTACCGGCGCTTCGGTTCATCGGCCATGATGCTTGCCCATGTCGCCGATGGGCGTCTGGACGGGTACGCCGACGCTCGCACCAGCATCTGGGACGTGATTGCAGGCCTGGTCCTGGTGCGCGAAGCGGGCGGCGTCGTGGAGGATTTCATTGAGAGCGGCGCCCAAAGCGGCTCGATCATGGCTGCCGCACCTCGCGCAGCTCAAACCGCGTCGCTCCTCCTCGCCATCGACCGGCAGGATGGCCAAGAACCGCGTCCCTGAAATCATCGGAAGCGGCGTTGGCCGCAAGCCCCTTCTTACGATCCGGAGGCAAAATGCAAGGGCAGCAGAAGACAGGTTTGTTTCAGCCGGAATCGGTTTCGGATGCAGTGGCGGTCCTGTCGGACTTCGGTCCGCATGGATCCGTTGTGGCCGGCGGCACATGGATCATGAGGGCACCGCTGCGGCATGAGTGTTTCGCGCAAAATTATGTTGCGATTGCGCGGATCCCGGAGTTGCACCGGATCGACGTCACCGACACCCACGTTAAAATCGGCGCCGGGGTAACCCATGGTCAGCTTGCACGCGGCCTTCTGGGCGTTCCGGAGCTCTATGGCCTCACGGTCGCGGCAAGGGATTCGGCAAACCCGGCCGTGCGCAATGCGGCCACCGTGGGCGGCAATCTCTGTACTGTGGATTTCCCTGCCGCCGATCTCGTGACCGCATTGCTCTGTCACGATGCCGAGGTCGAACTCGAGACGGTGCGGGGCCGCCAGCGAATGGGACTCGAGGCGTTCCTGAGAGTTCGAGGCAGCGTTCAGCCCGCCCAGCTGCTGCTTGGGGTGCTCATTCCAAGGCGTCACGTGGTCTCGGCCCATGCACGCTTACCGATGCGCAAGGCAGGGGACTATCCCGTGGCTCTCGTGAGCGCCGCGGTCGAACGGGCGCCAGGCGGCACGATCGGTCGCGCCGCCATTGCCATCGGGTCCGTAGAGGCGGCCCCGCGGCGATGGAGACGCCTTGAGGAGGCAGTCGCGGGCCTCCCCCTCGATCCGACCCTCCTATACGAGCGCGCATGCGAGCTTGCCGGCGAATTTGCAGGTCGTGACGGACCCGAGGCGCCCGGATGGTATCGCGTGCACGTGATGCCGGCCCTGGTGCGGCGCACTGTCGAAGATCTTCGGAAACACTAGTCGGAGCGAGGCAGGAATGTCGATCCGTATCAACGTGAACGGGGAAGAGCGGGCTTTCGAGCGCGATGGAATGACGCCCCTGCTCGATGTCTTGCGGGACACCCTTTTCCTGACAGGCACCAAGGATGTTTGTCGCGAAGGCTTCTGTGGCGCCTGCACGGTTCATGTCGACGGAGCGCCCATGATGTCCTGCCTGATCCCCGTCGGGCTCGTCGGAGACAGGCCCGTGGTGACCATCGAATGCCTCGGCTGCGCAGGCGATTCTTCTCCCTTGCAGCGCGCTCTCGAAGAGCTCGATGCCGTCCAGTGCGGAATGTGCTTTCCAGGCATGGTCATGAGCCTGACGCGGCTTCTCGAAGACAACCCCGACGCAACGCGCGATGAGATCAAGCGCGGCCTTGCGGGAAATGTGTGTCGCTGCACTGGCTACGAACGGATCATCGATGCCGCGCTTGCCGTGCACGGCGAGGGAGGACTCGGAAATTGATGTCTGAAGCAGAGATTTCGAATGCAGTCGTGGATTTCGCTAGACGGGACGCACGGGACAAATTGCGCGGGCGCACCCGGTTTACGGTGGATCGGATCGGGCCCGGGACATTGCATGGTTTCGTTCTACGGGCCGCGACGCCATCGGCGCGGATCGTCAGTCTGGACACGTCTGCCGCTCGAAGAATGCCGGGTGTAAGAGCCATCGTCACGGCGCTGGATGCGCCGGGCAAGTTCGGTATCGGCGTTGCGGATCAGCCGCTTTTTGCCCGCGATGTAGTGCGGTATCACGGCGAGCCGATCGCGGCCGTTGCCGCAGATACCCTTCAGCAGGCGAAAGAAGCCGCCGCAGCCATCGTTGTCCGCCTTGAGCCGACCTCTCCTGTGCTGACGATGGCCGACGCCCTGGCCCCGGGCGCACCCCTCGTCCACAAGGAATGGAAAAGCTATGAGGTGCTGCTCGAAGCAGCGGGCGCACGGCGGGGCGGGAATGTCGCCTGGGAAGCGACGGTCGCCCGGGGGGACACGGATGCGGCATTCTCCCGGAATGACGTCCGGATAGTCGAGAGTTGCTATCGCGTCGGTCGCCAGATCCACATGCAGCTCGAACCCCGCGCAGCAATTGCCTCCTACGAGGATGGACGGCTCCATCTCGTTGCCTCGACCCAGGCCCCCTGGACCGTCAAGAACGTCACGGCAAAGGCGCTCGGCCTGCCTCCCTCCAGCGTGCGGGTGACCGTTCCTCCCGTCGGGGGCGGGTTCGGCGTGAAATACGGTTGCTCGATAGAACCTTATGCTGCGGTTCTGGCGCGCGCGGCGGGCCGAACGGTGGCCGTCGTCAATTCGCGTCAGGAGGAGGTCCAGACCTGCCTGTGCCGCGAGAATGCCGACATACACATCCGTTCTGCCGTGACGCAGGATGGACGGATCGTGGGGCGTGAAGCGACGGTCCTGATGGACTGCGGCGCCTATGGTGGCGAACAGATCTATCTCACGACCATGACCGCCCATACGCTCGGGGCCGGATATCGTCTTGGCGCAGTCCGGATGACAAGTCGTGCCGTCTACACCAATACCGCTCCCAATGGAGCGTTTCGCGCCTGCAACGGGGTCTATAATACCTTTGCGCTGGAGCGCCACACAGATGAGATCTGCCGCGCCATCGGGATGGATCCGCTGGAATTCCGGCGACGCAACGTTCTCGGCGCCGGAGATATTGGTTCGACCGGTCAGGTCTTTGAAGGGAACGTCCTCGGCCCGATGCTGGACCGCATGGAGGCGATGTGCAAACCCGCATCCCCGGCGAAAACCGATATCGCAGGCCGCCTCTACGGCAGCGCGATTACCGTCGGCACCTGGTTCGTCTTCGTGGGGCCCTCTGCCGCGACGGTGAACCTCAATCCCGACGGCAGCGCCACGCTTGTGACAGCCGGCGTGGAAATCGGGCAGGGAACGATGATGCAGTCCTTGCCGCAGATTGTTGCGGCAAAGCTGGGATTACGCCCTGAGGATATCATCGTAAAAGCAGCAGATACCGACGCGGCCGGGTTCGATGTCGGTGTGGGCGGTGGCCGGACAACGGTCTCCCTGGGTGCGGCCGCCTCGGTCGCCTGCGAGGAGGTGCGCAGGAAGATCCTCGATGTCGCCAGCGAGATGCTGCAAACCCGTCCCGAGAACCTCGTTCTCCAGAACGGGCGCGTGGAGGTTCTCGGGAGAAAGGCGGCGGGCGCAACGATCGCCGATGTGGCCGAACATGCCCAGATGCGAAACGGTCCTATCTCCGGCAGCGGCTCATTCACCCGTCCCGGCGTTCCTGCCATGCCCGGTTGTGCTGCCGGCCACTTCCTGGATGCGATCGACATACCCGTGTTCGCTGTGCACCAGGCGGAGGTTGCAGTAGACCCCGACACCGGTCACGTCGACGTCCTGAACTACCGGGTCGTCCAGGACGTCGGCCGTGCGCTCAATCCTCGTGCGATCCATGGCCAGATCCAGGGCGGTGTAACCCAAGGGCTTGGCTATGCCCTTCATGAGGAAGTGACGCTCGGGCCGGAAGGCCAGATCTCCCAGTCGGGTTTCGGAAGCTACCGTGTGCCATTGGCCCAGGACACCGTTCCCGTTGAAATCGTGCTGCACGAGGGGGCTCCGTCGATCGGTCCGTTCGGGACCAAGGGGGCCGGCGAAGTACCGATCCTGAACGCCGGCGCCGCGATTGCCTGCGCGGTCGCGAACGCGATCGGGAAAAACGTGCAGCAGCTACCTCTTACGCCACCCCGCGTCCTTGCGCTCATGCTCGGCAAAGCGGGAACTCTCGACTTGCCCCATGCGCCGTTCCAGGGGCGGGCAAATCCTCTGCAAAACCCATCCGAAGAAAACGCGATCGCCTGATTGCCAGATTGGAGTATGAACCAATATGACCGCTGCAAAGATCATTCCCGATAACGAATATGTTGCCCGGTTCCTGAGCTCGTGGACTTACCGCAAGAATGCATTTCGGGTTGCCGACCTGCTGGTGGCCGGCAATGTCACTGACAGGAAGTCCATCCTTGAGATTTCAGACAATGACGAAATCCTGGCGGAGCTCGTTACTTTCTTGGCCCGCTCCCGCCGGTTCGTTCGTACGATCTCCCATCCACTTCGCATCGGTATCGTTTTCGCGGTCTGGAAAGAGGTTCGCCGGCTGCAGCCGCATTCGGCGGCAAACCCGACCGGTGAAGACGCCTTGCGCGCCAAGGTGGCTG
Organism: Sinorhizobium arboris LMG 14919; assembly: GCF_000427465.1. NCBI lineage: Bacteria > Pseudomonadati > Pseudomonadota > Alphaproteobacteria > Hyphomicrobiales > Rhizobiaceae > Sinorhizobium > Sinorhizobium arboris. The sequence goes on along the minus strand of NZ_ATYB01000009.1, from coordinate 595,690 downwards.
AACTGGAATGGTTGTTTCGCGACACCCCCGTCAAGTGGACCATCTACATCGTCGACGACGGGTGCCCCGATGGCAGCCTCGATGTCGCCCGGCGCATCGTGGATGAGGCAAAGCTCCAGAATTTCGTCCTTGTGAAACTCCGCGATGCCCTGCCGAGCCCGGATCTGCCCTTGTCCAAGCTCGACAGCGCCTCGTCTTCGACAAAGGGCGGCGCGGTTCTGCACGGGATGCAAAGAGCTGCCCGGGAGGGGCATGACTATGTCATGTACACCGACTGCGACAACAGCAACAATCTGGGCCAGATCGGACTGTTTCTTGAGGAGTTGGTCGGCCGGGGGAAGAAGGCGGCGATCGGCGATCGCAGGGCCACGCGCATTTCGGAATGGCAGGCCACGCGCGAAAGCGAGTCCTACGCCAATTATATATTGAAGCGCGTCCACGCGCTTCTGGACTTCGACCTTCTCCTCGGCGACGTCACGTGCCCCTTCAAGATGTTCGAGAGGGAATATCTGCTCGAGCTTCTCGTGCACATGGACGTGTTCGACTTCTGTGTGGATTTCGATATCGTCGGCTATCTCAAAACGAGCGGCGCGCCGGTGGCGATCGTTCCGATCGTGTCGGTGGATTCGGACTCCGAAACGACGTGGATTGCGCTCACCAACGTGAAGGTTTGGTGGCAGAAGCTCCACGGCTTTATCTATGTTATTGAAAAATACAAATTACCGCACGATGAACGGGCCGCCAAGCTGGTGCGGGAAAACCTCTGGACAACCGAGAACATCCAGAAGGTCCTCCAGACCGCGAGCGATGGGGTAATCTCCAGCGGGCGGCGCCTGACAACCGCAGATCAGCTTGAAATGCCATTCGAGGCCGTTGAAGCGTGGATCCGAACGGCGAACGAGGAGCGGGCAGCCTGAGGGGACCTAGGGCATGGTGAGCCTGCGCCGGGTTGTCTCCCTGCGCATCTTTGCCGTGCTCGTCCACCGCTGCGTCGTTTGCATCTTCTTCGGTCGGTCTCGCCGGTCGATCATTGGCAATCGGCCCTTTCGTGGCGCGGCGGCCAGGCATCAAACTTCGGAGGTCAAGAGCGCGGCTGGGGCTTGTAACCGCGCGCTCGCTTCCGGCGAGCCAAGGAAAGGAAGTGTCCGATCGCCTGACGCTCATCCTTGAACAGATCAACGCGCTCTTTGCCGCGGGTGCCGATCCGGCCCCAACGGCGGACGAGCGAAGCGCCGCCGAAGAGATCCGGCTCGATAGACATTGTGTAATAGCGCGCCATGTTCCTGGTCGCGTCAATTCGTTGAACATGCAGGCGGAACCGGTGCTGGGTCATGCCTGCGAGCTTGGCCGGTCGAGGACTCGCCGTCCAACGACATTTATGAATCGATCATCGCCGACCGATTCGAAAATTTGATGCGACGCTCGAGCATCAGCGGCACTGGGGGAATTCCGATCGGGGACGCTTCGAGCCGGCGGCGTCGGACGGCGGAGATGAGGAGCGACATACTCGCCGACTGCGCAGCCTGCGGCAACGCCAAGAAGAAAGCCGCGGTCTGACATCGATCAATAGGCGTTGTCTCTGAGAAACTGATCGATCGCGGCCTTCATGAGTACCGTCATCTTCGGCATCATTCTTCGATGAAGGCCTTTTGCAGCCGCGTCTTCGTATCATTATCCGCTAGCAAGCCCGAAACTGCCCGGTGCAATGAATGTCACTAGTTCCGGGACGCAACACCGATTTTGCTGACTTCTGGCAGGTTGGTCGATCGGCCCAGGTGCGCATTCCCAATCGCGGTGTTCGGCTCTCGCAATGGACAGAGAACCTATGGTTCCGTATCTTCTAACGGCCAGCATGGCTCACCGGGTATGTGTTGCCTGAAGGACGGCCCAGCTTGCGCAGCACTCAGTAGGTAACGGTTACGACAACAGTATCTGAATAGGTGCCGGTGGGTGGCGTCGGCTGCGGCGGTACACGCCCATAAACCGGCAGGTTCTGCGTCACCCCCGCTCCTGTGCCGGTCACCGCTTGTGCGCCGGAATTGCCCCATGGCTGACTGCGCGCAGCATCTTTGTAAAGACCGTACGTAACGGCCCGGTCGCCCAGCGTCATGCGCCGGTTTGTCGGACCGGTGCCACTGAGGCCGTTGCTGAGGCCAACGCTGTATGCGGTGCCTTGGGTGCAGGTGACCCCGAGATTGCCGGCCGCATCAATATTCGTGTTGAGTACGCCATAATTGCCGAAATAGAGTCTCTGCGCCGTAACCCGGCAGTTCGAAGCGATAATGGCTTGTGTGCTGAAGGTCGGCGACACGGGGTTTTGGGTCACGTTCGAGCATGGCTGGGGATTGACGCTGTAGGTCCGCCAATTGAAGCGCGTTCCGGTCGCCGTCCCTGAAAAAGTCGAAGTGTAGGTGCCGGAGGGCGTGGTTTGTTGGCCGGGCAGAACACGCGCGTAAATCGTCCGCGTTGCCTGCGCCGAGCCTAGGGGGGTTGCTGTCAAGGTGAGTTGCACCGGATTGCCCAGTGAAAGCTGATCCACTGCGCCCCAGGGCGTCGTACGTGCCGCGTTCTGATAGAAGCTGTAGTTCAGGGCAGCGTTGCTGGCACTGCGCATTTGACGGACGCCGGATGTCGCGCCTCCGGATCCCGCATTAATGTTCAGACATACATTGAACCTGGCGCCGGTCACGCCTCCGTTGCACGTGACGGTCACGGTCGCCGTCGAGTCTATTGCATTTCCCGCCAACGTATCGACCGTTCCGAAGTTGACGTTGGTGACGCCGAACGAACAGCTTTGCGCCAGTGCTGCTGCGGGCGCGAGAAGAACGAAGACAAAACCTGTCGATAGAAAACGTAGCATGGTGTCCTCATTGGATCGGGCGGCAGATGGCATCGGGAATCGAGACCTGTTCGCCTTGGCGGGGCTCGAAGGTGAACTCCGCTACACACTTGCCTCGGGTTGGCTGGTCGATGACGATCCGGTTCTGCGAGCCGAGCCCGGTGATGTAGGCCTGACCGTCGTAACCGACGACAAAGCTTTGCCCCTTGTCCTCAATCTCACCGGTGGCTCCTGTCTCGACAAATTCGCCATCGTCGGCGCGAAGTGTCACGAGCGCCGCTTTTACATCGGTGTCGACATCAAACCTGACCACTGTACCACTGCGGTCGGCCGGAACCGTCACTTCTCGCGTCGCGCCGACGGTGGCATCGAGCGGGAGATTGGTTGGATCGATCGTGATCTGGTTCGACTCGTACGACCGTAGATCCGGGACAAGGAGCTTGCCCCGGCGGTTGGTGCGGCCCGCCGGACGATTCTCGTACTGCACTTCAACATCCGGGACCCCGGTATCAACAACGGCAAAAGCGTCATCGACCCGATTCGACAGGAAGGCATCGCGGCCCGCGAAGACAATTGCACCATCGACCTGACCGGTGGCGCGATACTGATCGTTATGCTGCTCGACGCCAGCCTCGAAACGCGCGAACCGCGAGCGGTAGCTGGCTGCTGCAGCACGGTTTGTCACCGATCCATCCGTGTCTCGCAGCCGCCATCCGACGCTGCCGATTTCGGCGGTCTCCGATCTCACCAAATCGGCCGTAACGGAGGTCCCGTCGGAATCAGAAGACACGCCCGTCGAGGCGTAGACGCTGTCGCCGATCGGGATGGAAAGCCCGGCAAAGACACCGAACGAATTCTTTTCCTTCAGGTCCGTGAACGCAGTGGCATAGAGCGAAGCTTTACCTATCGGGCGGTTGAGCGAGAAGGCGAGAAGCTCCGAGCGGTCGCCGGCGGCCGTCTCGAGATGCGTGTAACTGAAGTTCAGCGTCGACGGATCGAACTTCAGGGGAGTGGACAGGGACACCTGGTCGAGCGCGCGCGGCGGCGCGGCACTGATGACGACATCTTCGGGCAAAGATCCGTGGAATGATTCTGCAGTGACGCCCGCGATATCGTTGTAGTCTCCGAAGGTGCGTTGTGTTCGCGCAAATAAGTGAACGTCCTGCCAGAGTTCCAATTCGAGACTGCCCGCGACCTGGAACCCAGTCTGCCCATCATAGCTGCTCGTTGCCGCAGCAATTGATCCGACGCCATACGGGCCGATGCCGAAGACCGTCCCCGCGCCACCATTGACCAGACCCCCACCACCCTCGGCGTGTCCCTCGAACGTAAGCCAGTCTGTGAGACCGTATCGAATGGTGCCGGAGGTCATGAGCCGGCCGTCGTAATCGTTCGATTCCACACCATAAAACCGGCGGGCAAAGCCCACCTCGGCCGAGAAATCCCAGAGCCCGGACGCCAGCAGGTTGGAAGAAGCGAAAAACGGAGTTTCGGATGTCGTCTCCCGCCCGAGCGCATCGCGCACCACAATGCGAGCGGTCCCGCTCCCTGTCACGACCGGCAGATCGGTGATTTGGAACGGACCGGCCGGCACCTGCTCCGAAACCCGCCGGGCATTGTTGACGTAGACGTCTACCGTTGACGGCACGGCGGCGGAGCCGGCCAACTCGGGTAGCGGCATGGTAACGAGGTCGGGCCGGAGCCCGAAGTTGCGCTGGATCTGAACCCCTCCGAGGCGGGTCGGACGAGTCCAGCTCAATCCCCCCGTGATTACATCACCCGCCCGAGCCGTCGTCATCCACTTCTGGCTTGAATAGGACCAGGTGGTATCAAGGCGGGTAGAACCATACAGCTCACTCGGTGAGCTTGACGCGATGTAGGAGGCGGTGAGAACCCCCGCGGGACTGAACAATCGGCCCTCGAACCAGCCGGAAAGCCCCTCATAGCTCCAAATGTCATCGATGCCGTCCCCGCCGGTGCTGCCAAAGAGCGTGTAATTCAAAAGGCCGCCGAAACTGCTCCTAGCGGCAGGCGCGGCGGATCCTTCCTGAACGCCCTCGTGTGCTTTGACTACGCGCGCGGAAAGCGAGTCGAATTCGACCGTGAAATGGATGCTCTGGGTTGCCTCGTCATACTCAAACGAGACGCCCGGCAGACGCGCAATATCGATCAACCCATCAGGTCGCATCGCTTCCTCGGCGGGGTATATCCCGACGTTGCGTAGTTGGTCCGGTTCGATCGCCAGCGCGCCGTCAGGGTCGCGACGGAACGCGGCGACGAGTTCCCGCGACGAGCCATTGATGAAGACTTCGAGCTGTAGCTCGTTGGCCGTACTGAATGCATCGGATGGATCGCGAACGATAATCCCGGCATCGAGACCATCCTCCGCGAGCGCCATGGAATGGAGCAGCGAAGTAGCCATTCCAAACAACACAAGACCGCTAGCCGCCGCTGAGACGCGCGGTCGCATCAAGACGTCCTGCTTCGCTGTCCGCCGATATGGTCACTGATCCGGCACCTCGACCTCGACCTGTGCCCGGCACGAACCACTTCGCGGTGGAATTTCCCAGTACATAGCCGACGAGTCCGCCCCCGCGCGCGAGAACTGTGCTGCCGCTGCTCAGAGCAAGGTCCGAGATCCTAATCCGCTGGCTGCCACGGTTGCGAACCGTGACAACGTATCCGCCGCGTGCCTTTTGGACCGCCCAGGATGGAGCAGCATTGGCGGCCTCTGGGTTGCCAAAGAAGACCGGAATAGAATGGCGCACAACCATCACGACCGCGGAAGCCGTACGACGCGAGGGGTCGGGCAGTTCATCGACGACGAGCCGGTAACTCTCCTCGGCTTCAACCGGCCGTTTCGATGTGCGGACGATGCGTACTAGGTTTTCCCCACCAGGCCGGAGGGCCGTAATCGGCGGGCTGGCGACCACTTCATTGGTCGCCTCGTAGGTGTTCTCACCGTTGACTTGTCTCCAGCGGAAGACGCGGATTTGGACATTGATTGGCGTGCGCGCCTCGTTCCAGATGCGCATCGTAGAGGCCGCAGTGGGCGCTTTGAGATCCAGGATCACCGGCGCCACACGAAGTGAGGCAGCTTCTGCCCCTGCAATCCATTGCGAAAATATAGCCAAGCCAGCAACGACCGTTGCGAGTAGCCGCATCGTTTTGCTCTCCTTCGGGGGTCGTCAGTAGGTAACGGTGACCGTCACGACATCGGTGTACGTGCCCGCAGCGGGCGTTGCCTGTGCCGGCACCTGACCAAACACTGTGTACGCTTGCTCAGAGCCATTGCCCGTGCCGGCAACGGTATCGGTTCCGATCGTATTGCCCCAGACCGTCGTGTGTCCGGCATCCGTGTAGAGCGAATACGCGACCGTTTCTGAATTCGGTCCCGTCATGAGCCGCGATGCGACCGTGGCGCCAGCGCCTTGTCCCGAATTAAGCCCGATGTTGTAGGGCGTCCCGTTGGTACACTGAACGGCAATTGCGCTGGTCGCATCTATGACGGCGTCAATAACGCCTGACGCGCCGAAATTCAGGTCGGTGGCCGAATTGATTTGGCATTCGGCATTGATCGATATCTGGACGTTGAATTGAGTGGTCGCAGTCTGGCCAAACGCGGAGCCGGTGACGAGTGCAGTGAGCACGGCAGATGAGCGGGCGGCAAGGCGTACCTCCTTGCGTCTGGTTCGAACTTTCAAACGGCCGTCGGCAATTGCGGCGGAAGCCTGCTCGGCCATGACTGTATTCAAGAGCGCCGCGATCCTCGCGGCACGAAGAAGGTTCAGCATGCGTTGGCTCCTCTCAGGTTAACCCCTAAGACGCATGCCATCACGCCCACATTCGCATAGCCCCCGCGATGACTGTGACGTCAAGACAAGCGGATAATAGCCACAAAAATTGATGAAAGTCATTTTTTATTCTTCAACTCAGGAGAGTTGAATATTATACCTATCTCAGACACTGTAGAAACGCAGTTCCTGACCACAGCCGTATTCGTGATTCCTTAGTAATTACTTATTTAGACCGCTCGCAAATGTAAGCGTGTGAGGTGGAAACGGGTGTCGGGCGAACATGGCGCTTCGGTTTCGTTCTATGACGACGCATTCCAGCTCACATCCTGCTCAGAACGTTTCGCCGAACAGCATCGAATGGTCTCCTCGGCCGGAATAACGCTCTGGGAGATCTATCCTGAGCTGTTGGCAAATCACCGGCTCGTCGTGCAACGCGTCCTTGCCGACGGAGTCGCGCGCGAGGTGGAGCTCGGAACAGCCCCCCGATATTCCGTGTTCCTCTTGCGCGCGGTCGGCGGCCTTGGCGTCATCGAGATGCGAGAGGGCTCTCCTCCCCTCAACGAGAAACCTGGTTCTGAAGATGACCGCGAGCTCCTGCTTCACCAGGCAACCCATGACCCTTTGACCGGCTTGCCGAACCGTCGGGCGTTCAGCATACAATTGCAGCGTCTCCTGCCCTCACCCGCCGGCTCGAAATTTGCTCTCATGCAAATTGATCTCGATGATTTCAAGCCGGTGAACGACACGCTCGGGCACGCGGCCGGCGACGTGGTGCTGCAGATGGCCGCCGAAAGGATTAGAGGCGTGCTGACAGACGGGGATGTTGCCTATCGTCTCGCCGGAGACGAGTTTGCGATCATTCTACCCCGCGCTAATGAGCTTGCCCATGCTGAGCAGGCTGCGGAAGCTGTCGTTGGTGCTTTCAAGGAGCCCTTCGCCGTCGAAGGCATCAGCGTCTTTGTTGGGGCGAGTGTCGGCGTTGCGATCTCGCCTGACGACGGCAATGACAGCGAGCAATTGATGAAGGCCGCCGACATCGCCCTCTATGCGGCAAAGAATGACGGCCGTCGCCGGTCAAGGACCTTTCGCCGGTCAATGCTCGTCATTCTCGAGCAGCGGGAAATGCTGCGGCGCGGTTTGAGGACGGCGCTTCAGAACGACGAGTTGTTCATCGAATATCAGCCGCTGCTGGATTTGCCATCCTCGATTAGCGGCTTCGAAGCGCTGGTCCGCTGGCGTCACCCGTTGGCGGGTATAGTACCGCCCGCCGTGTTCATTCCGATGGCGGAAGCAGATGGTCTGATGGGGGACATCGGCCAATGGGTGCTTGCGGAGGCCTGCAAGCAGGCTGTCAAATGGCCCCAGCACTTCAGGCTGGCAGTGAACGTGTCGTCGGCCGAGTTCCTCCGTGAGGGCTTGCCCGACCGGATTGCCGAGACTTTGGATGTAACCGGCTTCCCTGCCGATCGCCTGGAACTGGAAATCACGGAATCGGTGCTGCTTGAGCGAAACAGGGAGAACCTGGATGTCTTGGATACGCTAAACGTCCTCGGCGTGGAGATTTCTCTCGATGATTTCGGCACGCACTACTCCTCTCTCGATCATCTCAAGAGCTTTCCTTTCGACATGATCAAGATCGACAGGCACTTCATCAAAGATTTGGACGCCAACGAGAAAAGCCGCACAATCGTACGCTTCGTCGTTTCGCTCGCTCATGGACTGGGCATGAAGGTAACGGCTGAGGGAGTCGAGACGGCCGATCAGGCCCTTTGGCTCGAGCAAGAAGGATGCGACAGGCTGCAGGGATACCTGTTCGGCGCTCCTATGCCGGCGAGCGCCATCGGCGACTTCCTCAAGCAGTGGTCATTGGAGTGGCTGTAGGTAACTGGGCTGAACTCATCCGAGGCACCCCTATTTCGATGACGTCGCAAGAGGCGCATCTTGCGACCCGAAGGTCTGTTCTGAACCAACCCCGAAATGACAAGTGCCGCCAGGTCAGTTCCTCATTTAGATCGTTCGCTCATTCTACCTGTGAGAACGCAAACGCCCCGCGGGCGTCTATCCATATCAGTTCATTCTCCGCGGCTCTCGTTCCTCCGGGATTGTGGACCACGGTCCCGCAAAATCTCACGCCGCCTGACCAGACATAACAAACTGCAGCATCGTCGATTTCGACCTTGCCATTGGTTACCGAGCCCCAGTCGCCGGATAATGTGGCAGTGCCGTCTGCCGTAATCGACGCGGCGTGTTCCTCGCCAGTCGCGAGGGTACGCCCGTGCAATCGGTGACCTAGCAACAGTTCACGCACTGCACCGGCTGACAGCCGGTTCTTGGCGTGTTCTTCACTCTCGAGGGACTTCGGCACGCCGGCCAACGCCAATCCCTCTTTTAGGCGCTCACGATCCGCAAACGTCGAATAGTCAAAGCTGGGCATAGAGGCGATCGTGATTGCAACGTCACCGCGCCTTAGTCTGCTATCGTTGAATCGCGACAGCGCGGCCGCTGCGTCCTCGAGGCGGCCGAGATGCGCATAAGCGGCCGCCAGCAGTAGCAGGCACTCCGCATCGGGGCTGAGTCCAATGACCTTCTCCAGAGACGTTGAGGCTTCCGCGTAATCCCCGTTGCTGAACTGAGCCAACCCAAGGACGAAGAAAAAATAGGGTGGAGAGTGCGGCTCGAGTCGCATAGCTGTCCGGATGTGGGCAACAGCCTCCCTTGATCGACCGGAGGACGTCAGTATCCACGACATGACCGCGTAATTCCAAGGTTCTCCCGGATCGAGCGCAATTGCTTTCTGGATCTCGTCGAGCGCGGGAGCGTGCTTCCAGTCCATCTGCAGCAGCATGGCCGCCACCTGATGTGCCAGAGCCGTTGGCCGCTTTTGCGCCTCCAGGAAATAGAGCTGTGCGCGCGCTTGCGATTCGCGGACCGGAATGCCCAGTCTGTAGCTCCAAAGCGCGTTGGCTGTCTGTACGTATACGAGTGCCAGCGCGGCGTATGCACGCCCGTAGCTGGGATCCAACTCGATTGCATGCTCGAAGTAAGGAACTGCCGCCGCGTAATCCTCGGGAGTGGTGCGTCTGTAGTGTTCCCAACCCCTCAAGAATGCGTCGTAGGCGTCGGGCACGCTGGTTTCCGCTTCATGAAGGGCATTCCGTTCGGCGTCAGTCAGCCGCAGTGCCAAGGCATCTACGATGGCGCCGGTTATCTCGTCTTGCAACGCAAAGATGTTGCCGAGAGAAGCATCGTATCGCTCTGCCCACAACTGTCCAGCGGTCGTGGCATCCACGAGGTGTACATTGATGCGGACCCGACTGCCCGCCCGCTGAATGCTGCCTTGCAGGACATAACGCACCCCGAGTTCCTGCGCGACGTCCCGAATTTCTATTGGTTTGTCCCTGTAGGCGAACGCCGAATTGCGGGCGATTACGAACAAGCCTGAGACCCGGGACAAATCCGTGATCAGGTCGTCAACAATGCCGTCGGTGAAATATCCGTCGGCCCGATCTCGGGTCAGGTTCGCGAACGGAAGCACGGCAATTGACGGCTTGTCGGGCAAGGGCAAGCGCGACTCGAAAGTCGGGGCCCACGGGCGAAGCCAACCCGTGGCGCCGGCCACCGCAAAAAGGACAAGCACAAGAATTGCTCCAACGATCGCTCGCCGTTGCCACCAGCGCGTGGCGGTCCTCGCGGTTGTATGGCGGGCGACAGCCGGCTCGCCATGCATGGACACGGGCTCGGGGGACCTAATGGCTACTCGCTCGCAGCGCGAATTTGAGACTTCCGGTTCAAAATCCGGAAGCCGATCGTTTGTCGCAGTCTCGCATTCTTCGACCACAAGCGGCCCGGCGAACCGATAACCAACCCTCGGGAAGGTCGCGATCCACTCTTCATCACCGGGTGCGACTTGAAGCCGCTTCCGGAGTGCAGCGATCTGGACCGTCAGATTGCTCTCCTCGACGTAGGTATTCGGCCATGCCGCTTCCATCAAAGCGGACTTGGCGACCACTTGCCCTCGCGCCTCGGCAAGCGCCCGGAGCAGGGCTAGCGGTTTGCTTCCTAGGGGCACGGGAACGCCGTACTCGAACAGAGCATCACGCCCGGTATCGAGCAGAAAGGGGCCGAACGAGAAGCGCTGAGACGCCATGAACCATCATATCGCAGTTCGGGAAAATTTTGGGATCATTTCGGAGGGATTTCAGGACTGGCGGCGGAGGATGCCCGATTCTGTCGGCGTACGGGATCGGCGAAATGGCTTTCCGAATCCCGCACTCCGATAGGGAACCGATGGAGGAGGAGTAGCAATGAGGAAGTCTGCATTCGCCGCGATTGTATTTGTCGGCATCACGGCTCTATCCAGCTCCGCTATGGCCCAGTCGGCAAGAGGCGATCCGATATATATCGGCGCCCGTTCGACAAACCCCGAGCAGGAGACCTTCGGCTATTACCTGCCGAAGATGGAGGGCACTCACCTGCTCGCCTTCATAGGTCCCGCTCGCAATATCGGTGGCGTCACGGGTGATGCCGAGAAGGACACATCCGCCTATAGGCCAGTGGTCGGAGTTCTGGCACCCGATGGTCGGTCCTTCTGTTTCGAGCGCGAATGACGCCCTCGTCGGTCACACGTTTGGTCCGCCGCTGCTCTGACGTGGGGAGAGCTCGACGGCCTGGCCGATTGGCCATTGTGGCGTCGTGTTATCGCGCTGCAGGATCTCCAGAATCTGGCTGTCAGGCACCGAGCTGCGGCGGAACAGAGGGCAGCAGGAGGACTCACGCTGCGATTTCGCCCGGATCGTTGATGTGGAACAATGAAGTGTGTAGGCGCCCCGCGTAGGTAACCTCTGTCAGCCGTGGTGTAGCGGAACAGCAGGGGGATTGATCGTGTCGAGACGACGCAATGGTTGGAGACTGGCGCCGGTCGCGGCTTGCCTGCTCGTCCTGCAATCCGTCGTCGCTGCTTTCGCCTCAGGCGAGAGGCCGATCTCTCCGGAGCTCGATGCATTCGGCAACCTGCTGTGCATCAGCGCGCACCTCTCCGAGCCCGGTGATCACAATGACGGCCAACATGATGGCGGCTATCGACGACCGCCCGACTGCTGCTTGCTCGGATGCTGCGTGTCGCCGCCACGGCTGGCAAGCTCCACGGATTGGGGCTCGCTGCGCCTGATTTCTGACCTGTCCCGCGCGCGTCAATTTCCCCGGCCGGTGATTCAATTCCGTGCCCATGAGCATAGGCCGGGGTATCCCCGTGCTCCTCCAACGCTGATCGCCTGACCCCTTTTTGCCCAGTGCCTCCACGCAAGTCTTCGCCCGAAACCGAAAGCCTGATGTCTGCGGCGACCGGCCGCGAGCTTTGAACTGCGCGCGTTCGACTCGCCCACGGGTCGGGGGGCCTTTAGGCATCCGGCGAGCAGCGGCTGCCCTCGATGTCCGGATCGCCGTTTCCAAACACACGCTAGAGCCCGGCGGAAGACATTCCATCGGTGTCCACCCGGACGCCGCAGCAAGGTTCAGCAATCCAAAGGAGAAACGAAATGTTGAAAAGACTGATCGCCGCCACGGCCCTGATCGGAGCGAGCGCCATGGTGGCCTTCGCCCACGGCACAGTTGAAGTCACGGAGGCGCATGTCGGTGCTTCCTACAAGGCGGTCATCCGCGTGCCGCATGGTTGCGAGGGCAAGCCGACAATTGCCGTGCGGGTGAAGGTTCCGGAAGGAATGATTGCCGCAAAGCCGATGCCTAAGCCGGGCTGGACGCTGGAGAAGGTTAAGGGCCCCTATGAGAAATCTTATGATTACTTCGGCACGCCGATGAAAGAGGGTGTCAGGGAGATCCTCTGGAAGGGCGGCAGCCTGGCCGACGACGAATATGACGAGTTCGTGTTTCGGGCGTTCCTGACCGATGGCCTCCCGGTCGACAAGATTCTCTACCTGCCGGTGGTGCAGGAATGCCCGGATGGCGCGGCCGAGCGGTGGATCGAGATTCCGACGGAAGGGCAATCGAGTGACGATCTCGAATATCCGGCGCCGGGCATCAAGTTGCTGGAGAAGAAGGGCGGCCATTGATTAAGCACGAGCCGATGCGTCCACAGGTCCGGCAACCGCAATGAGAGCCCACAGACCACTCATATCGCCTCGCTTCTCGCGCTTTGCGCGGCTGGTGGCGCTTGCGGTGCTGGGCATTCTCGCGCAGATCGGCGTCGCCTGGGCACACGCATCGCTCAACGCGAGCGAACCGGGGGACGGCGCGGTGATCGACACCGCGCCGTCGACCTACCAATTGACGTTCAGCGAACCGGTGTCGCCGCTCTCGCTCAGGCTGGTTGGACCGGACGGCTCGTCGGTGCCGCTCGAACGCTTCGAGATCACGGATCGAACCGTCGAGATCGTCGCGCCCGCCAACATCGGCCGCGGGACGCATGTGCTGAGCTGGCGCGTGATCTCGGCGGACGGGCATGCGGTGAGCGGCTCGCTCGTGTTTTCGATCGGGGCGGCAACTTCCGAGCCGCCGCTCATTGGGGAAGGCACCGACTGGGCCGTGCGCGCCGGCATCCTCGGATCAAGAGTGGCACTCTATGTTGGTCTGTTTCTCGGCGTTGGCGGCGCGTTCGCGTCAAGTTGGCTGCTCGGCGGCTCTCGATCCGGCCGCCGCGCCGTTGCGGCGGCCCTCGGTGTCGGCATCCTTGGCACCCTGTCCTCCGTTGGATTCCAGGGGCTCGATGCACTGGGTGCTCCGCTCGCCCGCATCTGCGAGCCCTTGATGTGGTCCACAGCGATGGCAACAAGCCACGGGCGCACGGTGATCACCGCCTCTATCGCGCTCGCGGCCGCGGGCGTGGCTGCTCTCGGAAAGCGGCAGTTTGCGCGGCCAGCATCGCTCATCTCCTTAATCCTCGTCGGTGCGGCCCTGTTGCTGAGCGGCCATGCGGCGACGGCCCAGCCGCAATGGCTCGTGCGCCCGGCCCTATTCCTCCACGCCGCGTCGATCGCCTTCTGGATGGGTGCCTTGGTACCTCTCGGCCTTGCGCTGAGACGCGGCGACCCGGCCGCGCCGACGGCGCTGCGCCGTTTCTCCGCGACCATCCCCTATGTCGTCATTGCACTTTTCGCCGCGGGCGTCGTGCTGACCCTCGTGCAGGTGCAGGAGCCCAATGCCCTCACCACGACGACCTATGGCCAGGTGCTTCTTGTCAAGTTGGGGCTGATCGCCGGGCTGTTCCTGCTCGCCGTCGTCAATCGTTGGCGCCTGACCAGGCCGGTCGTCGCCGGCGAGGTCGCTGCCACGTCGTGGCTGGTTCGCACGATCGCTGCCGAGACGGCGATCGTGCTGCTGGTGTTCCTGGTTGCGGCGTCCTGGCGCTTCACACCGCCGCCGCGCACCTTGGCCGCGGCCGCCAGGCCGGCATCGACGCACATCCATACCGACAAGGCGATGGCCCTCGTTGAGGTTCGGCCCGGACGCCCCGGCCAGGGCGACGTTTCGATCAACCTCTCAACCGGCGAATTGGAAAGACTTTATGCCAAGGAGGTTATGCTGGTGCTTTCCAAGCCTGATTCCGGTATAGAGCCGTTTAGTCGACCGGCGGTGCGACGCGAAGAAGCCGTCTGGCGCATCGACCAAATGCCCATCCCGCTCGCGGGCACCTGGCAGGTCCGCGTGGACATCCTGATCAGCGATTTCGAGACGGTGCGGCTGAGGGGGCAGATCAGAATCCGGCCATCAGGCCAGTGAACGCTTTCAAAAGCAAGCGTTCGGCGTAAGCTCGGTGACGTCGGAAATCACCGCTCACCTTCCAGAGCTAAGTCTCTTCCGACGGCCGGACCACAATAGCCGGCTTGCCGGAGAAATTACGAAAAACACCTAGGCGAACGGCTTCAGCCGCAATCGGCTGCGGTGATCCTCCGCCCCGTTGCGCCCGGACGGACACACCCCGCGGAAATACGACTTCTGCCATTTCTCGCGCACCGCGTCGGAGTTCGGATCGTTCAGCCCCTCGTTGAAGCTGTTCCGGCTCTCCGACCAGGCCTTATATTCGCCCTCGAGCTCCGGATTTTCCGATAGCTTGCGCATTTCGGGCGTGACGCTCTCGAGCTCCCCGCGCGTGACGGGAAAGATGTGGCAGATCGGTTCGCCTGCCTCGAACCGCACCCGGCGACCCGCCCGGGTGAACTGCCAATTCATGGTGAAGGTGTAGGGCGACCAATCGGTCTCGATGATACCCGTCAGCGCTGCGATACCGTCTTTCGGCCTGTTCAGCGGTCCCGTCACGAACAGGTCGGTGCCACTGTCGGTCTTGAACAGGCACGGAATGTGAAAGGTCAGCGTACCGCTGCCGAAGTGGCTGACGGCCGGCGCATGGGTGCCCGGATCCGGTTCGATGCGAACGGCATTCTCCCCTTCGCCTCCATCCCACGCCGCGGAAAAACCGGCCGCATTCAGAATTTCCCACCCATGCGCATTCGCGATGTTCAAGGGCAGGCAACGATAGGCAAAACGCTGGTTCGTCCTGTTCATCCACTCGCGCTCCAGGGGAGCCGGGCGGATGGTCAACTCATATCCGTCGATCACATAGGCGGTCAGTCTCGTCATGCGGGTTATCTACCATTTGATGCGCAAGCCAATATTGCCCCCGTAGCCTCGGTTGTCGCCATCGTCGAGGCCCGTCGCATACTGCAGCCCGCCATAGACGCTGACCGTCTCGCTCAGTTGGGCCGACATGCCGACATTCACTTCAAGCGACGTCTGCTCCAGCTCGGTGACGACCGGAAGCCGGTTGAAGGAGACCTTATAGTCCGCATCGAAATCATGCCACAGGTTGATGCTGGCAAAGGGCTGGACCGGAACGTCGTTCATCGTGGTGTTTGCCTCGAGCCTCATACCGAGACGTCCCGTCCATGTCCCGAACGACTCATAATTTATGCCGGTGAAGCGGTCATGCGCGTCATCCAGGTCGACGTGTTGCCAGATGAGCTGACCTTGCGGCTCGAGCACCCAGCCGTTCTCGAACCGGAACGGATAACCCGCCTCGACGGAAAAGGCGACCGAGTTTCCGGACGTGTCGGCCCCGATGCCCCGATCAGAGCTCGAACCCCCATCCAGCCATGAGTACATCCCTATGCTTTCCACATACCAGCCGTCCGCGCCGATATGCGTCCAATAGGCGCCGATCGAGTTGGCGTGGAGATCGATCGAGCCCGACTCGAACTGCAGCCTTCCGAGCGTATTGCCTCCGTTAGAGCCCGAAGTGCCGGTATAGGCAAAGAACAGCCCTACGCGGTCCTGGCTTCCATCGTCGTGCAGGGCTCCGATCAGGTCCTGACCGGCCTGAAGTCCCCACAGCTCTCCCGAGAAGGACGGACTGACCTCGAATTCGAACCTGCTCACCTTGGACGACCAGGTTTGGTCGAAGGACTCGCCGAACAGCCGTCCCCACGCGCCGGGCAGATTCCCGTTGCTGTTCAGCAGGAATTCGTCACCCTGCCGCTCGTGAAAGGTGCCTATGGCGGCGACGCCCATCTTCTGAGCAAGCGCCGGCGTGATGATGTAGCCGGGAATCTCCGGCCGGACCGACGGCGTAATCGGCGGCGGCCCCGGCGGCGGCGGCGGCGGCGGTGGTGGCGGCGGCGGCGGCGGCGGCGGCGGTGGTGGCGGCGGCGGCGGCGGCGGTGGCGGTGGCGGCGGTGGCGGCGGCGGCGGCGGCGGTGGCGGTGGCGGCGGTGGCGGCGGCGGCGGTGGCGGCGGCGGTGGCGGCGGCGGTGGCGGCGGCGGCGGCGGTGGCGGTGGCGGCGGCGGTGGCGGCGGCGGTGGCGGCGGCGGTGGCGGCGGCGGTGGCGGCGGCGGCGGTGGCGGTGGCGGCGGCGGTGGCGGCGGCGGTGGCGGCGGAGAAACGCCGCCCGAGCGCAGGAACCAGTCGTCGTCGTTTTCCGGATTTTCGGTCACACCGCCGCGATAGAGCTGGTACTCGAAAATGCCGGCCGCGACGGGCGCGCCCAGCGTGAAGGCAGTGCCCTCGGTGGTGGCACCGGCAGTGGCATCCACGACCCTGATGCCGTCGGCGAGCGTCAGCGCTCCCTCCCCGCCGACATTGGTGATCAAAATAAAGGTTTGTCCCGAAGCGTTCGCGCCCGTGCCGCTGATGACCAGCTTGTCCGAGGGCGCATCGTCGCTTTCGAGCACCGTGTGCAACTGCAGCCCGCCCTGTTGGCCGACATAGTTGCCGTACACCGTGAAGGTGTCGTGCACGCTGCCACCGGCACTCACCATGTCGTTCGTCATGTCGATGAGGCCGGCATTGTAGACCGTCACCAGCTGCGTCGAATCGAAAGCTCTGACACCATAGCCGAAGGAATTTCCGGCCCTGACCGCGCTCGTCTCGTCGATCGACAGCGTCCCGGTTCCGGTCGCCGAGTCGCCGAGCGTCAGAACCGTCGTGGTGTAGATGAAAGACATCTCCGACCCGTTGGTGAGCCGGATGTCTTCCCAGTTGATGAGATCGGACGGGGCGTTCCCCGACTCGTTGCCGTGGCTGTTCGAGGAGTTGTTCCAGGTCAGTCTGTCGGTGCCCTGGCCGCCATCTATGATCTTCCCGGCGCTGAGGTTTTCTTCTGTTAGGTTGCGGAAAAGCGCGGAGTCGTTGCCATCGCCCATCTGAACCGAGGGCGGAATGAATCCTCCCGACCAGTCGAAGAAATCGTCGTCGTCGCCCATGTCGACGCCGGACGCGAGAGTTCCGGAGATCAGGTCGAGTCGGTCGTTGCCGTCGCCGAGTGAAATCAGGCCGGCAAAATAGCCGCGATTGACCACGTAATCGATCGAGTTGTTGACGCTGTTGACGCCGTTTTGGATATTGCCGGTAACCGTGTTGTTGATGAAATTGAAGCCGGAGCCCTGCAGAAAGATCGTGCCGGAGATCGAGCTCCTGTTGTTCAAGGTGAAACGGTCGTTGTGCAGCGCGTGCACATTGTTCGACACCGTACCGTCATTGTTGAATACGCTTGTTCCAGGTCCGTGAAACTCGGAATCGCTGTGAAAGCTGCCGCCGGACAGCAGGTTGACGGTGACCGATCCATTGGAGTGCCAACCGGGATTGCTTCCCGAACAGTCATAGACGTCCGGGCTCGTCTCCACGCATGCCGCGCGGGCTTCGGGACCGAGGCTGCAAAGAAGCGCCATGGAGGCAACGGAGCCAAGCAGGAGTTTGTTGAGCTCCCGTCGGATGCGGCGCGAAGTATCGACCGAAAGGGCTTGGCATATGACATGGCAATGCAGCGGCCAGGCCGTGTTTGCTAGAGCAGCCTGAGCGCCCGAATCGCGGACATCTCTACTACCTGTGCGAGCTTTGCCAATCCGAATGCGGGGCCGGGTAACATCAAAATCCATTCCGATACAACCAATTGGTGATTATTGCCGCTCACTCTAACGAAAGCGCGCTACGGTCGAAATTGGACCTTGGGGCACATTCCTGTCTGGATGAGCGTGCCCTTTCGTCCGGAACTCACCCGTGAGCTCGACCGGATCATCGAGGAATGCGGCGAGGATGGACGGACCGGCCAAGGTAGATTGGCAGCAGAAAATACCTGTCCGGCCTTCCTCCTTTAGGGAATGATGGTCAGTCTGCCGGGGCCTTCGACAGATCAATCCCATGCCGCATCGCTACCGCCTGCAGTACCTCGGTCGCATTTTCAAGGGACTGAGCCGTCATGAGGACGCGAAGACCAACTCCGCGCAGCTCATCGACAAAGGAGCGCACATCCGGATCGTCATGCGGGCGTCCGAGGCGCCCGGCAATCTGCTTGCACAGATCTTCCGCGTGCTCGCGGAGGACGGGCTGGAGTGCCGGGTCGTCGCCAACCTCCAGCAGGATCGACAGGAAGAAGCGCAGGCGCTCCGGCTCGAAGAACAGCCCAGCAAGCATCCTCTCCAGCGGCGCGGCGGACGCGTCCCTGCACTTCTCGGCACGCCCGTGAGAAGCGTCGAGGAGCGCGACGAAGAGGTCAGCCTTGCGCGGAAAGTAATAGGTCAGATGCGATTGCCTGATGCCACAGGCTTTTGCCAGCCGTGGCTGCGTCAGCGCCTTGATGCCCTGTGCCTCGACAATATCGAGGGCTTTATTCAAAATGGCTTGACGGCTTATCTTCTGCGGGCTGTCCAAAAGGCTAGCTCCTCCATTTCCTTTCAGTAAAGACCGTGCCCTGGAACGGTGCATTCCGGTAGGTATATCTGTACACCGTTCTTCTGGAGCTCGGGCATCACCGCATCGATGGAAAGAACTTCCTCGATGTGATGCACGCCGGGTTCAATTTTATTGTCGAGCAGATGGAAGACCGCAAGAGCAGCAACAAGCGCGGTGATGCCCGCTTCCTTGCGGCCCTCGAGCAAGGCACACCAGGTCTCGGGCCGGCCATCGCGCGTGCCATAGACTTCCACCGCGAGCACCACCCGGTCCGATCCGATTGGCATGTATGGCATAGTCTTGCGAACGATTTTTTCCAACCACCTGTTGTTCGCCGCGATGCGCAGCAGCATGAAGGCAAGACGGCTCATGGCCGGAGAGTCGAAGGTCAGGACCGATTTGGTTTCTTCCAGGCCCAACGTCCGGCGCACCACATATTGATCGGCAAAGCCGACCGGCATTGCCGGGTGAAGGCGTGAAGGCCTGCCGAAGGCCATAGTCTCGACACCACCTTCAAGGCGATCCGATCGAAACTGCTCCAAGGTCCAATCGACGGCCGCCGGACCATGTGCATCGCCGAGGCCCAGCATGATTCCGATGCGCGCCCCCACGGGATGATCCAGATGCTCAGCGCAGGCTTTGACCAGCAGATTGGTCAAGCCGGGCGCGAGGCCCACGGAGAGTAGGGCACGGCTGCTGCTGGATCGGGCCTCCCCATCAAGCTTCTCCACTTTCCGGAAAAACCCGTCGCTCGCGGTAATATCGAGATAGGTGCAGCCGCGTTGGAGGACATGGGCGGCAAACTTTCCATCCGGCTGATCAATGCAGACCAAAACGATGGTGACGCCGTCCAGTGCCGCTTCCCAAGTATCCGGTTCATGAAGATCGACCCGGCGAGCCTCACAGCCCAGCTTTGCGGCGAGCATCCGCGCCTTCTCTGCATCGCGGCCGGCCAATCGGATCTTGAGACGACCTGTCGCGATCAGCTTTTCCGCCACAAGGCGTCCGACATGGCCATATCCTCCGACAATCAGGATGCGCGCGGTCATAATCTGTTCAGCGCCAAGCGTTCGGCTACGGTCAGGCGGAAGCCAAGAGCCCGAAAGAGGATTTGTTCGCCGGAAAAGTCGGCCTCGCTCAGGAGTTGATCCATGCGCTCCGGTACAATCCGATGCCAGTCGGTCGTAATCCGCTTCAAAGTGGCTGATACCGCTGCGTGCGCGTGTCCCTGGCTGCATAACCAGGAAGACAGAACGTCGTCACCGACCCCGGACTCGATCGCATCGAACAGTAGCAGGGGCGCGCCTGTGGCGAGACGTCCCCCGATCTCGCGCAGAAGGGTCAGCTTGGCTCCATCGTCGGGCAGGAAATGCAAGACCAAAGACAGCGAGGCGGCGTCGTGCTGCTCTTTCGGTAATTCTTCCAGCCGGCCGCAGACAAATGTGACTCGATCGGCCAGACCGGCCGCGGCGACCTTTTCTCGCGCGGCGTTCAGCATGCCGGCCGATGGATCAAGCGCAGTGAATCGCGCTTGCGGGAGCCGTCTTGCGAATGCCAGGATTTCTGCTCCGGTTCCGCAGCCGGGAACCAACACACGGCACCGCCCACAAAGTCGTTCCGCCAGAACGCAGGACATGAGTTCAATAGCCAGTGCATAGCCCGGTACCAGGCGCACTATCCGCTCGTCATAGTCCCGAGCCGCATGGTCGGGGAACATGGTGCCCAATAAAGTCACTCCCTCGTCTGGCCAGAGGCACCGCTACAGGTCGCCAAACCCGGTACCAGGAGCATATGCGCGGTGTCTTCCGAGGCCATTTCGTAGCTCAGCCCAAAATTGGTTGGTAACCAATAAATAGCATACCCGTCATGAAGCGCAATAGGTGAGTGTACTCGGCCGCGCTGTACACGAGGCGGTTGGCCCAGTCCGGCCCTTGATGCCGCAGTCGGAGGAGGTACAGGCGGATGGCAATGAGGTCTTCCGCATCGCATGCGCGGACAGGCCCGCGCACAGGTCGGCAACGCTGGGACATTAGCTCCTGGCGGCGTGTCGACCAGCAACTCAGGGGTAGATACGAGCCCAATTCATGGCGACGCCGACCGCTACCAATGCCAATAGCAGGGCTTGCACCTTATCGCCGCGTTCATGCAACCAAAACGCGCCGCCGAGACAAGCCAGAGCTCCAATTTGCCACCAGATGGCACTTGTAAAGGGCTCTAGATCGTCGGGTGACGGCATGTCGTTCCCCCAGGTGCCTAGTCACACTGGGCCCATCTGAGTGCGCCGTCAATTAGAATTATCTAATAATATATTCCATAAACTGCGTGAGCAGTTAAGCGGTGGGATGTGCCTGATGCGTTCGTCGGCAAAGTGACCGTTAGCCCGCACAAACAGAGCTGCAGTGGGGGACCGCTGCAGCTCCTAATCGCGACGTATTCTTCATCCTAAGCTGGGGCTCATTCGCCCTGTTCCATTCAAGGGAACCGCTTCGAACGTCGCTTGATACATTGTACTCTCAGCGGAAGTGGAATCAAGGGAAAGCACCTGATTTGTTAGTGCCGGAGCTCAGCGCCTGGCAGGGTCCGGGGATGCTCTCGCCCCACGGCCTTTGCGGTCCCCGCGATGTCACTGGAAATCAAATCCAAGGAACTGTCTCAGTTCCGGCGTCTGCGGAGTGGTGAAGACCTCCTCCGGCGGACCGATCTCGTGGACGCGGCCCTGATGCATGAAGACGACGCGCGAGCAGACATCGCGGGCGAATTTCATCTCATGGGTGACCATGAGTAGCGTCATGCCCTCGGCGGCAAGCTCGCGCACGACCGCCAGCACTTCGGCGACCAGTTCCGGATCGAGGGCCGAGGTGATCTCGTCGCAGAGAAGGGTGATCGGCTGCATCGCCAGGGCCCGGGCGATCGCCACGCGCTGCTGCTGGCCTCCGGACAGTTCGTCCGGATAGGCATCGAATTTCTGTTCGAGGCCGACGCGCTCCAGCATCTTGCGAGCCATCTTTTCCGCCTCAGCCTTCGGCGTCTTCTTCACCACGATCTGCGACAGCATGACGTTGCCGCCGACCGTCAGGTGCGGGAAGAGGTTGAACTGCTGGAAGATCATGCCGACCTTCAATCTCAGCGCCTTCAGATGCACCTCGTCGTCAAGAAGTTGGGCGCCGGCGACCGAGATCGAGCCCTGGCTGATCGCCTCCAGCCCATTGATGCAGCGGAGCAGTGTCGATTTGCCAGAACCACTCTTGCCGATGATGGCGATCACCTCGCCCGGCTCGACGTTTAGATTGATTCCCTTCAGGACCTCGTTCTCGCCGTAGCTTTTGCGGACTTCAGTAATTTCTATGAGCGACATTGAGCTTCCTCTCGAGAATCTGGCTGCTTTTGGAGAGCGGCCAGCAGAGCGCGAAATAGATGAGGGCGACGAGGCCGTAGACTGTGAACGGCTGGAAGGTGGCATTGGTGACAACGGTGCCGGCCTTCGACAGTTCGACGAAGCCGATGATAGAGGTGAGCGCGGTGCCCTTGATGACCTGCACGGAAAAGCCGACGGTCGGCGGAACGGCGATCCGCATCGCCTGCGGCAGGATGACATAGCGCATCTGCTGCAGCCGACCCATGCCGAGGCTGGCGGAAGCTTCCCATTGCCCCTTGGCGATCGCCTCGACGCAGCCGCGCCAGATCTCACCGAGGAAGGCGGCGGCCCAGAGGATCAGCGCGAGGCCCGCCGCAAGCCAGGCCGGCACATCGATACCGAAGAGGCCGAGGCCGAAGAAGGCGATGAAAAGCTGCATCAGGAGCGGCGTGCCTTGGAAGAGCTCGACGTAGCATTTCGCGAGCGAGCGCAGCCGCCTGCGCCGGCTGAGGCGCGAGAAAAGCAGCACCAGCCCGACGATGCCGCCGCCGGCGAAGGAGACGAGCGAAAGCATGATCGTCCAGCGGGTGGCGAGAAGCAGATTGCGCAAGATGTCCCATATGGTGAATTCGATCATCGCGCCGCCCTCCGCGGGAAGATGAGCCCGCCCACCATCGCCAGCACCTGTCTCAGCAGGATTGCCAGCGCCAGATAGATGGCGGTCGAGACGAGATAGGCCTCGAAGGCGCGAAAGGTCCGCGACTGGATGAAGTTGGCGGCAAAGGTCAGGTCCTCGGCGGCGATCTGCGAAACCACTGCAGAACCGAGCATGACGATGACGACTTGAGAGGAGAGCGCCGGCCAGATGCGCTCAAGCGAGGGGACCAGCACCACGTGCCGGAACGTCTCGAATGGCGTCATCGCAAGACTCGCGCCGGCCTCGAATTGCCCCCGCGGCGTCGCCTGGATACCCGCACGGATGATCTCCGAGCTATAGGCGCCGAGATTGACGATCATGGCGAGATTGGCCGCCTGGTGCTCGCCGAGTTGCAGGCCGAGCGATGGCAGGCCGAAGAAGATGAAGAACAGCTGGATCAGAAACGGCGTGTTGCGGATGAGTTCGACATAGGCCGAGACAAACGGCTTCAGCCACGTCGGACCAAGGGCTCTCACCCAGGCGCAGACGATGCCGAGCGAAATGCCGGCGATGCCGCCGACGGCGATCAGCTCTATGGTGATCCCGATCCCTTTCAGGATCTGCGGGTAGTATTCGAAGAGCCAGCCGAATTCGAATTGGTAATTCAAAGGCGCACTCCTGTTGTCAAAAGCTTCGCTGATGCCACCCCGCCCGAGCGGGGTGGCATCCTGTGATCAGAGTTCGGCCGGGAGGTCGGTACCGAGCCACTTTTGCGCAATCGCGTTCAAACTGCCGTCGGCCTTCGCGGCAGCGATGATGCCGTTGACCTTCTCCAAGAGCGCCGGCTGTTCCTTGGAAAGGCCGATGTAGCAGGGCGAGTTCTTGATGAGGAACTTGAGCTCCGGGCGCTTCGGCGGGTTCTTGGCAAGGATCGCCGCCGCGACGACATTGCCGGTCGCGATCGCTTCGACCTGGCCCGAGAGGAAGGCGGAGATCGTGCCGTTATTATCCTCATAGCGCTTGATGACGGTATCGGCCGGCGCAACCTTCGTCAGTTCCAGGTCCTCGACGGCGCCGCGGGTGACGCCGATGGTCTTTCCGGCAAGCTCTTCCGGCTTGGCGGCGACAAAGTCGGCCGGAGCGAAGACGCCGTTATAGAAGGGCGCGTAGGCGGCGGAGAAATCGATCACCTTTTCCCGATCCGGGTTCTTGCCGAGGCTCGAAATGACGAGGTCGACCTTGTTCGTCTGCAGGTAGGGGATTCGGTTGGCGCTGGTCACCGGCACGAGTTCGACCGTCACCCCCAGTTTTTCGGCAATGAGGTTCGCCATGTCGATGTCGTAGCCGAGAGGAGCCATGTCGGGACCGACGCTGCCGAAGGGCGGGAAATCCTGGGGCACTGCGACGCGTAGCGTGCCCCTGGCCGTGATGTCGTCGAGCGTATCGGCATGGCCGAAGGAGCCGAAACCGATCGCCGCGGCCATGGCCGCCATTGCAACGAACAATCTTCTCGAAAGCATTGGGTTATTCTCCTGTTCTGGTTTCATGGTCTGGTTTTGCGGGGTGCCGTGGGAAACGCCGCCACGGACTGCGGCGGCAGCGAAAGCGAGCGCCTGAGATCGGCGAGCGGATCGGGTCGACGGGTGAGATCGAGCCCCGTCTCCACCTCGTCCAGATGTTCGACGGCGAGCGCCGCGGCCTTGGAGAAATTCCCCTCCTCCATCGCCGCGACGATGCGGCAATGGCCAAGATGCGACTGCATCGCGTGAAAGTCCGACTGGTAGAGCAGCGAGATCAGGATCGTGCGCGCCGTCAAATCCCGCAGGATCTCGACGAGTATCGGATTGCCGGAGAGCTCGGCGATACGGATGTGGAAATCGCCCATAAGGCATGTGAGCCGCTGGCGATCACCCGCGGCGATCGCCGCCTTTTCCTCGGCGAGATGCGCATGAAGCTTGTCACGGCCGCTTTCCGTCAGAGGGGCCATGCTGCGTAAGAGCCCGGCTTCGATGACGCGGCGCGCGGCATAGACGGCGATCGCCTCCTCGGCCGAGGGTTCCACCACGAACCAGCCGCGCCGCGGGCTCACCTTGACGATGCCGCGCTGTTCGAGCCGCATCATCGCCTCGCGCACGCGGGTGCGCGAAACGTTGAAGAGGCTCGCGACCTCGTTCTCGCTCAGCCGCGTGCCCGGGCGGATGCGGGCGGAGAGGATGCCGGAAACGACGACCTCGTCGATGCTGGGCTGAACATTCTGCTGTGAAGACAAATCTTGCATACAAGGCAGGCAAGCAAGGCTTGTGCCAACATGAACTCCGCCCGCCTTTCAACCACTTGCGTCGATTCTGCCGTTGAGATGGCGCCCGGCCCTCGCGCAAATCAGCATCTGCTTACAATTTGAGCAGCGGCATGCGATTTATCTGATGTCGCGAGAGGTGCAAATCGCCGACGGATGCGCGGTGGCGACCTGCCAGGGCATATTGACGGAACTTCATGCGGCTTGTTCCCGCAGCTATCGTTCCTTCCGATCCTCCGACTGCACCGAGCAGCCCTATTCCCGCGGGCGCCGACTGTGCGGAAAGTGATGCCTGTCGAGAGCTTGAAGGTCCTTCCTCACGGCGCAGTGCCGGCCGAAGGCTGCCATCTGAGCAGCGCGCTCGCCTGCATGCACGCTTGCGGGCAGGTGCGGCGTTGACTAAGCTCAGGACACTGCAAATGGCGCTGAGTTGACGAGGGTGGTTATGCCAATCGGTACCGTTAAGTTTTTTAACCAGGATAAGGGCTATGGCTTCATCTCGCCTGACAACGGAGGAGCGGACGTGTTTGTCCATGTCTCGGCGGTCGACGGCGGGGGCCCGCTACAAGACGGTCAGAAGGTCAGCTACGAAATTGGCCAGGACCGCAAGACCGGAAAATCGAGAGCCGAAAACGTCAGGCCGGCCTGAACTGCCCGACCCGCACCTTGGCTTTCCTGGTCTCGAAGGGTTCGTTCATGAAGGTGAGCCGTCGCAGCGTCGGCGGTCGTCTGGGTCGTCGGAACACAGAACGCGACGTAGGCTAACCGCGACCGACGTTGACCTGTCGTGCGGCAGCCTCAGTCGTTGCGTCATCACGTGGCGCGGGGGGCGTCGTCATTCGGATCTTCGTCCATAGTTCCAAAACGCCGCAAGGACGCTTCCGTGCGCTTTTCGCGCGCCCGTGTTCCAGAAGGGAAACCGGCGTTTCCGACCGGCTCCGTGGCTTCTTAGCGGCTCGATACACGGATCGCTCCGGCATCATTCCTTGAATGCGGACCGCTCTCGCCTTTTATCGCGTTCATTAAATTGGCCGGCCGTTATAATGTTTCTGCGGGTACATTATAACCGGAGGTCATCCGAGTATGCTGACGCAGTGGGCAAATCGTCGGAAAACTTGGGTGCCATCGGTTTGATCGAGATCGCCTGACGCCGGTTTTCCGGGGCTTTTTGTCCGCCTTGCCGCGGCCGTGTCGGCTGATGCCTTGACAGACGGCAGGGGAGTTATAATGTTTTTGCAAAAACATTATAATGAGGGCTTACAGTGAGAGAAATCGATCTCGTCTACCGGACCATGTTCGCCGAGTTGGTGCAGCGCTCGCTCGATTCCCAGTTCCAGGCGGACTTCCCGCTCGAGGGTCGGTTTGTCACCGTTCCCGTCAAAGGGCGCAACTACTGGTATTTCGATCTTCCCTCTCCCGAGGGCGACAAGCGGCGCTATGTGGGCCCCGAGGCCGATCTGGAAATCACGAAACGGGTGGTAGCTTTCCGCAAGATCAAGGACAGCCTCAAGGAGCGTCGAAAGATGGTCTCCACACTCCTTCGTAGCGGCGGCATGGCTGGCCCGGATCGCTTCGCGGGCGACGTTACCGAAGCCCTTGCGAAAGGTGGCCTGTTCCGTCTGCGGGCCGTCTTAGTCGGCACGGTGGCCTTCCAGTGCTATTGTGGAATCCTCGGGGTGAGGCTCCCGAATACCGCCATGCAGACGGGCGATGCGGACTACGCGCAGGATTTCGCGATTTCGGACGAAGTGGATGACAGCCTGCCGCCGATCTTGGACCTCCTGCAGTCGGTCGATCCGACCTTCCGGGCGGTCCCGCATCAGGGCGACAAAGCGAAGGCGGCGACATTCGTGAACGCCTCCGATTACCGCGTCGAGTTCCTCATGGGGAACAGGGGGAGTGATGACTATATCGGCAAGCCCTCGCCTATGCCTGCCCTTGGCGGTGCGTCGGCCGAGCCGCTGCGGTTCCTCGATTATCTGATCTACGAGCCCGTGCGAACGGTCATGCTCCACAAGGCGGGCGTGAATGTGAATGTCCCGGCTCCCGAGAGGTATGCGGTTCACAAGCTCATAGTAGCCTCCAGGAGGCTCACGAACGCGCTCGGCCGTGCGAAGCGGGACAAGGACCTGGTGCAAGCCGGACTACTCTTTGAGGCCTTGATGGTGACCCGGCAGGGTGCGATTCTGGCTGACGCATACCAGGAGGCATGGGATCGCGGGCCGTCATGGCAGGAGGCGATCCGTAAAGGGACCGCCATGCTGCCGAAGCAGGGATATGCGGCGCTGCACGCCTGCATTGGAGATCTGCCGTGATCAGCAAGAAGATTCCTGCTCCCAGAAAGACGACCGCAAATGACGAATGATCGACGTTCCATCGTGCCAATCCTCTCGCCGGTCGGATCGCCGTCATTGTCAGTTGACTACCCTGTGTGGGAAAGCGGCCAGCCAATCGATAGGCGGTGGCCTGTGCAAGGTTGTAGTTGACCGTTTTGGATGACGAGGCGACACTGCAGCAAGGCAGGAGGAAAACGATGACCGAGCCAGACCACTGGCGCCACATGGCAAGCGCGCCGAAAAACGGCAGTCGGATCCTCGTCACGATCCGCCCGTCCGAACAGGGCGCGGCGGAAGTTGACCTCGCGTACTGGTCGAACGGCGATCAGTTCGGCGCAGAAGGTTGGCGCGCCGCTGATTCGTCGCCCGGCCGCATAATCGAATACGCCGAGCCCGAATTGAAGTGCTGGATGCCGATGCCGTCGGCCAATCTCAGTCGCTCCTCCATGCCCTCGCCCTGGGAAGGCGATGACGACCAAGAACTCGACGGGTCAGGGATTTAAGGACTCGCGGGGCCGGCAATCTCCGTCATCCCAGACGATGCGTTATGCAATCATTGGAACACAGAACGCAACGTGGGTTAAACCCGAGCGGCCGTCCCCCAAGCTGCTCCGCTCGGGCGACAAAGACCGCGTCCCCTCGCCTGCCCAGTCACGCCGGCGATATACGATGCCCGCCTGCCAGGTTTCAGGGTTCATCGACGCGCTCGAGTTCGAAGAAATAGATCCGTTCGTCGCCCCTGATCGTCATGGCTCCCATGATCCTGTGTTGATCGATCCGGCGGAAATAGTCGACAATCGGTTGATTGTCGTAGAGCATCGCCGCGCCCGCCGCGCCGCCAAACGGCATCGTTCTCACGGAGGCAACGGGACCTTTCGCGCTAAATCCGCGCTGCAGATGCGAGAACAGATTTCGCGCGATGCACATCCTGCCGACCCAATGGAAGCGAAGCGCCAGGCGAAGCGGTATTGTCGCGGGATCGATGGCGATCAATCGCCGCTTGCCCGACCAGAACAGCAGCGCGTCGGCGCGCATGTCTGACGTAAACCGCTTGCCGAACCAGCCGAGGTTTTCCAGAACGCCGTCGAACGGATGCCCGGACGGGATGCCGCGCCCCCTCCATAGTCCGACGATCTCGCGCGGCTCGAGCGACGGCAGGCTTCGAAATTCCTCAAGGACCGTTTGCTGTGCGATCACCGGATCAACCTTCTCGTTCCCGGCGCTGCTTGGCGCGCCGCCTGGATTTGGCGTCGCGTCGCGCATTTCGCAGCTCCTCCAGCGTCGGCATCCACCAGCCCCGGTCGAGTTCGTCTTCCCCCGGTGGCGTTCGTGCCGGCCAGGTCGTCACCAATTCCTCAAGCACTCCCGGTCGCCATGAGGCCCAGACATACTCCCCTCCGTCGCTCATCGGAAAGTAGAACGCGCTCATCGTCTCCGGGTCCACCATCTCGCCATCCGTGCCAACGAAGAAGACGACCCCGACATGCGTGCCGATCGCACGCCCGATCGGCGGGCAATCGTCGGCGGGGACCGGATATCGCCTGCGCCGGCGCTCTCGCGTTCTAGCCTTGAGCGCCTCGTCTTCCTCGGTTCCCTTGATTGCCTCACGCCGCGCCTTCCTCGCCTCGGGTTCGCTGCGCTTGGCGGCCGCCTCGATCGCTGGCCATCGACGGCGGAGCTCGTCGAACGAGCGGTAAGGCACGGTCCAGAGCCGGCGATCGGCATCCCAGCGCGCATACGGGATTTCCCGGATCTCCTTGACGACGGTGCGCGAATACGGCGTACGGATCTGGAACGACGCGGGCGCTGCTTGGAGATAGCGGCTCTCGATCGGATCGAATGCGAAGGCGTCCCTGCCCTTCTCGTCAGCAAACGCGTCGGCTTCCGCTTCCAGTTCGGCCAGCCAGCGGCCGACGCGTTTTTGAGCTGTACGGCCGGGTACGAACCACGCATTCAGACGGTCGCTCCAGCGAGCGCGAGGGAACGCTTTCCGAAACCGGGCCAGCGTCGGCCTGTCGTGTGGCAACTCGGTCGTTGCGCCAACACGCGGCGCGCGGGGAGCGTTGTCATTCGGATCTTCGTCCATAGTTCCAAAACGCCGCAAGGACGCTTCCCGTTCGCTCTTCGTGCGCCCGTGGTCCAGAAGCGAAGCCGGCGTTTCCGACCGGCTCCGTGGCTTCTTAGCGGCTCGAGACACGGATCGCTCCGGCATCGCCCAGACTGCGTTGGACGGCGGCAATCTGACCGGACGCAATATCCGCCGAGACCTCGATCTCGCCTTCGAGTGGTGCATCGCGACGTGCACCCTGTTCATGAGAAGCGTCGCCACCCGACGGCTGCGAACCGGCGGTGTTGCGGTCCGTCGCCGACTGAATGAAGATGTCGGGCCGAGGTATGCCGTGCTGCTGAACCAAATGCTCGACCGCAAGATCGGCTGCTTCACGGGTCTTGAAGGTGGCTCGTATTGTAGTGGTGCTGTCGTCCGCCATTTGACTGTCTCCTTATCGTTGACGTGCACAGCACGAACGCCTCTGCGGTCAGGTAGTTTCACGGCCTGGTGTCGTTTGGTTCAGCATGCTTGCCAGAGGAGGGTTCGTGAACGTGCCGTGCACGCAGGTATGTCGGACGATGAGGCCTGTCATGCGCCTGCCGAGACGACCTTCCTCCTCTGCGCACAGCCGCCGCCCGCGGATGTTTCTCCTGTCCTGCTCTTGCGGGATTCAGCGGCGCCAAGCCCTCGGGCCTGTTGCGTGTCGATCTTCGCGGAACACAGGCACGCTGTCCCCGCTTCCAGGATTACCGGCAATTTGTGTCGATCCCGTGCCTCTTCGATCGTCAGAACGATAGCGCGGCAGTTCCTACCGGCACCTCAGGTCGTCCAATAAAGGCCGATGCGCCGGCGATCAGCTGCCCAGAGTCGCGCTTACCACGGCCACCATGGAGAACCCGCCCAGAACGATCGACGCAAGTTTATAGGAGTGCCGTCGCACCCCCAGGGGCAGGCATGCGCCGAAAAGGACCCAGCCAAGGCCCGCGAGCGTCGACATGGCTGCGTAGGTCGCCACCCAAATGGAAACTTCAACGCCAGCGTCCGACGGTATCAGCACGGTTCCGACCAGCATGGCCTTCGGATTGATCAGCGTGGTCAGCAGCACGCGCACGAACAGCTGCCGGGCCGACTTCGCATCAGTTCGGAACGGCATCCCCCAGAGCTTGACCGCCGAATACAGCAGCCAGCCCGCTGCCAGCAACTTCATTGTGGCAAATGCGACCGCATTTCCCTGGATGCGATCGGCCACCACGACGAAGAACGACACGGCCAGGAGATACCCCATTGCTTCGGCAAAGGGCATTATCGCGGCGCGCCGGCTGCCAAGCGACGCTCCACATGTGGCCAGGACGGTATTCGTCGGCCCAGGCGTCAGCAGGATCAGGAGAGTGGAGAGAATGAAGGACAGAGTGACCATGAAATGAGCTGCGGAGTAGAAATGAGGGCATTTTTAAGGCCCCTTGTGTCGCGGGCCTTGATGCAAGTCAATCATCCCGCCCCGGCAAGGAAGAGAGCAATCCGCGACATGGCCAGATCGATCCATCCGCCGCGTTAGAGGCGCTCGAGCGCGTGCCGGTCGTAAACCTCTATGATCCGGCCCTTCACCATGACACCCGATTGGCGCAGCGCCGAAAAGGCGCGAGAGAGACCTTCCGGGGCGAGGCCGAGCTTACCCGCGAGGACATTCTTCTGGAACGGCAGGCGGAACGAGAAACTGGTCGAGTCCTTGGGGCCATGACTGAGAATGAAGCTTGCCACCCGCTGCGGGCCGGTGAGCAGGCGATCTTCTGCGAGTATATCCTCCGTCATCTTGCCGCGGTAGCAAAGGTGCTCGATCAACGCTTGCGCCACCTCGTGATCTGTCGCCGCAAGCTGTCGAAGCTTGCGGCCGTCCAAGCGCGCGATGACGGATCTTTCGGCGACGGCTGCGCTCGCTGTGGCGCGCCTGCCTAGAAACATCGCGGTCTCCGCGAACATTTCTCCCTTGGAAAGCAAGGCAACGTCTGCTTCGCGCCCTTCCTTTCCGGTCCGATAAAGCCGAGCTATTCCGGAAAGCACGAAGAAGACATCGTCTATAGGCTCACCTTGCCGGAACAGGACGTCCTGCTCTTCGTACGTTGATACGGTCACACTCTTGAGTATTGCCTCGACGGCCGATTGCGGCAGCCGCGACAGGAAGCGGGAACGGACGAGTATGGCGCTTTCGTTCGAACTCAGTTGCACGTTCACTACACAAGCCTCAACAAAGATCGCATCACTCGAGCCGTCCCGTGGACAAGGCTTTGTGACGTCGGTCAAACAGGTGGAGACCGGGTCAGGTTTGCGGTCGGCCATCGCCTTCGTCCAGGACACGCCAGGACGCACCTTCCAGGTCTTCATATTGTCCGCTCTTCACCGCCCAGAGGAACGCCAGGAGCCCGAGGCCGCCGAGAACCAATGCGATTGGAATCAGGTAGACGAGCGTGTTCATCGTCCGCTCCCCGCCGGCTGCAGCGGTGCAAGGGGCTCGCGTCGACCAAATGCGTTCGGCGATGCGGTGCCCGCCAGCCGCAAGGCGTTGGCGACGACGATCAGCGATGAGCTGGACATAGCGATCGCCGCCACCAGAGGCGTAGCATAGCCGAGGATCGCAATCGGCACCGCTATCGCGTTGTAGCCGATCGCCAGCGCGAAGTTCTGGCGGATCAGTCGTCCCGCTCGGCGCGACGTCTCTATCGCAAAGGGGATGGCGGTCAGCGGCTGATGCATGAACACGAAATCGGCCGCCTGACGGCCCACATCGGCGGCAGTCGCCGGTGCCATCGAAACATGGGCCGCACGCAAAGCTGGCGCGTCGTTGATGCCGTCGCCAACCATGAGGGCCTTATGGCCGCTCCCACTCACAGCGGCGCACGCCTCCACCTTACCGCGAGGCGACAGCCCGGCCTTCCAGTTTTCGAGCCCCAGCTGGTCCGCTAGGGCCTGTACGACCGGCTGGCGGTCACCGGACAGGATTCCGACCGCCAAGCCCATCTCGCCAAGCGCATCAATCGCGCCGGAAGTTGCCGGCCGCAGGCGGTCTTCGAAGCGGAAGCAGGCAAGCTCCCTTCCATCCAACGAAAGGACCGCCTCCGATTGCCGACTGTCAGAACGCAGCTCATCAGTCGCAAAGCCTCTGCTGCCGAGCCGGTAGACGCCGTCAGCCGTTTTAGCCTCGATGCCCGCGCCGGGAATTTCTCGAATGTCACCTGCAAGCGGCGATACTCTCGCTGCCGCATCCTTGATCGCCATTGCAATCGGGTGCCTTGAGTGCACAGCCAGGGCAGCCGCCGTGGCGAGTGCATCGGGCGTTAGTTGCTGCGCATTCACGAGCCGCGGCTTGCCGATGGTCAAGGTGCCGGTCTTGTCGAGCAGCACTGTGTCAATTTCGGAGAGCCGCTCCATGGCAGAGCCATCCTTCACCATGACACCGCCCTGGAAGAGCCTCCCCGCGGCCACCACCTGCACCACCGGGACCGCAAGCCCAAGTGCGCAGGGGCACGTGATGATCAGGACGGCGACGGCGATCAGCATCGCATGGCGGACATCGCCCTCGACGACCATCCAGCCAAGGAATGTCAAAAGCGCAAGCAAGTGGACGAACGGCGAATAGTATTGTGCCGCACGGTCGGCCATTCGGCGATAGCGGGCCCTGCCGCCTTCGGCCGCTTCCATCAGCGCCATGATCTCGGCCAGGAAGGAGTTGCGCGCGCTCGCCGTCGCCCGGAGCACCAGCGGCCCGGTAAGGTTGAGCGTGCCGGCCTCCACCACGTCACCGGCGCCGACCGGAATCGGCTCGCTCTCGCCGTTGACGACCGAGCGGTCTAGATCACTGGTGCCGGAAACCACGCACCCGTCGACCGGTACTCGTTCGCCGGCGGCGATCATCAGTTGCTCGCCCGGTTCGATATCATCGACGGCGCGATATTCCGCCGAACCGTCGGCATGCAGGACTGTCGCGCCACGCGGCGACAGCCGCGCGAGGCCGCTGATCGCGGAACGTGCGCGGCCGCGCATCATATGGTCGAGCGTCCGGCCGATGAGCAGGAAGAACAGAAGGGTGACGGTCGCGTCGAACCAGGCATGTTCCCCATGGCCGATCGTCTCGTATAGCGACATGGCATAGGAGAGGGTGACGGCAAGCGCGATCGGCACATCCATGTTCGTCCGCCCGTGGCGAAGCGCATTCCAGGCGGACTGATAGAAGAAGCGGCCGGCATAAATCAGCGTCGGCCCCGCGATCATGGCCGAGACCCAGTGAAAGAGATCGCGTGTGGCCGCGTCCGCGCCCGACCAGACGGAAACGGAAAGCAGCATGATGTTGGCTGCTGCAAAGCCCGACACCGCGACCGCACGGATCAGCTGCTTCAGGACGGCATCCCCTTCCGCCTCGCCGTGGGTGAAGAGATGCGTCTCGTAGCCGCGCTCGCTGATCGCGCGCACCAGTTCTCCAGGATCGCTGCGCTTTCCGCCGACTTCCTCCTTCCAGACGATCGAAACGCGGCGGGAGGAGAGATTGACGCGCGCCCGTTCGACTTCCGATCTCTCCCGCAACGCCGTCTCGATGGTGGTGATGCACGCGCCGCAGTGAACGCCCGGCACGCTGAGATCCGTCTGGCGCAACCCGCCTCCAAGCGTCCGGCTCGTCAGCCAAAGTTCTTCGGAAGAAGGGAGCCGCTGACCCGCCCCTTCCGCAACCGGGGCCGATGCGGCTCCCGCGGCGCAACAGCTCATTGGTTTTCTCCCGGGGCGATGAAACGAATGGTCTGGCGATAGACGAGTGCTCCACCCGCCATGGCCGTCAGGTCCGCAACCCACTGGCCGGGTTTCAGCGCCTGCTTCGAGACGAAAACACCCTCATCCATACGCACGAATTCGAGCTGCATATCCTCATGTTCCTCGACGGGCCGTTTGAGGACGGCGATGACCGTATCGGTCGCCCTCTCCGGCTCGCCCTTGCGGGTCATCACGTAGCGGATCCCACCGTGGCCTGCCATGAGTTCGCCCTTGATGCCGCTCTCAGCAAAGGCCCGGGTCTCGGCCATTTTGCGGTTGAACTGCTGGCTGGCGACGTAGGCGTTTTCGACGACGAGGCCGCTCCAACTCCGGTTGGCATTCCAGGCCATGACGAGATTGACGGAGATGATGGTGCCGAAGAACAGCGCCATCACAGCCACCATGTGCCATCCGGTAAATCGGCGTGGTTCATTGCGTTGCCTGATCATAGCCGCTCACTTTGCTGTTCCGGGTTGGTTGAAGTTCGCTCGGTAGATGTCGCGTTCGTGGCTGGACAAGTCCTCGGCTTTGAACGAGAAACCTGCCTCGGCCTCGGCGAGCCTATCCTTCGGCAGAGTGACGAAGACCTTGAGGGCCGTGATCTTGTCGGCATCGACAGCAACTGAAAAACTGCGTCCGTCGCCCGGAGCCTGCCCGGCAATCCGCATCCGGGCCGATGGCATGCCGTCAAGGGTGAGCGTGATCCGTCGCTGTTCGGGGATCATGTTCAGCAGCTTGAGCATGTAGCCGTTGCGCACCGATCCGTCCGATTCAACGACATATTGCGGATTACGGTCATGCAGCACATTGAGCTCGAGCCTGTCGCGCGAGACGAGCGCGTAGAGCATGCCGACGCCGACGAGTGCCCAAACGGCGAAATAAAGAAGGACGCGGGGCCGGAAGATGATGCGCCAGTCGAACTGTCGGACCTGCTCGACGAAGGCGCCGTTCGCGTCGCGCATGCGCCTTGGGTCGATTGCCGTCGCGCCGTTACTGGTGGCAAGCGCCATGTTAGCCGCATAGTCGCTGAGCGTGGCGTAAGAGATCAGCCCGCGCTCCCGGCCGAGCTTGTCCATGACGCCGTCGCAGGCGTCTATGCAGAGCGCGCAGGTGATGCATTCTAGCTGCTGGCCGTCCCGGATATCGATACCCATGGGACAAACCGCAACGCAAGCGTTGCAGTCGACGCAGTCGCCGACCACTTCGCCCGCTGCGGCCGCCTTCTTGGCATGCCGCGAGCGCGGCTCGCCGCGCCAGTCATTGTAAGTCACGACGAGTGAGTTCTCATCGAGCATCGCCGCCTGGATGCGTGGCCAGGGACACATGTAGGTGCAGACCTGCTCACGCATGAGTCCGCCGAAAACATATGTCGTAGCGGTGAGGATCGCGACCGTCATATAGGCGGCCGGTGCAGCCTCGAGTGCAATGAAGCTCTTCATCAGCGAGGGAGCGTCGGCGAAGTAGAATATCCAGGCACCCCCGGTCGCAACGCCGATCACCAGCCAGATCGCATGCTTGGCAACGCGCTTGCGAACCTTGTCCAGCGTCCAAGGCGCGGCGTCGAGGCGCATGCGGGCATTACGGTCGCCCTCGATGAAGCGCTCGATCACCAGGAAGAGATCGACCCAGACGGTTTGCGGACAGGCGTAGCCGCACCAGGCGCGGCCGACCGCCGAGGTCACCAGAAAGAGGCCGAAGCCCGCCATGACGAGGAGCCCCGCCACGAAGAAGAATTCTTGCGGCCATATTTCGATGAAGAAGAAATAGAACCGCCGCGCGGCAAGATCGATCAAAACGGCCTGGTCCGGCGCATACGCGCCGCGATCCCAGCGAATCCACGGCGTCAAATAGTAGATGCTGAGCGTCACCAGCATCACAAACCACTTGAACCGGCGGAAGCGGCCCTCGGCACGTTTGGGAAAAATCTTCCGCCGCTTCTCGTAAAGCGGTTTGCGCAAACGCGCGGCATTGACGGGCTCGGCTTCGAGCCGCTCGACGGAGCCAGCTTTATGGGCGGGCTGATGAAGCATCTGGGCAATCCCGACTGGAACTTGACTGTCAGAGGAGGTTTGCGCCACGCGGCCGTCGCGCGCCTTGATCTGCGTCAAGTTTGCGACGGGCGCCGCACCGGCAGTGGACACCACCTTCACCGGGAAAAGTCGCCACGGCGGCTACACTGCTCTCGCGTGGCCGCCAGGGTCTCGTATTCGCTACTCGCCGCCGCCCAGCGAATGAACGAAGACTGCAAGCTCTTTCACGACCGGATCGCCGATGCGCTGCAACCAGGCTGGCATGACCCCATGCTTCGGCGATCTCATCTGATCGATGACCGCCTGCTCCCCCTCGCCGTTCAGCCAGATCGCGTCGGCAAGATTGGGCGCACCTAGCTCGCGGGTGCCTCTCGCGTCCGCTCCATGGCACGAGGCGCAGTTCTCGGCGAAGAGCTGCTTGCCGGATTCCACAAGCGCCGGGTTGGAGGGTGTTCCGGTCAGGCTCGCCACGTAGGCTGCGGTCGCCCGGACTTCGTGGGGCGCCAGCATGTCCGTAAAGGCCGGCATTTCCGAGACGCGCGTCTCTCCGTCACCGGTGTAGCGTATGCCATGCGCAATCGTCTGGTAGATCTCCTCAGGCTTGCCGCCCCAGAGCCACTCGTCGTCGTTCAGGTTCGGGAAACCTTTCCCGCCGGCCGCACCCGACCCATGACATTGTGCGCAATTCACCTTGAAGGCAGATGCACCGGCCGCGATCGCGAACTGCTTCAGTTCCGGGTTGGCCATGATGTCCTCGACCGTACTCGAAGCGATGCGCTCCAGGTTACCCGCCTGCGCTGCCTTCGCTTCTGTCAGTTCCGCACTGACCTCGGCGCGGCTCGAATAGCCGAGCACCCCCTTGGTCGCTTCCGTCAGCAATGGCCATGATGGATAGGCGACGGCATATCCTATCGCCCAGATGATCGTCGCGTAAAAGCTGTAGACCCACCAGCGCGGCATAGGATTGTTGAGCTCGCGAATGCCGTCCCATTCATGCCCGGTGGTCTCTACGCCGGTTATCTCGTCAATGTGCTTGTCAGTCATGGATCAGTCCTCCTTCAGCGGGATGGCAGAGGCCTGAGCAGCGGATTTTTTGGCGCCTGGCCGAAAATTGAAAAGGATAACGCCGAGGAAGAAGAGGGTCATGGCAAGCAGTCCCCAGCTATCGGCGAAATGGCGCATGACCGTGTAGGTTTCCATATGCGATCCTCTCAGCGATAACCGGTGGTGTCGTCATAGGTGGAGAAGTCGGCGAGCGTGCCAAGCATCTGGAGATAGGCGATGAGCGCATCCATCTCGGTCAGCCGTTGCGGATCGCCGTCAAAATCGCCGAGCTTGGCCTTGGGGTAGCGTGCCTCCACGCCGGAAGCATCGGCACTTGGATCGGCCTGGGCCTTTAGATCCGCCGCCGCGTTGTCGATCATCGCGTCCGTATAGGGAACGCCGACCGCCCTGTTCGCCTTGAGGTTCATGGCGACATTCGTCACCTCAAGCGGAGTTTCCTTGAGGAAGCCATAGCTCGGCATCACCGATTCCGGCACGACCGAGCGGGGTTCGACCATGTGCTGCACGTGCCATTCATTGGAGTAGCGGTCGCCCACGCGGGCGAGATCCGGCCCCGTCCGCTTCGACCCCCACTGAAACGGGTGGTCGTACATAGACTCCGCCGCCAGTGAATAGTGGCCGTAGCGCTCGACTTCGTCCCGGAACGGACGGATCATCTGGCTGTGGCAAACATAGCAGCCTTCGCGAATGTAGATGTCGCGTCCGGCGAGTTCCAGCGGCGAATAGGGCCGCATTCCCTCGACCTTCTCGATGGTGTTTTCGAGATAGAAGAGCGGTGCGATTTCCACGATGCCGCCGATGGAGACGACGAGCAGGGAGCCGACGAGGAGTAACGTGGCATTCCGTTCCAGTAGTGCGTGCTTATCGAGAATGGACACAGTCTGCCCTCCTATTCCGCCGGTGCCGGCAGTGGCGCGGCTTCCGGGGCCGCGGCCTCGTCGCGCACGCGGCCGAGAATGGTCATTGTTACGTTGAAGGCCATTAGGAGCGCGCCGGCGAGGAACAGGGCACCGCCCGCGGCGCGCATGACGTAGTACGGGAACATCGCCGCCACCGACTCCGCGAAGGAGTAGACGAGGAAACCCTGGTCATCATATTCGCGCCACATCAGCCCCTGCTGGATGCCGGCTACCCACATCGTGGCGGCGTAGACGACGATGCCGAGGGTCGCGAGCCAAAAATGCCAGTTGACCATTTGCAGGCTGTAAAGCCGCTCCCGGTTCCAGAGCTTCGGAACCAGATAGTAAACGGCACCGAAGGTGATGAGACCGTTCCAGCCGAGCGCGCCGGAATGGACGTGACCGATGGTCCAGTCGGTATAGTGGCTCAGCGAGTTGACGGTCTTGATAGACATCATGGGCCCTTCGAAGGTCGCCATGCCGTAAAAGGCGACGGCCATGACCATCATACGCACGACCGGATCCGTGCGGATCTTGTCCCAGGCACCGGAGAGCGTCATCAGGCCGTTGATCATGCCGCCCCAGGAGGGCATCCAGAGCATGATGGAGAAGACCATGCCGAGTGTCTGCGCCCAGTCCGGCAATGCCGTGTAGTGCAGGTGGTGGGGACCAGCCCAGATATACATGAAGATCAGCGCCCAGAAGTGGATGATCGACAAGCGGTAGGAATAGACGGGGCGGTTCACCTGCTTCGGGATGAAGTAGTACATCATCGCCAGAAAGCCGGCGGTCAGGAAGAAGCCGACCGCATTGTGGCCGTACCACCATTGCGTCAGCGCATCCTGGACGCCGGCGAAGGCCGAATAACTCTTGGAGCCCAGGAACGACACCGGCACCGCCAGGTTGTTGACGATGTGCAGCATGGCGATCGTCACGATGAAGGCGAGATAGAACCAGTTCGCGACGTAGATGTGCGGCTCCTTGCGCACCAGGATCGTGCCCAGGAAGACGACCAGATAGGCGACCCATACGATGGTCAGCCAGATATCGACGTACCATTCCGGCTCCGCGTATTCGCGTGACTGCGTGATGCCGAGCAGGTAGCCGGTCGCTGCAAGCACGATGAAAAGCTGATACCCCCAGAAAACGAACCAGCCGAGATCTCCGCCGAAGAGGCGCGCGCGACTGGTGCGCTGAACCACATAGAAAGACGTGGCGATCAGCGCGTTGCCGCCGAACGCGAAGATCACGGCCGAGGTGTGGAGCGGCCGCATGCGACCGAAGTTGAACCAGGGCTCCACATTGAGATCGGGGAAGGCAAGCTGCAGGGCTACGACGACGCCTACAAGAAAGCCGACCACGCCCCAGAACACCGTGGCGATGACGCCGTACTTCACGACCTCGTCGAAATATTCCGTCCGGCCGGCCCGATGACCCGCAGCAGCCGGACGAAAATCAACACGGCGCATGAGCACCAACGTCCCGCCGAGCAGCACGAAGAACAGTACCCACATATGCGCGCCGAAAAGGCGGTCCTGGGCGAAGCCTGCTCCGACCAGCGCCAGAAAGGCGCCGATGGCAAGCACGACCATCTCGACTGTGTGTTTCATGGTTGGGTCCCCAACTCTCCTAAACGCTGCTGACGCGCGCCCTGGCACGCAACCCGCCAAAATCCTTCCGAGAATTGTCAGAGTCAGGTCCTCGCTACCTTGATTCAGATCAAGACGCTTCGACACCCTGCAGAGCGTGTTCTCCGAAGATCGGGCGGCGAGGGACGCGTCGCTCCAGTCGAAGACGGGGTGAGGGAAATTCGGGGATCACAGATGCAATGCGAGAGTCCCCGAGCGGGGTGGCCGCCGGCGAACAACCGGGCAGCAGGAGGCTAAAGCGCTTCCGCGGAAAAATCTGTGACGGTTTTCCGCCCGGCGCAGCTCCAAGAGTTAGGGCGCGCCGGCCTTTCAAGCATGCAGTAGGAGTCTTTGAAATTGCCAATTCCGGACGAAGACGCTGCCGTGTTTCCGAGTCCCACCGTGCCGCCGTCATGCATAAGACTAAAGCTCGCCCGGGCAGGCTGCACGGCCGGTCATCTCGTCTATCTCCACGCAGAAGAAGACATGCGCAGACGCGCCTGAAATCTCCCGCGGCACAGGTGTAAGTCCGCCGGGCTCCCACCAATTGGGCCTCTTTTCGAGGAGGGACCAAGCGTGAATGCGCTCATCACAACGACCCTCAGTCTGCGCCAGTTCGCGGTACCGCCCCCTTACCACGACGCTCTTCCACTGGCGATTGCTGGCAAACTCGCCGATCTGAAGGGCGACCTTGGGGTTGCTGCGCATCCAGTCGATTTTTTGGCCTGGCATGGAAAAGCAGTAGAGGCAGTTGCCCAGGAGCGCGTAGTTGATCGGCACAATATAGGGCTGGCCTTCCTTGCAGCAGGCCAATCGCGCCAGATCTGCGGCCGCGACCACGCTTTGGCATTCCTCGCGAGACATCTCCTTCACGAACATGATTCTTGCTCCTCCCGCCGAATGGCCACTCCGTCGGCGCCTGCAGAGGACAGAGGAGAGTCTGCTGCGCAGACCCCCTTCTAGTTGCAAAGCGAGCGGAGCGCGTCCGGCCTCACGATGTCGATCGTCCTTGCGTCCGTGAGAGAGATGACACTGCGCTCCTTCAGCTTGGTGACCACGCGCGAAACGGTTTCGATGGTCAGGCCGAGATAGTCGGCGATGTCTTGCCGTGACATCGGCAATCGCAGCTGTCTGCCTCCACCCTGACGCTCGCACAGGTCGACCAGAAATGCGGCAATCCGTTCCACGGCGCATTGCCTGCCGATCACCAGAAGATGCTGCTGAGCCCGCGCCATGCCCGTCAAGGCAAGGGCGAGAAGGTCCCGCGAGCGCTCCTGCATTTGCCGCCGGCCGAAAACCGCCAGCGTTGTTTCGGTGATGGCCTCGGCAAAGAAGCAATGGCTGGAGCCCGCCTCGAAACCGAACATTTCGCCCGGGAGATGAAAGGATACGACTTGTCGCCGTCCATCCGAGAGCAGGCGGTAAACACGCACGGCTCCCTTGGAAACTTCGTAGCACTTCTCAATCGCATCGCCTTCTGCATAGATCTCGCGACCGGCCTTGTACGTGGCGACAAGATGCGGTCCGGCCGTCTGGGTCAGTGCGAAGTCATCGGCCTGTTGGAAGGACTGTTTCTTGAGTTGTGCAGCGGCGTACATCTCTTATCCCCTGTTCGATATGGGGGTAGATTGGCAATTCGCGGGGCAACGAGAAATTCGGTTTGATCACTAAGGGAAACTACTTAGCCGCCTGGATAAGGTTGTTGATCACGCCGAGCAGGTCGGGACCGCTGAACGGCTTCGTCAAAACCGTGGTGTCGGCATGCGCTCGAAGTGCCGACAAGCCGTCCACCAGCAGGATGGCCCGGGATCCGAGATATTGCAGCAACCGCGTGGCGGCCTGCGGCTCGGCTCTCACGATCTCGTCATCCAGAATCGTGCAGAGCGCCACCCGGGAAGCGTCTTCGGCTTCCCGCAAGGTGTCGTACGACTCGGTCGGATATCCTTCGACCTCGAGCGCGAATGCCACAGACCGCCGGAGGCCGTGGTCCGCTGCGACGACGACAATGCTTCTTCCAGGCAACAAGTTGAAGTTCCGCTCAATCTGGCGTGCGTCTGCCCGCCGTGAGCCAGTATTAGAACGTTCGCGGCAATGCGACGCATTGCGCGAGATCAACTCGGTGGAAATCAGGATGGACCGAAACCTGCGGCGAGAGCCATTCGCACGAGGTGGGGAAGGCTCTTCGCCTTCATTTTGGCCATTACATTCGCGCGATGCACCTCGACGGTGCGTGGACTGATGTCCAAGTCATACGCGATCGATTTGTTGGGAAGGCCCGCCACGACCGCCGAGAGCACCTGGCGTTCTCTCTCGCTCAGCGTCTGGAGCCTGGCCCGGATTTCGCTGGCTTCGTCCGCATCGGCTTCCGGAACGACCAGATGTTCAGATGCCCTCTCGATTGCCTCGATGATCACGGTGTCCTCGAAGGGTTTCTCGATGAAATCCACCGCCCCCGCCTTCATGGCCTCTACCGCCATGGGCACGTCGCCGTGCCCCGTAATCACGATCGACGGTATCTTGATGTTGCGGTCGCCGAGATTGCGAAGGAGGTCCACGCCCGACATCTCCGGCATTCTCAGATCCGTCACGAGGACCCCGCTCTTGACGTTCGGCGCAAAGGCGAGAAAGGCCGCTGCAGATTGATGCATTTTCACGGCGAATCCGTTCATCGTCAGCATGAAGGCCAGCGACTTTCTCACCGGCTCTTCATCATCGACAATGTGCACCGTATAGTCAGTCATTTGCGTCGATCCGTTCATCTACATAGGCGGGAAGCGTGAACCGGAAAGTAGCCCCGCCGGCCGCATTTTTCGTGACAGTCATTTCACCTCCGTGCGCATCGACGATACGCTTCGAGATGGAAAGCCCGATGCCCATTCCGCTTGCCTTTGTCGTCACAAAGGGCTTGAAGAGCTGACCGGCGATTTCCTCCGGAATGCCTCCGCCCGTGTCTTCAACGACAACGGCAACCTCGCCCGCATCAGCCGACATCGTGCGGATCGTCAACTCTCGGCGCTCCACGGAGCGCATCGCCTCGATCGCATTACGCATCAGATT
Organism: Sinorhizobium arboris LMG 14919; assembly: GCF_000427465.1. Taxonomy (NCBI): domain Bacteria; kingdom Pseudomonadati; phylum Pseudomonadota; class Alphaproteobacteria; order Hyphomicrobiales; family Rhizobiaceae; genus Sinorhizobium; species Sinorhizobium arboris. Next base: position 552,735 of record NZ_ATYB01000009.1, on the reverse strand, counting down.
GATGAGGACCTGTTGAACCTGGATCCGGTCGACCATTACCATTTCGGCCCCGGGCAAATATTCGAATACCGTGCGGACGCCTTGCTCGCGAGAACCGACCAATGCCAGTGCGGCAGCCTCCTCGACCAGCTTGCGAATATCTTCCGGCGCCTTTTCCGTCTCGCCTTTCGTGACGAATTCCCTCAGATGCTTGATGATCTGACCGGCCCGCAATGATTGGCTCGCCACTTCCTCGAGCGCTCCGCGCATTCGTGCTGCAACGGCGTCGTCCATGTCACGCAGGAGCCTCGTACAGCCGTGCGAATAGTTGGCGATCGCCGACAAAGGCTGGTTCAGCTCATGCGCAAGCGTCGATGCCATTTCGCCCAACTCATTGAGACGCGCGAGGCGCGCAAGTTCGGCCTGGATCTGTTCGAGTCTCGCGGCAGACTCCTCCCGCTCGGTCAGGTCTCTGATGAAACCCGTAAAAAACCGCTCGCCGCCCGACTGCATCTCCCCGACCGCGAGCTTCATCGGAAAGATCGACCCGTCCTTCCTGCGTCCGGACACGACGCGATCAATGCCGATGATCCGTTTTTCGCCGGTTCTCAAGTAGCGCTGCATGTATCCATCGTGTTCGCGGCGATAGGGCTCTGGCATTAACAGGCGAAGGTTCTCGCCAATGACTTCCTCCTCCGCATAGCCGAACTGGCGGACGGCCGCGGCGTTGAAGGAGACGATGGTGCCATCGGTAGCACTGACCACAGTGGCGTCCGGCACCGTATCCAATATGGACCTCAGATGCGCATCTCGGGCCTTTACCACATCCTCGGTCCTGCCGATCGCGGCTCTCGCCGCCTGGAGAACTTCCGCAAGCGCCACTACGAAAAGTACCGCCGCTCCGAAGAAGATCAACTCGGCGACACTCGGACCGGAGCCATCCTCGATCCGCTGGACGGCGATTGATGCGGCAAGCGAGAGCCCGGATGCAAAGGCCACCGGGCCTGCTTGGCCGGCTATCGCAGCCAGGAGCATCGCCGGGATGAAGGAAAGGAGAATGGCGCCGAGGCCCAGGAGATCCCACAGCGCCAATCGCAGCGCAGCGACACTCAATACCGCCGCAGTCGCGAGAATGTAGGCTGCGGGGCGGCCGAGCTGCCATCTGATGAGCGACCGCCCAAGCCGTGTCCCTTCGACGATGCCTTTTGAATGCATTCCAATGTCCACTGCAGCAATGAATTACTCTTGAAATAATGCAATTCGCGACGGAAACCGCTGCGCAGTTGTCCCTTCAATTGCTCTATACTCCAGTTGGTGTCAGTCAGCCATCCGGCCTCTCTGGAACAAATCGTCCCATGATCACGCAGCTGACGTCAATTTTCTGAGGCGACCATTCTATGGGCGTCATCCATCGCCTTCTTCAGGTCATCGATCGCGGAAGCGGAGGGGAGCGTCTCACCTTCGAGTTCCGGCGGCAGCTTCCATCCGGGCTCAATACCCTGCATGTTGGGAAGTTCGTGAGCGATGCCCTTGTGACAATCGATGCAGGTGGCCTTTCCGGGCAGGAGATAGCGCGTATGGATCTCGGCGGCACGTTGTGTCTGCTTCGAAAGGTCCATCGCCGCGGATGAGTGACAGTTGCGGCATTCGAGGCTGTCGTTGGCTTTCAATCTCGCCCATTCATGCTTGGCAAGTTCCAGCCGGTGGTCGAGGAACTTCTCGCGAGTATTGATCGTTCCGAAAATCTTGCCCCACACCTCCTTGGAGGCCTGCATCTTGCGGGCGATCTTGTCCGTCCATTCATGCGGAACATGACAGTCCGGGCAGGAGGCACGCACGCCGGAGCGGTTGGAGAAATGCACGGTGCGCGTCAACTCTTCATACACGTTGGCCCGCATCTCGTGGCAGGAAACGCAGAATTTTTCCGTGTTCGTAAGCTCCAACGCAGTGTTGAAGGCGCCCCAGAAAACCACGCCGCCGATGAAGCCTCCGAGCGTCAGAAAGGCCAGGCTGAGAGTCGCAGCCGGCGTGGTGAGCACTTTCCACGCCCAAAGCAGGACGTGCTTTATCCAAGCCATGACCTACTCGCTCCCCCCTGCCTGCTTGACGCCCATCTCGCTCATGTCCTTGAAGGTATTGCCGACAAGCGGACGCACATCCGCCTGGGGCACGTGGCAGGCCGTGCAGAAATAGCGCCGCGGCGAAACGTCGGCGAGCATCTGGCCCTCCCTCGTCATGTAATGCGTGACGCTTATCATCGGCGCGCCCGATTCCTGCGTCAGTTCGCGCTTGTGGCAGGAAAGACACCGGTTGGTGTTGACCGAAAGCTGATATCCTTCGATCGAATGCGGGATGACCGGCGGCTGATCGGGATATGCGCGCTCCTTGCGGACGTCGTCGACGACCCATTTCGGAATCGGCCGCGCCTCCACCTCGCCCATCTCCTGTGGCGGCCCGGAGAGTGCCGGGACCCGTTCCCCCGGAAGCATCTGGGCAATGGCCCCCGTTGCGATGAGCACGATCGCCAGCAGCGCAGCGAGCATTGATCCGGGGCTTCTCATCATGCGACCGAGACGATTTTGACCGCGCATTTTTTGAAATCCGTCTGTTTGGAGATGGGATCGGTCGCGTCCAACGTTACCTTGTTGATCAACCGGCTGGCGTCGAACCAGGGCACGAAGATGACCCCCGGAGGCATGCGGTTGCGCCCGCGTGTTTCGACGCGAGCGCGAATCTCGCCGCGGCGGGAAACGATCCGCACTTCGGCGCCCTGGTTAATGCCGCGATCGCGGGCGTCACCGGCATTCATGAAACAGACCGCGCCGGGGAAGGCCTTGTAGAGTTCCGGCACACGCATGGTCATCGAACCCGAATGCCAGTGCTCGAGTACGCGACCTGTAACGAGCCAGATGTTATATTCGTCGTCCGGAGACTCCGCCGGAGCCTCGTAGGGAACCGCGAGAATGACCGCCCTGCCATCGGGACGGCCATAGAACTTCACGCCCTCTCCCGGTTTCACATAGGGATCATAATCCTCGCGGTAGCGCCAGCGCGTCTCCTTGCCGTCAACAACGGGCCAGCGCAGTCCGCGTTCCTCATGATAGCGGTCATACGGCGCGAGGTCGTGACCGTGGCCGCGTCCGAAGGCGGCATATTCCTCGAATAGGCCCTTCTGGACATAGAAGCCGAAGGCTTCGGCCTCACGGTTGGCATACTCCCTATTGATTTCGCTTGCCGGGAAACGATCGACATTGCCGTTCTTGAAAAGCACGTCGTAGAGGCTTTTCCCCCGATAGCCGGGATTGGCGTCGAGGATCTCGGGCGGCCAGACCTCATCGGTGGTGAAGCGCTTGGAGAACTCGAGCATCTGCCAGAGATCGGAGCGCGCCTCGCCTGGCGCATCGACGAGCTGGTGCCACACATGCGTTCGCCGCTCGGCATTGCCATAGGCGCCCTCCTTCTCCACCCACATCGCGGCCGGCAGGATGAGGTCGGCGCTCATCGCCGTGATGGTCGGGTAGACATCCGACACGACGATAAAGTTGTCCGGATTGCGATAGCCCTGATAGGTCTCGTTGCTGGTGTTGGGGGCGGCCTGAACATTATTGTTGACCTGCACCCAATAGAAATTGAGCTTGCCGTCCTTCAGCATCCGGTCCTGCTCGACGGCATGATAGCCCGGCTTTTCCGGGATGATGCCGTGGGGTACGCGCCAGATCTCCTCGGCATGCTTCCGGTGTTCCGGATTGGTGACCGTCATGTCTGCCGGGAGCCGGTGAGCGAAGGTGCCGACCTCGCGGGCCGTTCCGCAGGCCGAAGGCTGCCCCGTCAGCGAGAAAGGGCTGTTGCCGGGTTCCGATATCTTCCCGGTCAGGAGGTGGAGGTTGTAGACCATGTGGTTGACCCAGACGCCACGCACATGCTGATTGAAGCCCATGGTCCAGAGCGACATGACCTTGCGGTTGGGATCGGCATAAAGGTCGGCCAATTGTTCGAGAAACCCGGCTTCGACGCCCGTCAGTTCCACCGTCTTGTCGAGCGTGTATTCCGAAACGAAAGACTTGAAGCTTTCGAAATCGCTCGGCGTCATCTTCGCCGCATCCTTGGCGTTCTTCGCCTTGACCTCGAGCGGATCGTCGGGCCTCAGGCCATAGCCGATATCGGTCGCGCCGGCCATGAAGGTCGTGTGCTTCCTGACGAACTCCTCGTTCACGCGGCCGGTCTGAATGATGTGATTGGCTATGTAATTGAGGATCGCGAGATCCGTGCCGGGTTTGAAGACAATCGGGATATCGGCGATATCCATGCTGCGATGTGTGAAGGTCGAGAGCACCGCCACCTTCACATGTTCGTGCCCAAGCCGCCGGTCGGCCAGACGCGTCCAGAGGATCGGGTGCATTTCCGCCATGTTCGAGCCCCATAGGACGAAGGCGTCCGCATGCTCGAAATCGTCATAGCACCCCATCGGCTCATCCATGCCGAAGGTGCGCATGAAGGCGTAGGCCGCCGAGGCCATGCAGTGGCGAGCATTGGGGTCGAGATTGTTGGAGCGGAACCCGGCGCGCATCAGTTTGGTCGCGGCGTAACCCTCGAAGATCGTCCACTGGCCGGAGCCGAACATACCCACGGCCGTCGGTCCCTTCTCCTTCAGCACCCTCTTCGCCTGCTCGGCCATGACGTCGAAGGCCTCGTCCCAGCTCACCGGCTCGAACTCGCCCTCCTTGGCGTAGGCACCGTTGCGCTTGCGCAGGAGCGGCGTCTTCAGCCGATCGGCGCCATACATGATCTTGGAAAGGAAATAGCCTTTGATGCAGTTCAGGCCGCGATTGACCTCAGCCTGCATATCGCCATGGGTGGCGACGACCTGCCCCTCCTTGACTCCCACCATGACCCCGCAGCCCGTACCGCAGAAACGGCATGGGGCCTTCGACCACTTGATCTGAAGCGCCTCGACACCGCCCGGCACCGGCTGCGCAGCGGCGGGAAGCGCGATGCCTGCCGCCGCCGCGGCAATGCCCGCGGCATGCGCCTTCAGGATATCACGCCGCGTCAGTTCCCCGGTCATAACCGATCGTCTCCTCCGTTTTCGACATGCTCAAACACCATATTGGCTGCCACCACGCCCTCGATCAGCGAGATGCGTGCCAGGATTTCACCGAGCATTCCCGTGCTCGTTCCCTCGATCGTAACGACGATCTTGCCGTCCTGATGTGCGAAAACCTCGACATTGCCGATGTCGCCGAGCTCAGTGAGCACGCTCTCCTCGACATGCGGATTCGCGAAGACGACGGCGCTCGATATGTGATAGGGCGCAATCGGATCAGACATGCGACACCTCTCCCTCGACCCCTTGGATCCCGACGGCGTCGACCGGGCAAACGGCGATGCAGGCGCCGCAGCCGGTGCACGCGTGCTCATCAAGCTCGGGCAGAAACGGCCCGCCGCTGCGCGGCAGGAATCGGATGGCCCCCACCGGACAGGCGTCACGGCAAGCTTGGCAGTCCGTACGGTTCTTCGCGAGACAGCGCTCGCCGATCGTTACGATGTGTGGAAAGCGCTGCGGCCGGCCGGCGAAGACCGGCTCGGGACAGAGTTCCGCGCATCGGCCGCAAAAAACACATTCTGCAATGCGGAAGTCCAGCGCGGGGCGATCTGCGACCATTCGGATGACGTGCGTCGGACAGGCGTCGACGCATCTGCCGCAGCCCGTGCAGGCTTCAAGACTCGCGTGCGTCACCCCGGGCGGGCATACACGCTGAGCCCGGCCCTCGCGGCCACCGCGCAGGAACCTCCGTCTTGACAAGGAGACGCTTTCCCCCATCCCGCCCTCAATGCGCTGGCGGACCGGGCGGTCCGAAGATCAACTGGGACATCCAGACGATGAAGCCGTAGGCGCCGACCACGGCGACGGCGACGATCGGCCAGATACCGAACGCCAATACGAGAAAAGTCGTGAACTCGGTTCTTCGCCGCGCGCGCAAGGGACTTGCCGCGGTCCGATCGACATCTGGCATCGGGCATTCCTCCTCGACGATTGCCCTTCAGAAGTCTAGCGCTTCCAATGGGAAAATAAAGGGACAGGCTCAGAGAATTCTTCGGTTCGAAGTCTGGAATTGACGTATGTCAATTACTTGAAATACTTGAACCCGACGCCAACACACAGTTATCTATATTCGATATCCCTGAAATATCGGCGCAGGAGAGCTAACAGGTCCGGCGCACTCTGCTTAAAGTCCCCGGACCCGCCTTTCGTGGCCGCTAATCGCCCATTACTGAAGGGCGGCCGCGAGAGCGGCATCGAGGCGCTCTTGAGCCTTCTTCGGCAGCTTGCCGGCCTTCACCTTTTCGACATTGGCGGGCGCGTCGCCGACAATGACGACGCCGACCATGCCCATGCCGATATGCGGTGCGCACTTGACGGCGTAAATGCCGGGCACATCGAACGTCACCTTATAGGACTCGTTCATCTTGCTCTTGAACGGGCTGGCGCCGTCAGGGATCATGTCCTTGATCGTCTCGACGTTGTGCCCCTTGTCTGTCGGAAGGAAGGTGACGCTGTCGCCCGGGCTCACCCTGACGAATGCCGGTTCGAAGACCATCGATCCCTCGGAGCCCTTGTTGAGCATGTGAACCTCGAAATCGGCGGCGTATGCGCTGCCGGCGAAAACGGCAAGGGTGACGGCAGCGGTAGCGACCTTTGCGAATATGCGCACGGAAATTCTCCTTTGGCTTCAGAACCAGGCTTGGTTCCTGCCGCCAGGAGATACGACAGATACGACGCTGTCTCTTTGATGCTTGTCAAACAATTGGATGAAGCTGCGTTCCCGAACTCGACGAAGCTGCGCCTCGGGACGGAAATCCGCTGCACACTTTTCTGTGGTGTGCCTAGATCACGATGTGTTTGGGTCGGGTCGACCTGAGAACATGAACGTGAGACGCGGGATGCCGGCGGAAAACCGCACATACTTTTCCTCATCCCGTCTAGTCCCGCCCACCATCTGCGAGTTGCGCCAACCCGGCCAGATCGCAAATGATGAGCTTTTGGCGCCCGCCCTCGACCAGTCCCTTTTGCTCCCAGGCGCTCAATATCCGCGACACGGTGTGCAGCGTCGTGCCGGTCATTTCGGCAATGTCCTGGCGCGAAATCGGGAAGTCGATACGGATACCACCTTCTTCCTGCTTGCCGGCCTGACGGGAAAGACGCAGCACCGCATGTGCGACGCGGCGCTCTACTTCCTGCGTCGACATTTCACGGATACGCGTATGCGCCTCCTCCAGCCGCTGGCCGATCGTTTGCATGGTGCTGACGGCAAGGCGGGGATTCTGCTCGACGAACTGCGGCCAAAGCTCCGTAGGCCAGGACAATGCGAGGCTTTCCGTAACCGCGGTGGCTGTACCCGGATAGTCTGAACGCTGCAGTGCCTTGGCAAATCCGAACAGATCGCCCGGATGAACGACGCGAACGATGATCTGTTGACCGTCTTCGGTGACTTGAGTGACTTTCAGCCGGCCATGCAGCAGGAGGAAGAAGTGAATGGCTGCCTGGCCCTGCTCGAAAACGGCATCACCCTGCGGCACGCGCCTCGCGGTCGCATGGGCAAGCAGCCTGTCCAGATCGGCATCGCTCATCCTGTCGAACAACGATAGCGATCTCACGACACTCCGGTCGATCTTCATTCCAACTTTCCAATCGGCGCGCCTCGCACGCTCTCACATGCACCTAGCCGTGAGTCGTAGCACGCCGGGAAACGGGAAAAAAGCCGCGCCTTCTTCGGCCACCCCTCAGACGTCAACACCCTTGCTCCGCAGCCTCTGCAGCACAGGTGCGTACCACCGCGTATCCCTCACCAGCCGAAAGCCCACGCTATCCGGTGGCGCACCGACGGCACAGCCGCCTCCCTTTGGATTGCGGACAAAGGAACTCAGTGCTGCTCGATGTTTCCCACTGGCAATGTAAATGCCGCAGGAAGAGATCTCGCTCATCACAGAACCGGACTCGTCGAGGCTGACACGGCGGCTGCAGGTCGTCGTCCATTCCCAGACGTTGCCGGCGAAGTCGGCCAATCCAAACTCACCCTCGCCGAAATGTCCGAGAAGCTGCGGCTCAGGCTCGCGCGAGGCCTTGCGTGATGCCTCGCGAAAATAATCGGCGAGCCAGCGCTGGGCTGGATTGTTGCTGTCCGGGTCGACGCCGAGCGCATCGTCCGGAAAGCGCGATCCAGCGGCAAAGGCAAGCTGCTCGTCGGTGGGCAGCACCCAGACGGCTCCGGTGCGCTGGCTGAGCCACGCGGCATAGGCTTGCGCATCGTCGTAGCTGACACCTGTCACTGGCATCCGGTCGGCGTCCGAGGGCGAATGCTCGGGCTCGGCCGGCGGGCAGGCCGCGTCAGCGACGCACCGCGCATAGTCTGAAGCCGTCACCTGGTATTTCATGATCGTGAGCGGCGCCGTGATGCGCATGGTCAGCATTGGCCCGTCAACGGCATAGCCGTTCTTGAAATACTCCCCGGCGGCCCGGTAGCGGAATTCGCGCGGTGCCATTGTGACGACGACCGGTTCATCGAGGCTCCCCCCCATTGGCGCGCGGCCCACCAGACCGGTCTCCTTCGCGAGAAGGCCGGCAAGCAGCACAAGGAGGACGGATGGGACCAGAAGCGAAACGGAACTGACTTTTCTTCTATCTGAAAGCGCGGCCATGGGGGCCTCCTTGCGACCTGTTTTCCGACTGCCGCAGAACAATAGGCGAGGCCGCGCCGGCGGGCTGGCGCTGACGCGGCCGCTCGCGCTCAGGTGCCCGAAGGCGCGCGCACCGAGGTCATCAGATCGTCGTTCCACTCGCCCGTCACTGCGAAATGGGCAGCCGCGCCGAGTTCGAAGGCTTCGATGAGGTTGTGGTTGACATAGGCGTAGATGCCGGGCTGTTCGAAGGTGTAAAGGGCCGCGCCAGCCGTACCGCCGGGGATGAACCAGGTCTCCTGATCGCGGTCGGGAATGTTGTGGAACTTGCCGGTCGCCCACACATAGTCGCCGTGACCGCCGATCAGATGCGGCCGTGTGTCCCGGTTTGCCTGAGAATGGACGATCAGAACCTTCTCACCGACCTGGGCCCTCAGCGCGTCGTCGCCGGTGAGCGCCCCCACCGCTCCATTGAAAACGATGTGCGTCGGGGTCAGCGTGCGCATCACTTCGAGCGTATCCGAATAGGCATCGCCGACACTCTCGTACTTCTTGAAATTGCCTTTCTCGTCGCGCGGCACATAAAAATCCTGCTCGCCTATATAGTAGACCTTGTCATAGCTGAGCGACTTGCCCTGTCCGTCCGTCAAGCCCTCTCGCGGCAGCACCATGATAGCGCCGTTCATCCCGGAGGTGACGTGCCAAGGGACCATGCCGGGAGGTGCGCAATGATAGACGAAGACGCCCGCCTTGGTTGCCTTGAAGCGCAAAACCGCGCTCTCGCCGGGGTTGACGATGGTTAGCGCGCCGCCCCCGAGCGCGCCCGTCGCCGAATGGAAATCAATGTTGTGCTGCAACTGGTTCGTTTCGGGATTGACGAGCGTAACCTCGACATAGTCATCCTGGTGGACGACCATCATCGGCCCTGGGACCGATCCATCGAAGGTCATGGCCTGGATTTCGGTGCCCTGGTCGTCGACGATGATCTTCTTCTCCTCGATCGTCAGCGTGAACTCGACGACTTTCGGCCCTCCTTCGGCCTTCTGGGTATGGGCGTGGACGAAGGGCGGCCTCACCAGCTCGGCCTTGACGCGCGGCAGCGATGCGACGTCAACCGGTGCGGTCCTGGCGACCGCCTCTTCCGCATGCGCCGACACCGCGCCAACGAGCGGCGTCAGCGCGCCGGCAATCGCGGCGCCGGCCAGGATGTTGCGGCGTGTCATCTGGAATAGCTCAGACATGGAACCTCTCCTTGAAAAGGACAGAGCGAACATCGCCCGGTCGCTTGTGATCCTAGGAGGGTTGCGGCCTCGCTCTTTGTGGCGGAGCAAATACCAAAATTCCACTGGTGCGACATTTTGGCAATCGAGAGCGACACGCGGCTGGCGGTCAAGGGCGCCATTGCATGCCTGCGTGAAGTTTGTTTGCCACGAGTCAAAGAACGACCCGTTCAACGCCGTTAACCAGGGTGCGAGCCAAACAGCAGGAGTTGAACTATGAAAGGATCAAAAGTGGCCGAGCGGCCAGCGCACGTTCCGCGGGGTCTCGCGCGGACCGGCCCGGTTCTCTTCTCATACGGTTTCAGACCATTCTTTCTCGGCGCGGCGCTGTGGGCGATTGTCGCCATGACCTTGTGGATCACCGCGCTTGCCGGCCCAATCGAACTTGGCGGCAGCTACGGCGCGGCGAACTGGCACGCGCACGAGATGCTGTTCGGCTTCGCCCCCGCGGTCCTCGCCGGCTTCCTCCTGACTGCCGTGCCGAACTGGACAGGCCGCCTGCCGGTCTCTGGCCGGCCCCTCGCCGGACTGTTCGCGCTCTGGTGCGCAGGGCGGGTAGCGCTTCTCTTGCCGGAGGTACTCGGTCTTCCCACGGCCGCGGCGATCGACAGTCTGTTTCTTCCGGCACTCCTCTTCATTTGCGCGCGCGAGGTGATCGCCGGCCGCAAATGGAAAGATCTGAAAGTCCTCGGCGGGCTTCTGGCGCTGTCGCTCGCCAATGCCTGCTTTCATGTCACGGTGATTGAAGGTGAATATGCCCAGGTCGCGATGCGACTTGGTATATCCGCTTATGTCGTGCTCATCATCATTGTCGGCGGACGCATCCTTCCAAGCTTCACGCGCAATTGGCTAAACCGCTCCGGCCGCACCGACTTCCCGGCGCCTTACAATCGCTTCGATACCATCGCCATTCTCATCGGTATCGGCGCCCTGTTTGCATGGACACTCGTTCCCAATCACCCGATCACTGCGGTTGCCGCGCTTGGTGCTGCTCTTTTCCATATCGCTCGACTGGCACGCTGGCGCGGCTGGGCAACCTGGCCCGAGATGCTGCTCGTCGTCCTGCACGTGGCTTACGGTTTTGTGCCGTTGGGTTTCGCCGCAATCGCCTTTAGCGCACTCGGCGTTGTTGAGGAGCGTGCGGTCATGCACATACTGACGGTCGGCGCTATCGCTTCGATGATGCTTGCGGTAATGACGCGGGCAAGCCGCGGCCACACGGGACACCCGCTCACTGCGTCGCGCACGACCGTCACCTCCTATGCGTCGATCGTGATCGCCGGCTTGCTGCGTCCGTTCGCGGAAATGTTTCCTGAGCAGACGGCCACCCTATATGCTGCGTCTGGCGCCTTTTGGATCTTGGCTTTCGCACTCTTCTGCGCCGAGTACGGACCGATCCTCGTGCGCAAGCGCCGTTCGATCTCTTAATGATTTCTTCGTGCGCCATCACTAATGTGCCTCCCAGGCTGCGAAGCAGGATCGCGGACCAGATGTTCTCACATGCGTATCTTGGATTTTGCCGATGGGCGGCGCAATTTCACTTCTGGCGGTGAATTTCATCATTGCCCAAATCTTCGTGGCTGCCTTTCTGATGATCGCGGCGAGGAGTCGGTTGGGACGACCCGCCGTCTGGTGCGCCGCGGGTTTCGGCGTCGCCTCGCTGTCGGCGATTTTCGAAGCCGTCCTGCCGTTTACGCCGGTGCCAATGCTGTTTGCTGTTGGCGCCTTTGCAAGCGTCCTCGCCGGTTTCAGTCTCCTGCGTTTTGGCCTCGGGCTCTTTTATGGGGTGCCGGCAAGACCGTCGCAACTTGCAGCCTTTTTCATCGGTTCGGTCGTCATTGATCTGTTGATCTACGACTTTCCACGCGGGACGCTGCAGCACGCCTTCTTCTACCAAATGCCGTTCTTCCTGATCCAGGCCTGGTCCGCCTCGGTGATCATCAGATCCGGGCGCAGGTCCTACGCGGACAGGATCCTCTTCTGGCTGCTGACGCTGAGCGCGTTTTATTTTCTCGTGAAGATCTATGCAGCAATCGCTGCCGGGTCCGGCGCCACGGCGGCAGACTATCTTCAAAGCCCCTTCGCGCTGATTTCGCAGGCGCTCGGCGCAGTGTTGATTGTCGGCGCCGGCGTCGCGATGCTTGGCGTCATGATAAAAGATCTCGTCGACGAAGCACGCGCCAGTTCCGAGATCGACGTTCTTTCGGGTCTTTGCAATCGACGCGGGTTTGCGGGTCGTGTTGCGCCTTTCCTGCGTGATCTGAATGATCGTGACCCCGGCGCGCTGATCCTTGCGGACATTGATCGGTTCAAACTCGTGAACGACGCTTATGGTCACCATACCGGTGACGAAGTCATCCGAGCGTTTTCGCGCGTCCTGGCTGATCTGATGCCTAGCCGCGCGGTGGCGGGCCGCATTGGCGGCGAGGAGTTCGCCATATTTATCCCGAGCGTCGGATTGGCCGATGCGCGTGTAATAGCCAACGGAATGCGTGCGGCGCTTGCGTCGAAGCGGATCGACGGTCTTCCAGGAGTTGCGGTCACGGCTAGCTTCGGCGTTTCTGCGGCAGCGGCGGGCGAGTCGTTAGACGCGGCGATGCGGCGGGCCGATGAGGCCCTTTATGTCGCCAAGGCTGCAGGCAGGAACCGTGTAGAATGTGCCGAACCACCCATACGTGTCGTCGTTTCTGCCGATTCCCATCGATCCGGGAGACATTGACCGGCCTGAGATCCAAGGCGGCATGACCTCGACTGCCGCAACCTTGGCAATCGCACGACGAAGTACGCTTGGACCTGACTCGATACGAATTGGCCGCTTACAGGGACGTTCGAGTTCCCGAAAGGTCCTGCGGATTCGGCGGCGTTGCCGGATCGCTCATCATATCAGGGGTCCAAGGAGGCTCGTAGGTCAGCCGAACCTCCGCATATTCCACCCCTTGCACGTACCAGACGCAGTTGCGCACCGCCTCCTTGAGGTACTCACTTGCCGGACAGCCCTTCGTCGTGGTCGTCATCGCCACCCGAGCGACGCCGCCGTCGTCGACAGCAACGTCGTAGATCAATCCCAGATCGACGATATTTCGACCCAGTTCCGGATCGATGATCATGCGGAGTGCCTGGCGGATCTCGTCGCAGAGAGCGTCGTTGGTCGCTTCAGTCATTTCCCTAGCCCCTTCTCCTTTCCGACACGGACGAAGATGCGGAAGACGGTTCCCGTCTCGTCAAAGTTTCCGGCCCACTGATGACCGCGACTTGCGAGCTCCGGGAAAAGGAAAACCGGCTCGCGTGAAAGTAACGCGAACAACACATCGCCGCTCTCGAGCCTCTCGGCCGCGTCGAGAATGCGGACCATCGGCTCAGGCGGATCGAGCTCGGTCAGATTGAGATGCTCGACGGGATCGGGCCAGGCCTCGACGTCAAGGGCATCAGAGGACAGTGCCACCGGAGCAGCCGTCTCCCGCGGCGTGAAGAGGACCTCCCAGTCGCCGCCTGCGATCTCCCGTGCTTCATGGTCGAAACCACGGTTTGCCATAACCTTGAACAGCGGCTGCGGACGGAAGGTGGCAAAGAGCCGCAGGGCCTCTCCTGGCTTCAATCCGTCCACGGCGTCCATGATCGCCTGGAACGGCTCCCCGCCGTTTTTTAGAATCGGTCGAACGTCGAGTTCTTTGGGCGGTGGGTTCATCGGTTACTCCTGTTGCCAAAAGAGGGCAGAAAGAGACGGGGCCGCGGCGCTCCATCGGGGAAACGCAAAGGACGAGCGACCGACGCAAGGACTCTTGCGCGAACGAGCTCCACCATCAGAGCGAGCGTGGCTGCAAGCTGCGCCAGCACCGCGAGGCGAAACCAGGAGGAACGATCGGCAAACAGCGAAATCGTGGCCGCTGTCACGGCTCCATAGTATAGGCAAAACCAGAGGCTTGCGCGGCCTTCATTCACGAGGTCCTTTACGCGCGGAACCGGAGCACGGCCGAGAACGGGACCATAGCGTTCGAGCCAGGTCAGGAATGGGACAATCTTGTAAAGCTGCGCCAGTCCGAGCCCCGTCAGCCAGCCGAAGACGAAGAGATAGACGAGAGCCGCAGCACCTTCGCCCGCGCCCGCCCGCACGGCCGGGGCCAGAAAGAGGATGACGGACGCAAGCAGCGCCGCAAATGCCGCATAGCTGGCTCGAACGTTGAGCTCCACTTCCTTTCGTCTTCGCTCGCGAAACAACCGCAGCAGATCCGTGCAACAGAACGAAACGGCGGCCACGGTAAGCACAACCGGAAGCACAACCAGCATTTCTGGCAGATTGGCATCGAGGAAGATAAGGGCGACGCATATTGCTACGAGCAACACCGCGATGGCGCCGGCCCACCAGACTGCTTTCGTTGTGCCGCGCGCTTTCTCGGGAGCAAGCATGAACATGGGCAACAGGCGGTAGCTGACGCCAATGGCGGTGAACGTCAGCCAGCCGCCAAGGCCGAGCGCGGCATGGAGCGGCACGCCCCGAACAAGAAGGGTGATCAGCGGATCGGCTGTAGTAGCGCCTGAAAGCACCGCAGCGAAGGCAGCGCCGATCAGGATCGTGGCGAGCAGCGCAAATAGGCCGACCCCGACAAAGCGCGCCGGGAGTGGAAGTGGCCGCGCCGACAGAAGCGTCAAACCGAGCATGGCGATTGCAAGACCGAAGCCGGTCAGGAGGAAAAGGGCGCCCAACGGCAGCATGCCGGGCGAAAAGCCTTCGGCACCTGCAAGCGCGGCAAAGCCGCCGGCGAGCAGGAGAAGCCCGCAGGCAATGAAAAGCAGTGTCGGCAGGGCAAGTCGCCCGCCGCGGAGCGGCGCGGCGATGAGCACTGGCAGAAACTGCATGAGTGCGCCCACCATCAGGAGGCCCAGCCACCCAATAGCGAACAGGTGAACGAGCGCCAGGGTTTCGGGGGCGTGAACGCTGGCGAACGGATAGCCGTAGCCTGCCGCGATCAAGCATTGACCGATCACCAGAAAGAGACAGGCGGCGGCGAAGTAGGATACCGTCCATGGAGAAAGTGTGGCGCCCGGCATTGCATTTCACCCTGGTCAGGAGGACTCAATGATCCGTGCCGCAGCAGCATTCGCAGCCCGAGCCATCTTCCAGACGGGCGATCTCGACGCGCCATATCTCGGGTCCCTCTTCCAGATAGTCCCAGCCGAACTGGCCCGGGAAATTCGTTTGGAGTTGGTAATGCAGCGGTCGCGGATCGTGATCGCTGGTGATCATCATCGAGCCGCCCGGCAGAAGTGCGCCGAGCATTCCGAAGATTGTGGGGTGGCGTTCGCGCGGGGGAACGGTGCGGACGTCAATCGATGGCTTGGAATTCGTCATTGTCGTGGCAATTCTCGCTGATGGCCGCCCCTCGTGCGCCCGGTGGGGTGGCGGCGGGGACCCGCACCGGAACGGGTGGACGCTAGCTCTCTCGCAATCCCCTCACTTTGACGTTGAGCAAATAAATCGAGAGAAGTCGCTTCGCCGCGGCGATTGCTTGTCTTCGCGCAAAGACATGCCCGAGGCAGGCACTAGATTGTCGCCCAGTCTTCTGTTCTCGACCGAAAGGAAAGTGCCTATGCAATCGGCTCTCGTCGCGAAATATGGCGAGGCGCGTCTGCCCCGCTACACGAGCTATCCAACCGCACCTCGCTTTTCGCCGACGATCGGCGCCGGCACCTATGGCGATTGGCTCTCAACCGCACCGGCGGAGAAGCCGGTATCGCTCTACTTCCATGTCCCGTTCTGCCGGTCGATGTGTTGGTACTGCGGCTGCCATACGACCATAACGCAGCGCGACCAACCGATCCTGGACTATCTGGACATGCTGCGCGAGGAAGTGCGGCTCGTCTCCGCGACCACCAATAAACGCCTCAGCGTCAATCATGTGCATTTCGGCGGAGGAACGCCGACGATCATTCGACCGGAAGAATTTCAGGATCTTCTCGCACTTGCCCGGGACCGGTTCGACTTTGCGGACGATGCCGAGATTGCGGTGGAAATCGATCCCAGGACGCTTGAACCGGAGATGGCAGTAGCGCTCGGCGAAGCCGGCGTTCGCAGGGCGAGCCTGGGTGTCCAGAGCTTCGATCCGGTCGTCCAAAAGGCCATCAACCGCATTCAGAGCGAGGAACAGACGCTGCTGAGCGTCCTTCGCCTTCGCAGGGCAGGCGTCCGCAGTATCAATTTCGATCTCATCTACGGCCTACCTCATCAAACCGTGGAGTCCTGCATTGCGACGGCCCAGGCAGCGCTCGCGATGGCGCCCGATCGGTTTTCCGTTTTTGGCTACGCGCATGTCCCGTCGTTCAAGAAACATCAGCGTCTGATTGATGAAGCCGCACTCTCGGATGCCCAGGGCCGCGTAGCGCAGGCCGAAGCCATCGCCGCCACTCTGACCGCCGCCGGCTATCGTCGCATCGGGCTCGACCATTTTGCCCGTCCGGAGGATAGCCTGGCGGTAGCTCAGGCAACGGGAAGGCTGCACCGCAATTTCCAAGGATATACCACGGACGCCTGCGAGACCCTCATCGGTTTTGGCGCTTCGGCGATCGGGCGGGTGCCGGAAGGCTATGCGCAGAATGACGTCGCCCCGGGCCTTTATGCGCAGAGAATTGCCTCCGGTCGCCTCGCCACGGCGAAGGGCTACCGTCTCACCAGGGAGGACCGCGTGCGAGCGCAAATCATCGAACGCTTGATGTGCGACTTCAGCGTTGACGTTCCCACCATTGCGGCAGAAAACGGGTTCGATCCGAGCATACTTTTGGAGGGCAATGCCAGGATTGCCATGCTGGAACAAGACGGCATCCTGGAAAATTCCAGCGGCATCATACGGCTCCGCGAAGACAGCCGTTTTCTCATTCGTGCGGTCGCTGCAGCCTTCGACGTCTATTTGGACCAATCCGCGCATACACACAGTAAAGCCGCGTGAGATTTCGCAATACGGAAAGGCCCGCACCGTAAGGATGGCGGGCCTTCCGTGTCGCAAACCTGCTCCTATCTCACAAGGCCGCGATAGATCGCAGGCAGGGCCGCAGGTAGCCTGCCGATGTTGCCGACGACCGCGTAGCCGTTCTGTCCGAAGATCACTGGCACATAGGCTTTCGCCTCGCGGTCCACCGTCACCCCGAAGACATTGATGCCTGAATGACGGGCTTCAATCACTGCGCGGCGGCTGTCCTCCAGGGCGAAACGCCCCTCGTAGTGGTCGACGTCGTTTGGCTTGCCATCCGTCAAAATGATGAGGAGCTTGCGGCGGTTCGGCCGTCTGACAAGGCCAGCGGCGGCGTGTCGGACCGCCGCGCCGATGCGGGTGTAGTAGCCGGGCTTTAGCGCCGCTATGCGCGCTTCAACAGCAGCTCCCATTGGCTCATCGAAAGCCTTGACGGTCTCGACCCGTATCCAGTCGCGGCGCCGCGAGGTGAAGGTGAGGATCTCGTGGGCATCGCCGCAGGCCGAAAGCCCGTGCGCCAAGACCGTCAGCGCCTGCTTCTCGACGTCGAGCACGCGAAGATTATCGAACCAGGCGTCGGTCGATAGTGAGACGTCGACAAGAATCGTGACGGCCAAGTCATGCGCCCGCGGCCGGCTCATCATATGGATGCGATCACTGCCTTGCCCACCGGCCTTGAGATCGGTCCGGTGGCGGACCACGGCATCGAGATCGAGATCCGACCCGTCGATTTGAGCCTTCAACATCTCGTGCCGTGGCCTCAGCACTTCAAACTGCCGACGAACGCGGCGAATAAGACTCTTCGTCGCCGGGTCCGGCTCGCGGGCGACACCTTCACCGGATGCAGATGCCGCGTAAACCCGGCAATGGTCCTTTAGATAGACCGCACCGCGATAGTCCCATTCCGGATAGGTGAACTCCGCCGTCAGAGGCGTTCGGTCGAGCGCTTCGGGCGGCAGATCGAGGTCGAAGCGGAAACGCGCGGCCGGACGTCCCTGGCGCTCCCCAAGCATCATGTCGTCGAGCTCGTCAGCAGCCTGTGCGTCGTGGTTGTCACTATCGTCGGCGGGGCGATCGACATTGACCATTTCCGCCATCGCGAGGATCTTTTCGAAGCGGTTGAGAATGAAGGGGCTGCGCTCGGTTTGTCGCTTGGCCTCTCGGGCTGCGACATGGCGGGTCGTCTCGCCCACTTCCACTTGGCGGCCGCCGCTGGCTGGCTCGTCTTCATTCTCCCGCCGCTCCGTCTCCTCGCGCAGCAATATGTCTGGCCAAAGCGGGACGGGGAGCATGGGCAGGTAGCCGGGCGGAGCCCGGCGCGGAAAAATGACCGGCATGGCCTCGTCGAACCGGCCCGCGCCGTCCTGGAGCATGTCCAGGATACGGCTTTCGACGTGCTGCTCGACGGCCGGAAGAGCCCGTTGTTGCCGCACCTTCAGCACCGCCCTGCAAAGACGGCGATAGCGCGGACGCATTGCGGGGAACGCTGCAAGCACCTGCGTCACTGTCTGCTGCGCGCGAGCGAGGTTGGCAAGGTCGCGGCACAGAGGATCGATGGCGCGCACGGGCGTAAGCGGCATGATTGCCATGGTCGCTGCAAGCCAGAAGTAGAGATCGCGATTGAGTCGCCGTGCTGGAAACAGGTCGATCTCGGCCGGCAACATTAGCGTCGCGTGGTCACGCGCCGGCTGCACAAGTTTTTCCTCGCCGAGTCCAATGCTCTGGCGCAGCCGCAGCCGGTGTGCCGACGTGCGGCCGCGGGCGGGTGCGATCTGCACCGCCCGCTCGCCGCCCAGGCCGCGGAAGTAAATGGCAAGCACGCCTTGAATGTCGTCCAGCCGGACCGCTTCGTCTGGAAAGCGCGGCCAGGTGCGCGTGTCGCCGATGAACCTGTGCCAGGCCCGGCCGACCGTTTCTTCGAGCTCAAGGAAATCTAGCATGTCCACCTCAATGGATGATGGCGCCGGCGATCTCGATCAATGCCGCCTTGACCTCTGGCTCGTCTGTGAGCGGTTCGATCATCGTTGCGAGCACGGCATCGCGCAGGGAAAGACCGCTGTCGACAAGGCTTGCGCAGTAGACAAGGAGACGCGTCGAAACGCCCTCCTCCAGGTCATGTCCCTTCAGCGCCCTCAGCCGATGGGCGAGGTCGACCAGCGGCGCGACGCGGGCCTCGTCGAGACCGCTTTCCCGAGACACAACTGCAATTTCGTGATCCCTCGGCAGGAAATCGAATTCAATGGCGATGAATCGCTGGCGGGTACTCGGCTTCAGAGTCTTCAGGAGATTCTGGTATCCAGGATTGTAGGAGACGACGAGCATGAAGCCCGGCGGGGCTTCCAGTGTCTCGCCGGTACGCTCCAGCGGCAGGATGCGCCGGTCGTCCGTCAGCGGGTGGAGCACCACGGCCACATCCTTCCGGGCCTCGACGATCTCGTCGAGGTAGCAGATGCCGCCTTGGCGGACGGCGCGTGTCAGCGGACCGTCCACCCAGACAGTGTCGCCGCCCTTCAGGAGATAACGGCCGGCGAGATCTGCGGCGGCGAGATCGTCATGGCAGGACACCGTTGCAAGCGGCAAGCCGAGCTTCGCCGCCATGTGGGCGACAAAGCGGGTCTTGCCGCAGCCGGTCGGCCCCTTCAGCAGGAGTGGAAGCCGACGGACCCACGCGCTCTCAAACAGCGCGCACTCATTGCCCGACGGAGAATAAGCCGGGATGTCGCCCTCGGGAAATTGCGGATTTTTCAGGGCAATGTTCATTAGAGTCTCCAATTTTGTGGCGGAGGCGTCGGGACCGGGTCTGGCGGCCCTCAGCGCCTCATTCGGCGGGCAGGATGGCTTGCTTGACGACAGGATGGCGGAGCCTACCGGGCACCAGCACCGCCCAGATGAACATCAGCGCCGACACGAGGACGACGACGCCCGAGCCGAGGCGGATCCAGTAGAACAGGGCGAGCTGCTCCTGCACGGCCATGAAGCTCTCGCCCAGGACACGCTGCAGGTGCACCTGAACGACACCGGCGAAAGTGAGCGCGAAGGTCATGACCGACATGGCGGTGCACATCGCCCAGAAGCTTGCGATCGACAGCCACTGATTGTATGGCGCGCGCCCCTTAATCTCCGGAATCGCATAGGCCATGACGGCGAGGTTCAGCATCACATAGGCGCCGAAGAAGGCGAGATGGCCGTGGGCGGCGGTAACCTGGGTACCGTGCGTATAGTAGTTGACCGATGATAGCGTGTGCAGGAAGCCCCAGACGCCCGCTCCGAAGAAAGCCATGACGGAGCAGCCGATCGACCAGAGCAGTGCGGCCTTATTCGGATGCTTGCGACCAGCCTTCCAGGTCATGACGAAAGTGAAGATGACCATGGTGAAGAAGGGCGCGACCTCGAGTGTCGAGAACAGTGAGCCTATCCATTGCCAGTATCCCGGCGCGCCGATCCAATAATAGTGATGGCCGGTGCCCAGGATGCCGGAGAAGAGAGCCAAGCCGACGATTGCGTAGAGCCACTTCTCCACGACCTCGCGGTCGATGCCGTTGAGCTTGATCATGAGGAAGGCGAGCACCGACGCCATGATCAACTCCCATACGCCTTCGACCCAGAGATGGACCACGTACCACCAATACATCTTGTCGAGCGCCAGGTTGGTCGGATTGTAGAATGCGAAGAGGAAGAAAATTGCCACACCCCATAGGCCGAAGATCAGGATGTTGGTTACTGTCGTTTTGCGACCTTTCAGGACCGTCAGGGTGACGTTGAAGAGGAACATCAGCGCGACGATGACGATGCCGATCTTGATCGCGAATGGCTGCTCCAGGAATTCACGGCCCTCATGGATGTGCAGGAGATAGCCGACCACCGCGACGGCCGCCGCCACGAGGAAGATCCAAAACTGGGCAATCGCGATCTTAGGACTGTAGAGCTCCGTCTCCGCCTCTTCCGGCAGGAGGTAATAGGTAGCGCCCATGAAGCCCATCAGCAGCCAGACGATCAGCGCATTGGTGTGCACCATGCGCACGATGTTAAACGGCAGGAGTTCGGAAAGCGTGTTCGGCAGCACGTAGATGGTGCCAGCAAGGACGCCGAACAGGACCTGAGCGAGGAACAGGCCGAGCGAGCCGTAGAAATACAGCATGGCGACCTTTTGCGTTTGATATTTCATATGTCTTTTCTCCTTGTCCCAGCGTCTTAACCGGCCTCGTTCGGTGGCCAGTTGTGCGTCTTGATTCGACTCGTCCATTCGAGGAAGTCGGCAAGGTCATTCAGTTCCTGTTCGGTAAGATTGAACTGCGGCATCTGCCGCCGCCCCACGGCGCCGGAGGGTTGTGCCGCCATCCAGGATTTCAGTGTCTCGCGTGCGCCTTCGGGATCCGTCTCGCCGCCCCAGCGCTTCCAGACATTGCCGAGCTCCGGCGCGAAATAGGCGCCTTCACCAATGAGCGTATGGCAGTTGATGCACGAGTTTTTTTCCCAGACATGCTTCCCGCGCGCCACCGAGTCCGTCAGTGTCGTCTCGTCTGTGGACTCGGTTTTCATGTAGTAATGGCTGTGGGCCGTTAGTCCGACAAAAATCAAGAAGAAGAAAATGGAGCCCCCGTAGAAGACGTTGCGGGCCCCTGCTTTGGTAAGGCGTTCTGCCATCCCATGGTCCTTTCGATTCCGGCAGCCGCTAAGGACGGGGCGCCAGCCTGATCAAATCCCCGCCAGCAGTCCGCGGGACTTCCCCGCCCACTGGCAAACGCATTCCTTTCTAGGGATTCGCGGCGCGCCTTCTTTGCTCTTCGGCAAACAAGTTCGAAGAACGGTTCAGCCGGTCAGTACAAAGGTCGCGATGAGCGCTTTCGCCGCAGCGGCGAACGCGAAGAACATCGGCCATGCGAGAAGCCCGAGACGCAAGGGCCGCGAGCCGGAACGGAGGCCGAGAAAATCGAGGACCACCAGGCGAGCCTTCAGCACTGCGAGTATCAACAGGGCAATGGCCAAGGCGAGGGGAACCACCGGATCCTCGATCTGCCGGGTGAGCAGCATGCCGGCGATGACCATGACAGCGAGAATGGCCCAAGTTTTCGTCAGTTGCCGGGAGGTATGGTCGCCCATGATTTAAACCAGGTAGAGGACGGGGAACATGACGATCCAGACGAGGTCGATCACGTGCCACAGCGTGGTCACGAGTTCAACATTTGCCCGCCGGGGTCGCCAAGCGACGACGAACAGGATGATGGCGACGAACGCGACATGGAAAAGGTGAAAGCCCGTCAGTATGAAGTATAGCTCGAAAAACGTCCGGAACTCGGCTTGCCCGGCAAAGCGCATTTCAATGCCGTATTCGTAGAGTTTTATCGCGACGAAGCCCGAACCGAGAAGCGCCGCTGCCAGCAAGCCCCGACGCCGCGTCGTGACGGAGGCGCCCTTCTGCGCGGCAATCGCCGCCTGCCAGCCGCTCGTCAAAAGAACCAGCGTATTGAAAGCGGCAATCCCCGGCTCGAGGTGCAGACGGGCGACCGAGAACTCCTGAGAGGCGATGGTTGCGACCACAAGGAAAGCGCCGATGAGAATGCCAAACGCGGCAAGTTCGCTCCATATGAGCACCCAGAGGATGAAGGTGTCCTCGTCCTCCTCGTCGGCTGCGCGGGCGGTCATTGCTTCTTGCATTGCGCATCTCCACAGAAGACGACGGTGCTTT
This sequence comes from Sinorhizobium arboris LMG 14919, assembly GCF_000427465.1. Lineage (NCBI taxonomy): Bacteria > Pseudomonadati > Pseudomonadota > Alphaproteobacteria > Hyphomicrobiales > Rhizobiaceae > Sinorhizobium > Sinorhizobium arboris. The sequence goes on along the minus strand of NZ_ATYB01000009.1, from coordinate 530,155 downwards.
GCCTGGATTAACCACGGACCCCAGGGTGATCCAGTCCGGCCGCGGCGGAGTCCATGGGCAGGACGTTCTCTCCGCGTGCAGTTGATGAAGCGGATAGGGGAATGCGGCCCTCTCTTCTTTGAGCCTGATCAAAGATCGGTACACCCAGTCGGTTATGTTCCGCCGAAACGGAGATCACCATGAACGACGCACAGATTGGCCTTTCAGTCGCCACTCCAATCATCATCATCTTCGCGCTCGTGCTCTATCGTATGGGCGTTCTGCAACGTACAGGCACGCTCGCCGCCGTTCTTGCGTCAGTCGCCTGCGCCGCCGTGCTTTTCATCGGCCAATAGCGAAGGACGGCTTAGATGCCTGTGGCCTCGCCACTCGACCGACTTGAGGCAAAATACGGAGAGTTGCTCGCGCTCTGCGACGCGGTCCAGTTGATCATAGATTCCCTGAGCGGCCGCATGGATCGCGACCTGTGCATAGCGACAGCGGCAAAGATAAGATCCCTGGATGTTGGCTGGGCGCCTCGCACCGACCGATTGTCCGGCCGCACAAACTATGCGTCGCCGGCCGGCAGCACAGACGTGGCGGCAGCACTTGGAGGGGCCGCATCCGGACGAAGCGCCTTACCCTGGGAAGCGATCGCCTCCATGCTGAGCACCTTTGTCTGCGACCTTCGCAGGCACATTGCCGCAGAACAGGCGATTATCGACGCGATAAAACGCTCGAAGGCGGCGCACTGAGGAAAACGACATGGCCGAGCTGTTAATGGCGCTCCTTGCATTTCTGCTTCTCCACTCGGTTCCGGCGATGCCCGCCATCCGCGGGAGGCTCATAGATCGCCTCGGCCGGACGAACTACTTCGCGCTTTATTCCCTCGTATCCATCATTGTCCTCGGTTGGGTATTCTACGCGGCGCTGAACGTCGACTTCATTCCCCTATGGGAGCCCGCGCCTTGGCAAGCCTGGATAACATTGATCGCAGCGCCTCTCGGAGCGTTTCTCGTGCTTGCCGGACTTTTCAGCGTCAATGCGCTCTCGGTTTCAATCCGCCAGGGTGAGACGCAAGGCGCGATCGTCTCCATCACGCGCCACCCTGTTCTTTGGGGGTTCGCCCTTTGGGCGTTGGGCCATCTCGTCGCCAATGGCGACCTGCGGTCGCTCGTCCTGTTCGGCGGCTTCGCCGCGTTCGCGCTCGGCGGCATATCCATGCTGGAAAAGCGCGCACGCCTACGGCTCGGCGAAACATGGCAGCGTCGGGCCGAGGCAACGTCCGTCCTGCCGTTCGCGGCTATTGTTTCAAGACGCGCACGACTTTCAAGCGATGCACCCATGGCTTTCGCGGGCATAGCAGCCGCCGTTCTCACCTTTTGGCTGCTTGGCGGCGGCCATGCCGAGCTGTTTCATGCCGACCCGTTGCTGCTCGTGACGCCGTTCTAATTGCGTGATTTCGGACTCTATGCGGTTGCAATCTCTCCGATCGGTAGCGCGACGAGGTCGACCGCCCGCGAGAGAGCAGCGGCAGGACGAGAACGTCGCGATCCGAAACCCACCGGCCGGAATGGCTGGTCGTGCTCGGCTCGACCGGATCGGCCGTTTCATCCTTGATATCCTGAATCCGGTGTGGGTCTTCACCCCGCCCCACCAGCAGCAAGTTACATCAATATCTCCACCGGGGAGCGCGCCTGGCATTGTGAAGCAGCTCGCGTGCTGTTGCGAACCGGCCGAAGAGGCGGGTCAAGCGCCGTTCTTCTTCCTGGCACAGGTTTTGGCGCTGACAAAACTCGCGGATATTCCACACCTTGGTAACTGTGTGGCTGGAAAGTTTTTCCGGCTCGATGCGCTCCATCATCCTTGCTCCTCCCAGGCAGTTGATGCCAGACTATGATACTAAAGTCTAATGAAGCAAGTCATAAATTAAGACGTATCGGTTGCCCTTTGCCTGCGCCAACCCACGGTAGAGCTGGCGTTTGCCTGTGCGTGGCTACCACTCTGAAAAGCTTGAGGAGATCGGCCAGCAGACGGCCGACGCCGGTCCCTTGCCGCAGCATTGCAAGTGGAGCGTGACGGCTGTACCGTAAAGCTGCAAGCTGCGCAAAATGCGCGCTGCTGCATGTGTCCTTGAACCTCAGCCGATTCAAGGATGAGAACATGCAGCAATCCAAAGTGCCGCTCTGTGCTTTGCGCGTCCGATACCGACGCGCGGGGCTGGCAATGGACGCAAAGTTATGGAACTTGTCGTTGCCCTTGGCCTGATCGTTTTCAAGGTGGCGTTGCTGATCGCAATCCTCCTGTTGCTGCCCCTGCCGCTAACGTGGCTGGAACGCAAAATCGCCGGTCACATGCAGCAGCGGATGGGGCCGATGCGCGTGGGCTGGCATGGTCTGCTGCAGCCGGTGGCAGACGGGATCAAGCTCCTGACCAAAGAGGACCATATACCGGCCGAGGCCGACCGGTTCCTGTTCAAACTGGCCCCGATCCTGGCGCTCGCGCCGCCATTCGTAGTGTTTGCCGCAATCCCCTTCGGCGAAACCGTCTCGGTCCTCGGCAACGAGATCACGCTCTATATTTCCAACCTGAACGTGGCGCTGCTATTCGTCTTCGCCGTTATCGGGCTGGAAGTGTATGGCGTCATCTTCGGCGGCTGGGCAGCAAACAGCAAATATGCGGTCCTTGGTTCTCTCCGGACCTGCGCGCAGATGATCAGCTACGAAATCCCGATGGGCTTCGCCGTGATCGGCGTCGTCATGCTGGCGCAATCCATGAGCCTCCTGGACATCGTGCGGGCGCAAGCCGACGTCTGGAATGTCGTCTATCAGCCGATCGGATTTTTCGTGTTCTTCGTCGCAGGCCTCGCCGAGGCGCAGCGCATTCCGTTCGACCTTGCGGAAGCGGAAGGCGATCTTGGAGCCGGGTTCCATACCGAATACAGCGGCATCCGCTTCGCCTTCTTCATGGTCAGCGAATATGTCGTCATGGTGCTGGTATCAGTCCTCACCGTAATCCTGTTCTTCGGGGGCTGGAACGGCGTGCTCATTCCGCTGCCGCCGCTCCTCTGGTTTTTGCTGAAGGTTGCCTTCTTCGTCTATCTGTTCATGTGGTTCCGCTTCACATTCCCCCGTTACCGCTACGACCAGCTGATGGCTATCGGATGGAAGGTCTTGCTTCCCCTGTCTTTGGCGAACATAATCATAAGCGGTGTTGTTCTCTCTTGACGCATGCCGCCCCAGCAGATCGGGCATCGACATGCAGGAGAACTTTTGGAGCCGCAGCGAGGCTGCGATGTCGAGCGCACTGGACAAAGCTGGAAGATGGATCGGCTGGGCTTTCTTCGCCGATCTGGCGAGTGGTTTGGCTCTGACCTTCGGCTATATGTTCTCCAGACCCGTAACCATGCAGTATCCGGACAAGGAGAAGTGGCTCCCCTATTCGCGTTACCGCGGGCATCATTTCCTCAAACGCGACGCGGAGGGCGAGATCAAGTGCGTCGCCTGCGAACTCTGCGCACGAATCTGTCCCTGCGACTGCATAGAAGTGGTGCCCTACGAGGACGAGAAGGGCAACCGGCGCCCGGCACGATTCGAGATCGATACGGCCCGCTGCCTCTTCTGTGGCCTTTGTGAGGACGCTTGCCCGGCGGACGCGATCGCTCTTGGCCAACAATACGAATTTTCGAGTTTCTCATCGAGCGACTTGGTGATCGGCCGTGACGATCTGCTCGCCAAGCCGGGCAAGGCGATGACCGGCGGCGGCGTGGTCGCTGCGCGCCTGAACACCGGACGCGATGTCCTGGTCGAGGCGAACGAGCCGCGCGGGTACAATTGGTGGCGAAATATTCGACGAAAGTGAAGGCGCGCCGGGCGTCGCGCCGGAGCACGGACTGGAGGCTCAGATGCACGTCTGCCAAATCCTAGGGAGTAAGGCCCCCGAGATCTACTCGGTCACGCCGGACCACACGATGGTGGAAGTATTGCGGCTGTTTCGCGACAAGAACATCGGTTTCGTCGTCGTCGGCCGTTCGCCAGGGGAGTGCCTGGGTACACTCTCGGAGCGCGACTGCTGCCATGCGGTGGCCGAGTACGGCACCGAAGCACCCCTGATGCGCGCTGGAGAAATCATGAACCGCACCGTCGCGACCTGCTCGACGGAGGATTTCCTCCCCTTCGTGATGGCGATCATGACCGAGCGTCGCACCCGACATGTATTGGTCATGGACGGCAACGATACCGTCGGGGTCGTCAGCATTGGCGATGTGGTCAAGCACCGGCTCGAAGAGGCACTGCAAGCGGAGCGGGACATGCACGATTACATTTGCGGAGCCAATTATCGCTGACGAAGTCAGCCTGAAGCAGATTTCCCGGGTTGGGCAGGATCCGCGGAAAGTCTACGGCAAATCCTCCCCTGCCCTGCAGATCCGGGTGCGATCAGACCCGGTCTGCCTCCAGTGCAGATGCCGCGCGCTTCGCGCACCGGCGTATCTCCACCGGACACGGATACTCGCCCCTCCGCATCAGACTGTTGAGCTTGAGGGCGCGGTAGTTTTCGGGAACGAACACGAGCCCGCGCGGAAAGCGCCTGTTGATCTTGAGCTTCGCCGTAAGTTCGCCCTGCGTGGACCGCACAGATACCTGATCGCCGTCCGAAAGGCCGAGTCGCTCGGCATCCTGCGCGCTCATTTCGACATAGGGGTCATCCGCGACCGTGTTCAGGGTCTCCGAGTGCTCAGAAACATAGCCGTTATGGAACAGGCCGTTGCCGGTGATCAGCTTGAGCCCGTCCGTCACGCCCGGCGCAGTCAGAGGAGCGTCGAACGCGCTCGCCCATGGCGTCGAGGCTGCCGCCGTGAATGCACCGTCGGCCCCGAGCCCATCCCACGTCAAACCTTGATAGGCGGGGACCAGCCGCGTCATCTCGTCGAAGATGGAGGCCGCGGCGGACGGTTGCAGCGGCTGCTTGCGGATGGCCGCGACAAAGTCGAAGATCGCCAGATTGCTCCGGGCGTCAAAGGCCGGCTCGCGGAATTTGCGGAGCGCCTGGGCCCGTCCCTCATTGTTTGTGAAAGTACCGGACTCCTCGCCGTAGCCGGCCGCAGGCAGTACGACATCGGCCAATCCCGCCGTTTCGGTGAGCAGCGCATCCTGAACGATCAGAAGACCGACGTCACCGAGTGCGCGCTCGACGAACTCCCGGTCGGGATAGGACATCAGCGGGTCGCTTGCCACCACATAAAGCACGCCCATCCGCCCGTTTCCGCAGAGTTCCAGCATCGCGTCGACATCGGCGCCCGGTTCAGGAGGAATCTCCGCGCCCCAGCTCCGTTCGAACTTCGTGCGCGTTGCCTCGTCGCCGACGGGACCCAGCCCCGGCAAAAGCCCCGGCAGGACACCCATGTCCCAGGCGCCCATCTGATTGGCTCGGTCGAAGAGGAACTGCAGTGCGGGTTCCTTGCCAAGCAGGCGAAGGAGCTGCAAAAGATTGCCGATCTGCTGCAGCATCTCTCGCGCCTGCGGTGATCTCAGCAGATCGACACCTACCAGGACAGTGGCGCTCCGACCTTCCTTGAGCGCCAGGGCCAGACGATCCAACTCCGCATTCGTGCCGGCGACGGGCCTGGCGCTCGTGGCGCTCTTCGCAAGCACGTCGCCCGGCAATTCTTCGCCGGCCAGGCCAATAAGTGCGCCGACAACCGCGGCCAGGCTCGGAGCCTCGCCGCCGGGCTGCGCGCGAAGCACCGCCCGGGCATCGGCGTCGAGCCGCGATGGCCGCGCCGAGAGCATGAGCAAGCCGGTATGCCGCCGCCGCGCGGCATCGCGCAGGAGGTATTCGGTGACCGGGTTCTCCTCGGTCACATTGCCGCCGATGACGAGGACGCAGTCATTGCCGATGACCTGGTCGAGGGGGCCACGGCTGTAAAAACTTGCAATCAGCGGGACCAGAACGTCGAGCGGAGTGGACCAGCGCGAGGTGCAGTCGATATTGTTCGTTCGGAACACCGTCCGCATCAGCTTCTGGAACTGGTAGAGTACCTCGTTCGGCAGACGCGGCGAGATGAGCCCGCCGGCGGCCCTGCCCTCCATCGCCTGGAGACGCTGGCGGAGATAGTCGCCCGCCTCCTCCCAGGAAACGGGCGTGAGCACGCCCTCACGGCGGATCATCGGCCGCTTGATGCGATTGCGGCTTTCGATGAAATCGAGGCCGAAGCGGCCGCGCACGCAGAGCGTCTCGCGGTTGACGCCATGCTCCCAGTCCGAGCGCACCCGCATGAACTCGCCCTTTCGGGCGCCCACGGTGAGCTGGCATCCCGTGCCGCAATGCGGGCAGATCGTGTCGGTCTCGGCGAGATCCCAGGGCCGTGCCCTGTAGCGATAGGGGAAACTCATCAGCGCGCCGACCGGGCAGACCTCGACGCAATTGCCGCACTGGTCGCAGCTTGCAAGGCTCCCCTCGAAACCGGTGACGGCCGTATCCATGCCCTTTTCGACGGTGCCCAGAGCCACCGCGCCGACGACCTCCTCGCACATGCGCACGCAGCGCTGGCACTGGATGCACCGGTTGACATTCATGATGATGACCGGGCTCAGACGGATGTCCTTCGAATGGAACACGCGTTTTGCGTCGCGGAACCGGCTTTGGCCGGGTCCATACGCCATCACCATGTCCTGAAGCTCGCACTCGCCACCCTTGTCGCAGATGGGGCAGTCGAGCGGGTGATTGGCGAGCAGCATGTCGAGCATGGATGCGCGCGTTTCCTCGATCAGGGGCGTATTTGTCCGCACCACCATGCCGTCCGTCGCCAGGGTGGCGCAGGCAGGCTGCAGCCGCCGCAGCCCCTCGATTTCCACCAGACACATGCGGCACGAGGCGAGTGGCGGCAGCCGCTTCCAGTAGCAGAACGTAGGAACTTCAATGCCCAAACGCTCGGCTGCGGCGAGCACCGTGGAGCCAGCCTCGACCTCCAGCCTCTGCTCGTCAATCGTGACGCTAACCATTCTTCCTCCCAGACCGATCGGCGCCCCCTTCAGTGGAACGGGCACCTCCGCTCTTCGATATGCGTGACGAACTCGTCGCGGAAATGCTTGAGCGCCGCCCGCAGCCCCATGGCCGCGCCGTCGCCCAGGGCACAAAACGTGTTGCCGAAAATGCCCTTGCAGAGCATCTCCAGTTGATCCAGGTCGCCGGCTTCACCCTCGCCAGCCTCGATGCGCCGCAGGACCTTCACGACCCAGTTCAGTCCTTCCCGGCAGGGCGTGCATTTGCCGCAGGACTCGTGGTGGAAGAACTCGATGATCCGCGTGGCGACCTTGACCATGCAGGTCGAGTCGTCGACCACGATTACGCCCGCCGAACCGAGCATCGAACCGGCGGCAGCGAGGGAGTCGAAATCCATCCCCACCTCGAGCCCGCTCTCCGGAATGACCGGCGCCGAGACCCCGCCGGGTATCACCGCCTTGACCTTGCGTCCCGGCAACGGACCGCCGGCGTGCTCCTCGACGAGCTCGCGCAGCGGTATGCCCATGGGCAGCTCGTAAAGGCCGGGTTTGCGCACTTGTCCGCTGAGGCAGTAGAGCTTCGGGCCGGGGCTCCTGTCCGGCCCTATGCCGCGGAACCATGCCGACCCGCGCATGACGATATGCGGCACGCAGGCAAGCGTCTCGACATTGTTGATCACGGTGGGGCTGGCGTAGAGCCCGGCGACGGCCGGAAACGGCGGCTTCAGTCGCGGCTGTGCGCGCCTACCCTCGAGTGACTCGAGCATCGCGGTTTCCTCGCCGCAGATATAGGCGCCGGCGCCGCGGTGGATGTGGATCGTAAAATTGAAATTGGAACCAAGAATGCCGGCGCCCAGATAACCCTTTTCATGCGCCTCGGCGATCGCCTGCTCCATGCGGCCAATAGCCGTCACGTATTCCCCGCGAATGTAGACGTAAGCCGTTTCGGCCCCGATCGCATAGGCGCTGACTGCCAGCCCCTCGATGAGCTGGTGCGGATCGCGCTCCATGATGATGCGGTCCTTGAAGGTGCCGGGCTCCCCTTCATCGGCGTTGCAGCAAAGATATTTCGGCTTGCCGGCCGCTTTCGGGACGAAGCTCCACTTCATGCCCGTCGGGAAGCCCGCGCCGCCGCGGCCGCGCAGGTTGGACTCCTTGACGAGCTCGACGATCTCGTCGGGCCTGTATTCGCCGAGCGCCTTCCTGAGGGCCCGATAGCCGCCGCCGGCCTCATAGGCCGACAGCAGATGGCCGTCCGGCACATCGACATTCCTGAGCAGGACCGGCTCGAACATGGTTCACTCTCCTGGCGCCGGCGCAGCAGCGCGCTCGGCGCTCGCCACCCGCTCCGCCGCTGCACTGAAGCTCTCGAGGAGCGCGTCGAGTCGCGCGGCATCGAGGTTGCCGTGGTAATCGTCGCCGACCTGCATCACCGGAGCCATTTCGCAGGCGCCGAGACATTCGACGGTCGAAAGCGTGAACAGCCCGTCTGGGGTGGTCTCTCCCTTCCCGATTCCCAGCATCGTTTCCAGATGTAACAGCAGCGCCTCGGAACCGCAGAGCATGCAGGAGACGTTGTCACAGAGTTGCAGGTGGAACCTGCCGATCGGCTCGGTGTGGAAAAGCGTGTAGAAGGTCGCGAGTTCATAGACCCAGACGCGCTCGACGCCGAGGATGTCGGCGACCTCTTCGAGAATCGGGCCGGGCAGATGGCCATGCTCCTTCTGCGCGATCATGAGCGCGGGCATGATCGCCGACCGCCGGTCGGGATAGCGCATCGCCGCCGCCTCGATCTCTTCGCGCATCGTCATCGCGTCCTATCCTCCCTGCTACTTGTCCACCTCCGCCATCACCGGGTCGAGGCTGCCGAGCACGGCGATCATATCGGCAAGGTAGCGTGCATTGGTCACGCCGAAGAGCGCCTGAAGATTGACGAAGGAAGGAGCCCTCACCTTCATGCGGAACGGTTTCGGCGATCCGTCGCTGATGATGTAGAACCCCAACTCGCCTTTTGGCGCTTCGATCGCCGAATAGACCTCGCCTGCGGGTACGCTGAAACCGTAGGCGGAGAGGTCGAAATGCTGGATCAGCGCCTCCATCGAGCAATGCACGCGCTCTTTATCCACGGGGAAGGCAATCGTCGGAATATCGACCTGGAACGGCCCTTCCGGCAACTGCTCCATGCATTGCTTGATGATGCGGATGCTCTCGCGCATCTCCTCGACCCGGCAGAGCCAGCGCGCATAGCAATCGCCCTCCTGGCGCGTGACGACGTTGAAATCGAGCCGGTCGTAGACTTCATAGGGTTCGTCGCGCCGGATGTCCCAGTCGACGCCGGAAGCGCGCAGGTTCGGGCCGCTCAGGCCCAGATCGACGGCGTCCTCGGCGGAGATCACACCCACGCCCTGGGTGCGGCTGAGAAACACCCGATTGCTCTCTATCAGGCGCTCGTAGTCGCGGATGCGGTTCGGAAAGATCTCGCAGAACTCCCTGATTTTCGGAAGGAACCCGTCGGGCAGGTCCTCTCGCAACCCGCCGACGCGGCAATAGGAGGTGTGCATACGTGCGCCGGTGATCATTTCCAGGAGGTCCATGATCATTTCGCGCTCGCGCATGGCGTAAAGCAGCGCGGTCATGGCGCCCAGATCCATCGGCAGCGCGCCGGTAATCAGCAGGTGGCCGGAGATCCGTGCGAGTTCCGCCATCATCACGCGGATATATTGCGCCCGGAGCGGCGCCTCTATGCCGAGCAGCTTCTCCACTGCCAGCGCGAAGGCCAGATTGTTCGAGGGCGGACAGAGATAGTCGAGCCGGTCCGTCAGCGGAAAGATCTGCGTATAGGTGAAGCTCTCCGCCAGCTTTTCGGTGCCGCGGTGGAGATAGCCGATATGCGGGTCAACGCGCTCGACATACTCGCCATCGAGTTCGAGCACGAGCCGCAGTACCCCGTGGGTGCTCGGGTGCTGCGGACCGAGATTGAGAAGCACCTCCTTGGTTTTGAGCGCTTCCCCTTCCGGCCTCATGAGCTCGGTGACTTCGGTCATCTCGACTCTCCGGCGTCTAACGGCCTCCTTGCGGTATGTCTTTAGTAGCGAGGTCCGGCTGCGTCGGCGGCGGACCCTCGGCTCCAAAGGGGTTCAGCTTGTCCCTGTAGCCCCTCAGTGGGAAATCCTTGCGCTGCGGAAAGCCCTCGAAGTCTTCCCACATGTAGATCCGACGCAGGTCCGGATGCCCCTCGAAGCGGATGCCGTACATGTCCCAAGCCTCCCGCTCATGCCAGTTGGCGGTGCGCCAGACCGCCGTGACTGACGGAACATGCGGCGGGTCGCCGAGCCGGCACTTGATGCGGACACGCCATTTGTTACGCAGCGAATAGAGGTGGTAGACCGTCTCGAAGCGCGGCGTTTCGGGATAGTGATCGACACCGCAGATGTCCGAGAGGAAATTGAACTCGAGCGCCGGATGTTCTTTGAGGAAACGGCAGACTTCCACGATCCTTTCCTGCGGAACGGCGAAGGCGTGAATGCCGTGCGCAGTGCCCAAATCCTCGATTGCTCCTGCGAAGCGCTCGACGATCAGAGTTGAATCGAAAGGCCGCTCCACGGTCATGACGCTGCGGCCCGCTCCAGGGGCGTTCCCGTCAGCGCGCGGGATTTCTTGATCTTCTCCTGAAGCAGGAGGAAGCCGTGCATCAGTGCTTCCGGCCGTGGCGGACAGCCGGGCACATGCACGTCGACGGGCACGAAGGTTTCCGAGCCCTGCACCACGGCATAGGTGTTGTAGACTCCGCCCGAGATGGCGCAGGTCCCCATCGCGATCACCCAGCGCGGCTCCGGCATCTGATCGTAGAGCCGCCGCACGACGGGTGCGAATTTCCGCGTCACGGTGCCGGCAATGATCATCACATCGGACTGTCTGGGCGAAGGGCGGAACACTACGCCAAAGCGGTCGAGATCATAACGCGCACAGCCCGCCGAGATCATTTCGATGGCGCAGCAGGCAATGCCGAAGGTCTCCGGCCACAAGGCGGATCTCCGGCTCCAGCTGATGATGCTGTCGGCCGTGGTGAACAAGACGCTGTCGCGGATCGTGTCGTTTACTCCTGCCATTCCAGCGCCCCCTTCAGCCAGGCATAGGCGAAGCCCACAAGAAGCAACAACATGAAGACGAACATTTCGATATAGCCGATCAGACCGATCTCTTTGAGGACGACCGCCCAGGGAAAGAGGAACATCGCCTCGACATCGAAGATCACGAGCAGGATGGCAAGGATGAAGAACGGAACGCGGAAACGGCCGCCCGCCGCCTCGCCCGCCGCTTCCATGCCGCATTCGTAAGGTGCGTTCTTCTCGGGATAAGGATTGGACGGGCGCAGCAGCGATGAGACGAAAAGCGTCGCCACAGCCACCAGCACAACTCCGGCGACCATCAACAGAACCGGCAGGAAGTCCATTGCCGTCATAGCTTTGGCCTTGGCCAACCAGCGGCTTTCTCAGCCGCGATCAACCCCTTCGGGACCGCGAACGCCCGCGCCCGGCGGACGCTCTGGCAGCCCATTTCACCTGTCGCGAGTCTATTCCGTCAGGCGGATCAATGCAAATCCAATTGATTACTAACATCTTATTCAAATCGGACCGCGCCTGCAGCAATCTCGCGCCGGCAATACAGCAGCGAAGTATCCGCCCTACCCCGCAAATGCCGACTGCTGAGCAAGCCTCAGGAACCACGTCGGAAACAGGCCGATGCCGATGGTGCCCGCCGCGGTGATGGCCAGAGTGGCGCGCACAAGCGGCGTCAGCGCCGGCTCGAATGCCCTCCCCGGCTCACGCATGTAGATCACCATGACGATGCGGATATAGAAATAGGCGGCGACCACGCTGAGCAACACGGCGATCACCGCCAGCACGACGAAGCCTCGCTCGATAAGGGCGACCAGCACGTAGAACTTGGCGAAGAACCCGGCGGTCGGCGGGATCCCCGCGAGTGAGAAGAGGTAAAGCAGCATCAGAAGTGCCAACCCGGGGTGGAATTTGGCGAAGCCTGCGTAGTCTTCGATGACCTCGCCGGAGAAGTCCGCGGTTCGCATCATGATGACGGCGCCGAAGATGCCAAGAGTCATGAAAGTATAAATCAGAAGGTAGAGCATCACGCTGGCGATCCCGTCCTGCCCTCCGGCTACCACACCGAAAATGGCGAAGCCGGCATGGGCGATGCTGGAATAGGCAAGCAGGCGCTTGAAGTTGTCCTGCACGAGGGCCACGAAGCTGCCGACCGCCAGCGTAGCGACGGCGATTGCGGCCACGATGATCCAGGCCCCCGAAGCTTCCACCAGCGGGTTAAGGAACACCCGGAGGATCACCGCGAAGCCGGCCGCTTTTGGCGCAACCGACATGAACGCCGTGATCGTCGTCGGCGCCCCCTCGTAGACATCCGGCAACCACATGTGGAACGGCACGGCGCCGACCTTGAAAACGAGTCCCGCAACGATGAAGACCACCGCCAGCAGCAAGCCTGCATCGAGCGGATCGCCGCCCACCGCCTCGGCCAGATGGTCCAGTTGGGTCGTGCCGGTAAGCCCATAGACGAGCGAGACGCCGTAAAGGAAAATCCCCGTCGAGGCAGCGCCGAGGATCACATATTTCAGCGCCGCCTCGTTCGACCGCCGCTCCTTGCGCAGGAAGCCCGTCAGCACGTAGGTGCAGAGCACCATCAGTTCGAGCCCCACATAGATCGACAGGAGGTCGATCGCGGAGGCCATGATCATCATTCCAAGAAGGGAAAAGAGCAGCAGGACATAATATTCGCTTCTGCCGATCCCCTCAATCTCGGCGTATTTTCGCGACAGGAAGAAGGTCAGGACGGTCGCCAGATAAAACACCAACTTGAAAAAGACGGCGAAGCGGTCGGAAATGAACATGCCCGCATAGGCTGGCTGCGTCCCGCCTGCCAGCATGAGCGTGGCCACCGCGGCAAGGAGCACGACCGCGACTGAGGCCCACAGGAGCAGTTCGTCCCGCCCCTTGCGCACAAGCTCTCCAACAATCAGGAGGATGCAGGCACCAGTGGCCACGATGATCTCGGGGACGCTCGCCAGGACCCATTGGAGAAGCGCGGCAGCACTCATTGGCCGCTCCCTTCACCATGTACCTGCACCAGCAGATTTCTGACGGAGGCATCGATGATCTCTAGGAACGGGCGCGGATAGAGCCCGACCCAGAGCACGAACAGGGCAAGCGGCAGGATTGCGGCCATCTCGCGCGCGTTCACATCGTAAATGTCGTACCTGTCGCCTGCATTCGCCGGACCAAGCGCGACTTTCCCGTACATGCCCAGCAGATAGGCAGCACTCAGCAACGCACCCACTACGGCTGCGGCGCCCGCAGCGAGGTTTGCCGCAAACCCGCCCGACAGCACCAGAAGTTCGCCCACGAAAGCGTTCGTCCCCGGCAACGCCATCGAAGACAGGGTGAAGAGCGCAAGAAAGGATGTATAAACCGGCGCCGCCTTCATCAACCCGCCGTAATTCGCGATGCTGCGGGTATGCGTGCGCTCGTAGATGAGGCCGACGAACAGGAACAATGCGCCCGTCGTTATCCCGTGATTGAACATCTGCAGGATGCTGCCCTCGAGCCCGCGCAGATTCAGCGCAAATATACCGAGCGTCACGAAGCCCATATGGCTGATGCTGGAATAGGCCACCAGCTTTTTCAGGTCGTCCTGCGCCAGCGCCAGCAAGCCGCCATAGACGATCGCAAAAGCCGAAAGCACGAGCATAAGCGTGGAATAATAGAGCGATGCTTCCGGCAGAATCGGCAGCGAGAAGCGCAGGAATCCGTAAGTGCCCATCTTCAGGAGCACGCCGGCGAGAATGATGCTCCCGGCCGTCGGCGCCTGCACATGGGCGTCCGGCAGCCAGGTATGAACCGGCACCATCGGTACCTTGACGGCGAAGGCGATGAGAAAGGCGAAGAACAGCCAGGACTGTATTGCGAACGGCAGATCCTGCGCCGTCAGCGCAAGGATGTCGAAGGTCCTGCCTCCCTGGAAATAGAGGACGATGACGCCGATGAGGAAGAGAATGCTGCCGGCGAGCGTGTAGAGGAAGAACTTGAAGGCCGCATAGACCCTGCCCTCACCGCCCCAGATGCCGATGAACAGGTACATCGGGATCAGCATCGCCTCCCAGCAGACATAGAACAGGAAGAGATCCAGCGCCAGGAACACTCCGAGCATCAGCGTCTGCATAACGAGCAGGCTGATCATGAACTCCTTCACCTTGCGGTCGATCGCCACCCACGAGGCGAGCACCGAAGTCGAACCGAGCAGCGCCGTCAGGAACACGAACAATGCGCTGATGCCGTCGACGCCGAGCGCATAGGTGATCCCGAGCGCCGGCACCCAGGGGTGCCTCTCGGTGAACTGCATCTCATGTGTCGTGGTGTCGAAGCCGGCCAGCATCGCGATCGACAAAGCAAGGTCGATGAGGGTGACACCGAGCGCCGTCCAGCGCACCGCATCGTCGCTGCGCTGGAACATCAGGAGGGCCGCGCCGGCGGCCGGCACGAAGAGGATCAGACTCAAGAGCGGGACTGACATCGGCCCTACCTCCACACCACCGCGAAGAGGAGGATCGCCGCGAACAGGCCCGCGATCATCGCCAGCGCGTAATGGGTGACGACTCCGGTCTGCAGCCGCCGCAGCACGCCGCCGCCATCGAGGATGGAGCGGGCGACGCCATTTACCAGGCCATCGACACCTTGGAGATCGAGTTGCAGGCCGCGACGCGCCGAGCGATGCAGGAAGGGCAGCGCCGCAGTCTCGGAAAAGTCGCTGACCGCCTTCTCGTAGCGGGCGAGCGGCCTTTCGGCGATCCACATGAAGGCGCGGGCTCCCTTGCGGTAGAACCAGTCAGTGTCGAGGCTGATCGTGTTCTCCGGATCGAGCGCCCGAAGGAAGATCACAAAGCCCAAAGCCGTGAACATGAGTATCCCGAGGCTTTCGGTCACATGGACCCCGGTATAGGGCTCGAACTCGACCGGATAGGGCAGAAGCGCGTAGAGCGGGCCGGGGAACACACCGATAGCGATGCAAAGCGCCGCCGCCATGCCCATCGCGACCAGCATGTTGCCGGGCGGCTCCCGCGCCTGTAACCCGCGGTCGGTGCCGAAGAACATGTAATAGGGGAGCTTAAGCCCGGTGTGCAGGAACGTGCCCGACGACGCCATCGTCAACGCCAGCATTACCAGCGCGCGGTGGTCCTGCCCTGCTGCGGCCACGACCATCGATTTGCTCACGAAACCGGAGAAGAACGGAAATGCCGAGATCGCAAACGCGCCGATCATATAGAGCGCCACCGTCAGCGGCATCGCCCTGTAAAGGCCCCCGAGCTCCGTGAGCTTGCGCCGGCCGGTGACGTAAATCACTGCCCCGGCGCCCATGAACAGAAGCCCCTTATAGAGGATATGAGCGAAGGCATGGCTGGTGGCGCCGTTTATCGCCAGCTCGGTGCCGATACCGATGCCCGCCACCATGTAACCCACCTGGCTTACGATATGGTAGGCAAGCAGGCGACGGCAGTCGTTCTCCAGCACCGCATATATCACGCCATAGAGTGCCATGACGGTGCCGAGCCAGACCAGAAGCTCGGTGCCGGGAAAGGCCCGCGCCAGCACGTAGACGGCGGCCTTGGTGGTGAAGGCGCTCATAAACACCGCGCCGGTGACGGTTGCCTCCGGATAGGCGTCGGTGAGCCAGGCATTCAGCGGCGGTACCGCCGCGTTGAGCAGGAAACCGGCAAGGATCAGGTAGGAGCCCATGTTCATGGCGCCACCGACCGGTCCGAAGAGCAGAGAGCCGGTCGCGGCCGCATGCAGCAGGATGCCGCCGAGCAGGACAACGCCGCCGGCGATGTGGACCATGAGATACCGGAAAGCGGCGCGGATCGCCTCGCCCCCTCGGGCGAAGACCAGATAGGCAGAGGCGAATGCCATCGCCTCCCAGAACAGATACAGCGTCAGATAGTCGCCGGCGAACACCACGCCGAGAGCGCTACCCACATAGACGAAGGCCGCCATATGCTGGCCGGCGTCGCGCAGATGCAGCGAATATACCGTGCCGATCAGCGCCATCATGGTGAAGACGGTAGCGAAGACGATGCTGAGCTTGTCGACCTTTGCAATCAGAATTTCCCGGCCGATGAATTGCGTCTCGCCATAACTGCCGGGCTCAACCGCCATGACTGCGGCGGCCGCCAGCACCGGAACCAGCACGAGATAGGCTTTACGCACCGGTCCCGTGAAGAACGGGATCGGCAGAGCGCCAAGAATGAAGATCACGGCCGGATGGACGAAGTCAGTCATAATAGTCCTCGCGCCGCATCAGCCCGGCGCGATGGCCGAGAAACTTGGAAACGAAGATCAGCAGCACGCAGGAGAAGAAGCCGTAAGCAGCCGACCAGCCTGGCAGCCGCTCCCATAGATATTCGGCATGCTCGCGCGGGACCACGAAATCGGCGAGGACGATCAGAACGAGCACCAGATAGAACAGCCACCGGCGCGGCCTCGCATGTTCCGCATCGCCAAAGAAATCGACGACAGACTTGATCATGGGATCACTCCGTCCGCGAGGGTGAGGAAATAATAAGGGAAGATCCCCATCAGAACCGAAAGGATCGCGGTCGCGACCAGCGGGATCGTCACGAGCGGGATTTCGCGGACCGACGCCCGGCTCTCCTTGGTCTCCGCCTCGAAAAAGGCGGCGTAGCTAACCGGCAGGAAGTAAGCGGCGTTCAGCACCGAGCTTGCGAGCAGCACCGCCAGGAAAACCATCTGCCCCGCCTCGATCGAGCCCTCGGCCAGGTACCACTTGCTGACGAAGCCCGCCGTCGGCGGGATTCCGATCATACTGAGCGAGGCGACGAAGAATGCCCCCATGGTCCAAGGCAGGCGGCGGCCGATGCCGGCCATGTCGCTGATGTTGCGCTTTCCGGACGCACAATAGATCGACCCGGCGCAGAAAAAGAGCGTGATCTTGGAAAATGCGTGCGCCGCAATGTGGATGATGCCGCCGACCATCGCCAGCGGCGACAGGAGGACCGCGCCCAACACGATGTAGGAGAGCTGGCTCACCGTCGAATAGGCAAGCCTCGCCTTCAGGTCGTCCCGAGTCAGCGCATAGATGGACGCCATAAGAATGGTGAACGAGACCAGATAGGCCGTGGCAATGCCGAGGCCCAACTCTCCGACCAGGCCAGCGCCGAAGACATGGAAGATCACCCGCAGCACGCAGAACACACCCATCTTGACGACGGCGACTGCATGCAAGAGCGCACTCACCGGGGTCGGCGCCACCATGGCGGCGGGCAGCCAGGCGTGCATCGGCATCACCGCCGCCTTGGCGAAGCCGAAGAGATAGCAGAAATACACGACTGTCAGCAGCGCCGCCGAGGCATTGGCGCCCGCGAGCAGTCCGCCCGCCACGAAGTCGAGAGACCCGGCGATGTGATAGGTCAGGGCCAAGGCGGCGAGAAGGACGCTCTTCGAGGCACCCATCAGATAAACTATGTACTTGCGGCTGCCCCGCCATCCTTCTTCGTCCTCGTGATGATAGACGAGCGGATAGGTGACGAGGCTCAGCGCCTCGTAGAAGATCACCAGCGTGAACAGATTGGCCGCGAAGGCACCGCCTACCGCTGCCGCGAGGCTGGTCGCGAAGCATGCAAAAAAGCGGGTCTGGGCGTGCTCGCGCAAATGCCGCATATAGCCGATGGAATAGACCGCAGCGACGATCCACAGAAGCGACGAGACGGTCGCGAAGACCATGCCGAGCGCATCGGCCCGGAAAGCGAGGTCGATCCCCGGCAGGATCTCGAAGAGGCGCAATTCCATCGTTCCACCGGCGAGCACGGTCGGCGCCATGGAGGCGACGGTCAAAAACATCGCGACCGCGGCGATCGGCGAGACGGCGTCGCGGAGCTTCTCGCGCTTGTTCAGCAGGAGAATGGCAAGTGCCGCCAGACCTGCGATGGCGACGGCAAGCAGCGGCCGGGTCGATATCACCGGGTCCAAGCCGCTATCCTTTCATCGTCGTCACGTCGTCGACCCTGAGAGTAGACTTGTTCCTCACCAGGGCGACCAATATGCCGAGGGCGACGGCAACCTCCGCCGCAGTGATTGCGATGACGAAGATCGCGAAGATCTGGCCGCGGAAATCGTCGTAGTGCTGCCCGAAGGCGATGAAATTGATATTGACCGAGTTGAGCAGAAGCTCCAGCGACATCAGCACGATCAGAATATTGCGTCTGAGCAGCACGCCCGCCGCGCCGATTACGAAGAGCGCCACGCCGAGCAGGATCGACCACCAGAGCGGGACCATCACCCAGGCTCCTTTCGCGCAAGGACGATCGCTCCGACGAGGGCAGCCAAAAGGATGACGGAGGCGACTTCGAACGGCAGGAGATAATCGGAGAAGAGCGTGGTGCCGAGCTCTCTGACCTTATCGCCGCCGCGGCTGGCGACGGGCGGCGTCCCGGCAAATCGATCGCTCCAGAGCACGAGCACGATCATCTCGACGCCGAGGAGAATGAGGAGCGCAAGGGCCGGCAGGTTGCCGCCGGGCATGAAGCGCTGCAACACCGCTTCGCGCACGTCGATCATCATGATCACGAACAGGAACAGGACCATGATCGCGCCGACGTAGACGAAGATCTGGATCACCGCGAGCAGCGGCGCACCGAGCATGACGAAAATCGCGGAAACCTGAAGGAAGCACGCCATCAGCGCCAATGCGCTGTGAACCGGGTTGCGCGCCAGGACCAGCATCAGGGCTGTGACCACGGACCCCGTAGCGAACAGAAGAAAGAACCCCTGACCCATCGACGCCGACCTTTCGCCCACGGACTCTCGGCGCAAGACGGCCGGAGTCGAGATAGCGCCGCACTCACAAATTGTGCCCTAGTATCGGATCTTTCACAAGATCGCTTTGCGGGTCCAAGCCAGGAGGTGGTGGAGTCGGCCCTCCCCTCCCTTTGGGAGGCCACCATGGGGGTGAAATGCGGTTCCCGCAGGCCGAAGTCTAAACTGACCCATCGTTAAGCAGTTGAACCGGCCTGCGTCCGAAACGATGGATGGAAAAGCCGTCAACCCGTTTTCCGGAGTGCTCCAGACACGAAAAGCCTGCCGCGGGAGGAGGTGCGGCAGGCTTTCCGAAAAGAGCCGATCAGCGACTGGGAGGAGGAGTGCCGCTGTTCGTTCAGGCGCCCCTGGGAGGAGGAATGGGCCGCCTGAATTACGAAGCTCTGCGGGAGGAGGTGCATCGCTTCGATGAAGACAAATATACAGCGATAACGATCAGTTCCTAAGCATTTTGTTGCATTGCAGCAATGCATGACGTGCAACGCTCAAAGGCTGCGGCCGGTGGCGGGTGCAAAACGCTCAAGCATTCTCCTGAGCTGAGTGTTTTCGGTACGAAGCCTTTCTGCCAAACGCTTCTTGAGACTTCTGTTCTCTGCCTCGAGGAGGTCCAGCTCATCAAGCTCGATTGTGGCCGGCACGCCCGCCGCTACGCTTCTCCGGCGAGTTTTTCGGGCCATTTCTGCGGACCGCCTTGTGGTTCGGCGTACATCATCAACGCCTTCAACAGCGCGCGCTTCGAGTCCCGGTCCCTGCCGCGTCCCGGCGTGACCATCCGGCATCGGCAGCATGGGGGATGACGCGGTGCTGGCACTGTCGGGGCCAAGGCCAGCATTGTCACTGCCATGGTCCGTCATGTTCATCGGAGGCTCACTGGTGAAGGCTGGATGCGATTGATCCTCGAGCTCACGTGCCAGAGCCTTTAAGTCAGCATCTCCCCAGATGGATTTCGCCGTCGGCTTTGCCCGTCGACGGTTTGATTTATACTCAACCAGGTAATTCCTTTGCGGTCTTTTCATGGAGCGCTTCAACAACCTCGTGAACTTTGAAAAGCAAAGCCGCTACGTGTGCCGCGGCGGCAAGCCTCAGCTCAGGCGACCGCGGCTCTCTAACCTTCCCCGCGACCTCTTTCAACTCCCCGCCGGCCTGATGCCCGGCCGAGCTTCCACTTAATGGACTTCGCTGTGACATCCGCGGGTCGGAGTTTGCTGCTGAACCAAGGGATTCAATCATCGATCAAGAATTGCTTTAGCACTCAAGTTGACTCTTTTTGATACTCGTCAATAACTTGGAAGAGGCTATTCAGGAGAACGACAGATGGCTGAGGAACATGACGTCCAATTGGACACGACAAGTGCAGAAACGGAACCCAAGAAGGCAAAGCCAAGGGCTGCGGCACGCCAGAAGAAGAAGACGACGACGGCATCAGCCAGGGCAGTCCCAAACACTTCCAATGCAGGCGCACAGGCACCCAAGGCTAGGAAATACACCGAAGCTGAGCGGGCGGAAAAGCTCAGCCTGATCAAGGGTCTGCTTTCCGCCGGCAAAAGCACGCTCAAAGACGCGTTGAAGCAGGTGGGCATTACCGAACAGACCTACTATAATTGGAGGAAAGCCGCAGAACCTGTTTCTCAAGCTGACGACCTTAAGGATCTCGTTGAGCTCGAGAAGGAAAACAAGAGGCTTCGGAAGTTGCTGGCCGATCGGTTGCGTGCAGAAAACGCCGAGTTGCGCAAGCGACTGGGAATGGATAGATGAGGGTCCACCCGGATTTCGGAGCGGACCCGTTGGCAACCGGACAACGCTCGCCAGGGATCGATCTATGGATCCGGACAATTGCCTGTGATGCAGCCTTGGCACTCATCAATGGTGCAGTGGAGTAGTCCGGCCCTCGCGAACATGGCCGGACGTCGGCCTGGGAGGCTGCCTCTCGTCCGGCGGGTTGAAGCAATCTGTTCGAGGGCGAGTTCCCAGTCACATGCTCGCCGCATCTGTGTTTGACAGCCGTGGATTGGCTCTCAGAGCCTCGGGGCAGAAACGCAGGCGCCGAAGCGCCCGCGAGCACTCGTGTCACCGGCGGCTCACTCCCGGGTAGTATTCGCCCTCACCACCTTTCGCAATCGCGGGCGGTTCACTGTGAACCGGAAAGCCATAGGCGGCAGCATTCGGCCGGAGGCCGCCGGTCCTGCTCTCGTCGATGTTCTGCTCCAAAGAAGGTGCGCGACGCTTGGCGTTGACGTCTGCGCCGCTGTAGTAATCGCCGCCGGCGAGCGCGGGTCCTGTGCTGATAAGGATCGCGAGAGAGGCGCAGATCATTCTGATGTAGTGTCTGGTCATTATGGGATCTCCTTTTGTCTCCCGCCGCGCCCGATCCGGTGAGTTGGCGCATTGGAGTGGACGCCCCTGCTGATGAAGCGCCGCGCGACGGGAGAGGGAGAATTACGGGAGACTTGTCGCAGGCCTATGCGAATCCCTGGGCAGTTTCGTGTCAAAGTGTATCGGCGGCAATGGAACGTTGCTGATGCAAACCGGACTGCGAACATGGTTTCACCATGTTGCAGTGCGTTGATCGAAGCCATCACCTGCTGCCGTTTCAGGCCGGACTTTCGCGCTGATACGCTTTGTTACACTTTTTCGAGTGCGGTTTCTGACCGGCGGCGCTATGTGTTCTTAAGAAAAAACCTCCCGTTCGGACGCCAGTATGCAGGCTACTCCTCACATAGCTGTTGTGGACGATCACCGCGATATTCGCGATCTCGTTGGGAAGTATCTCACGCAACAGGGGTACCGTGTTTCCGTCGCGGAGAGCGGCGAAGCACTTCGGCGTCTCATAGAAAAGAGCGCGCCTGATCTTGTGGTACTCGATATTATGATGCCAGGCGAGGACGGTCTTACCGTCTGTCGACAGTTGCGCGCGACGACGGACCTGCCGGTGATCTTCTTAACGGCCATGGCCGATGGAACGGATCGCATCGTCGGGCTGGAACTCGGCGCCGACGATTATTTAACGAAGCCATTCAATCCGCGCGAACTTCTGGCGAGGATCAGGGCGGTTTTGAGGCGCGTCAACAGTCTCCCGCCGCAGCGCGGCGGCCGCATCAAGGCCAAGACCGTGCGTTTCGACGTCTGGGAGCTCGACACCGGGCGTCGCGAGTTGCTTGGACGCGACGGCGTCAGCGTCGCACTGAGCACGGCTGAATTCCGCCTGCTCAAGGCATTTCTCGATCACCCCGGTCTGGTGCTCAGCCGCGACCAACTGCTGGACCTGACCGCCGGACGGGCGGCCGAATGCTTCGACCGCAGCATCGACAATCAGGTCAGCCGCCTGCGCAAGAAAATCGAAGCCGATCCGAAGAACCCGTCCTTGATCAAGACGCATTGGGGGGGAGGATACAGCTTCGTGGCAGAGATAGAAGGTCACTGATGAGATGGTGGAGGAAGAGCCTTGCGGCTCAATTCATCTGTTTTCTGCTGATGGCGCTCCTTATTTCCCAGGTGATCGGCCTTCTGATTTCGTGGGACGAGCGCGACAAAGCCCTGCGCGCCGCAGCGAAGAGTGAGTTCTTCAGCCGCACTGCCTCGCTTGCAATATTGCTGGAGTCCATTCCTGCAAGTTTCCATGCCGATGTCCTGCGCGCAAGCGGCACGACCTACACGCGCTTCTGGATGTCAGCGGAAGACCCGATCGACGCCCTTGCCTGGCGACAGCAGGCGATCGCGCAGTTGGAAGAACCATTGCCCAATCTGCTTCCTGCATATCATAAGCCGGAAGTCGTTTCCGCCATTTCGAAGAATGCGACATCCGGTCCCAAATTCCATCTGTTCGAGAGGGCAATCGCCTCCGAAAGCTGGGTGCGACTTTCCTCGGATGTGTGGTCCATTCCCCGCTTCGCGAAGTTCCTGCCGCTCGGCGCGTCCAACGGAATGGGACTGGCGGTCCAGCTCAGCGATGGGCACTGGCTGAACTCCGTTTATTACAAAAACATGCCCAGCGCCCACTGGAACACCCAGTCGCTCGTTTCTCTCGGCATTACTGCGGCGACGCTGGCCTTGATCGGTGTCCTGGTCGCCAGGCGTATCGCCAGACCCATGCGCCGTTTAGCAGGCGCAGCAGAAGCGCTTGGCCGCGGCCAGTCCATCGAACCGCTGCCCGAAACCGGACCGGACGATATTCGCAGGACTGCCGAGGCGTTTAACAGGATGCAGTCCCGCCTCACCCGGTTCGTCGAGGATCGAACGCGAATGCTCGCCGCAATCAGCCACGACCTTCGCACGCCGCTCACATCACTGCGTCTCAGGGCGGAGTTCGTCACTGATACTGACGTCCAACAGCGCATGATGGCGACGATCGACGAAATTCAGACGATGACCGAGGCGGCGCTTGCCTTTGCACGCGAGGAAGCGGTCACCGAAACGACCAGGGCGGTCGATCTGACAGCCTTGATCGAAAGCCTCTGTGACGACCTTGCCGACCTCGGAGAAGACGTAACCTTCGTCGACAGTCCCAAGATTCCCTATTCGTGCCGGCCAGATGCCTTGCGCCGTGCCGTCCGAAATCTGATTGAAAACGCAGTGAGGTATGGCGGCGAGGCCCGTGTGCAGGTCGCGGAGACGCAATCCTCTATACAGATCCTGGTCGAGGACAAGGGACCGGGAATCGCCGAGGGGGATCTCGAGCGCGTATTCGAGCCATTCTTCCGCCTTGAGACCTCCCGCAACCGGGAAACGGGTGGTGCCGGACTGGGACTATCTATCGCGCGGGCCACCGCGCGCCATCACGGCGGCGATATCACGCTTTTGCGACTCGACCGCGGCCTGCGCGCAATCATAACGCTACCGAAGCCAGACCAGGGCGCTTGATCGATCTGCTGCATGTTTCCTTTGATCGTAATCGGTTGAAGGGCAGAACATGCAGCAGATCAAAGTGCTACAGCGACCTTTGCGCGTCTGATAAGACGCGCGGCACTGCAGCAGGTCCGAGGGAGGCTTACGCGCTATCGGCCGCGCAGGCCCCTCATCCAAGGGCGCCCCCGGGAAGTGCTAACCCAACGCCGGCGGCCGAGGCTGCGCACAAAAACATCCCGACCAGAAAACGTGCGACCGGGCTTGAAAGGGCTTCCCGGCGCTCGCGCAGGTAGGCGGGCTCACGCTCGGTGAATCGTGTTTTCATCGGTTGCATCCTGTTTTTCGTCCAAGGCAAGTTGATCCCGCGCCACCGCATCTCGGCGATCTCCGGCCAGGCCAGCCCTCTTTAGGCTTCATTTGTCGCAGCAATATCCCCATGCACCGGCCTGTTTGTAACGACCTGTGTCGGCAGGGCCCTCCAGCTTGCTTGAAACATCCGCTTCGTGGACCGCCAGGGAGTTCCCGGCGGGTTTGCGATCCGCCCTCATACGCGAATGCTGACGGTGGCCTGTGTCACGGTGCGGGGTGGCGCGAGATATTTGGTTACAACTCGGCAGTTCGGCCGGCAAATCTCTGCGACAAACTGCGACTACCCTTGGCTATCCCGATCCGCGGAGGATGGCACTGCGCCTCCCCGCAACTGCAGGAGAAACAAGGTTTGCCGATCAAGCACCTCCATTTAGTCCCAGGCCTCATTTTCGCAACCGTTCTCTGGCCTGGCGTGAGCCCGGCACAGGAACTGACAACTGCCGAGGGAGAAAGACTTTTCCGCAGCCGCTGCGCCTCGTGCCATAGCCTGAACACGGGCGAAAACAGGGTGGGACCGCATCTTTTCGGGCTCATTGGACGCGCTGCAGGAAGTGTCGAGGGCGCCCGCTACTCGAAGGCGCTGAGCGCATCGGGGCTCGTCTGGAACGAGGAGTGGCTGCAGGCCTATCTAAGCAATCCCCGCCAGGCTGTGCCTGGAACGACGATGACCGTTGGCATACGCGACGGGGCACAGCGCTCGGCGATCATATCCTATCTGCGGGGCCAGTCGAGCAATGCGACCCAGTAGCGCCAATACTCCGGCTGGCTTCGGCGCGAATGCTGGCGTCAGCCGCCCCTGTTTTCCACTGGCTCCAACCGATAAGGAACACATGCCATGGCTCGATTGACGATAAACGGCGAGACGCGGGACATCGATGTCGATCCCGAAACACCGCTGCTGTGGGTCCTGCGCGAACAGGCCGGCCTCACCGGCACAAAGTACGGGTGCGGGGTAGCGCAATGCGGCGCCTGCACCGTCCATATTGATGGGGTTGCGACGCGCTCCTGCGCCTTGCCGGTAAGCGCGATAGAAGCAAACCAACAGATCGTCACGATCGAGGGACTGTCCGACGACGGATCCCATCCGGTGCAGCAAGCGTGGCTGGCCCTCGACGTCCCGCAATGCGGATATTGTCAGGCGGGCATGATTATGGCCGCGGCATCATTGCTCAACAGCACGCCGC
Source organism: Sinorhizobium arboris LMG 14919 (assembly GCF_000427465.1). Taxonomy (NCBI): domain Bacteria; kingdom Pseudomonadati; phylum Pseudomonadota; class Alphaproteobacteria; order Hyphomicrobiales; family Rhizobiaceae; genus Sinorhizobium; species Sinorhizobium arboris. The sequence continues at coordinate 504,868 of NZ_ATYB01000009.1, read as the reverse complement.
AACCGACGGACGACGATATCGGCGCCGAGATCACCAACATCTGTCGTTGCGGCACCTACAATCGGGTCCGCGCGGCCGTCAAGCTCGCTGCCGAAACGATGAGCGAAGCTCAGAAGGGATGAGGATTGGTCATGACAGTTGCTACCTTTTCGCGCCGGAATTTCCTCATTGGCACGGTCGCGGCGGCCGGAGGCTTCTCGCTTGGTTTTCAAGTGCCCTTTCCTGTGGAGGCCCAGGAACAGCCTGCAGTCCTGCCTGAAGTGAATGCCTGGGTGGTGATCCGCCCAGACGATACCGTCGTCATCCGCATCGCTCGCTCCGAAATGGGCCAGGGAACACTTACCGGTCTCGCGCAGCTTGTAGCCGAAGAGCTCGAGTGCGATTGGTCGAAGGTGACTACGGAATACCCGACACCCGGAGACAGCTTACGGCGAAGCCGAATCTGGGGCAGTTTCTCGACCGGCGGCAGCCGCGGCATCCGGGAGTCGCACGAATATGTGCGCCAGGGCGGAGCGGTCGCGCGTGAGATGCTCGTCGCCGCTGCGGCGTCCCTTTGGAACGTGCCTACGACGGAGTGCTCGGCGTCGAACAGCGTCATCCGTCATGCTCCTTCAGGGCGAAGTGTCACATTCGGCGCCGTCGCTTCGCTCGCCGCCCAAATGCCGACGCCGACCCATGTCACGCTAAAAGATCCGAAGGACTGGAAGATCGCCGGCAAGCCCCTGCCGCGGCTCGACACGCGCGACAAGCTCACGGGCAAGCAGATATATGGCACCGATCTGAGATTGCCGGGCATGCTGAACGCGTCGATCAGGGCTTGCCCGGTGTTCGGCGGCACGGTCGCAAGCTTCGATGCCGGGTCCGTGTCGCGGATGCCGGGCGTTCGGAAGGTCGTTCAGGTCGATGAAACATCCGTCGCCGTGGTCGCCGACACGTGGTGGCAGGCGCAATGCGCCGTCCTTGCCTTGCCGATCGTCTGGAACGAAGGGCCAAACAACGCCGTAACGACCAGGTCCATCGCCGCGATGCTCGAGGAAGGCTTGGAGGCCGAGCAAGCGGTCCCCGGCACGGCCATCGGCGACGCGCGGGCCGCTCTCGCGAACGACGATGCGAAAGTCATATCCGCAACCTATTCCTTCCCCTATCAGCATCATGCCACCATGGAGCCGATGAACGCCACGGCGCTTTATACGCGCGACAAATGCGAAGTATGGGTGCCGACACAAAATGGCGAGCAGAGCCTCAGCATCGTTTCCGAGGCTTCCGGACTGCCTATCGAACAGTGCGAGGTTCACAAGCTTCATCTGGGCGGCGGCTTTGGGAGGCGCGGCTGGCACCAGGAATATGTGAGGCAGGCGGTTGCACTCGCCAGGGAGTTTCCCGGTTCTCCGGTCAAGCTCATCTGGTCGCGTGAAGAGGACATGCTCCACGGCGCCTACCATCCGGTAACTCAGTGTCGAATGAGGGCGGCGCTTGATCCGGACGGCAATGTGACTGCGCTTCACATGCGCATCAGCGGTCAATCAATCCTGTGGCCGCTCCGCGCCGAGGTGCGTGAGAGCGGCCGAGATCCAGCCGTCTTCCAGGGATTGAGCGATGGCGGCACAGAGGGCGCTTTCGGCTACACCATCCCGAACCTGCTGATCGACCACGCCATGCGCAATCCTCCCGTCCCTCCCGGCTTCTGGCGTGGGGTCAATCTCAATCAGAACGCCCTTTACGTCGAATGCTTCATAGATGAGCTCGCGCACGAAGCTGGAATCGACCCGCTCGATTTCAGGCGGAAGCTGCTCGTCAATCATCCCAAGCATCTGGCGGTCCTCGAGGCTGTCGCCGAAAAAGTCGGCTGGGAAAAACCTGCGGGAAACGGGGTCCATCGCGGCCTCGCTCAGATCATGGGCTTCGGCAGCTACGTAGCGGCGGCAGCCGAAGTCTCGGTCACCGACGGGCAACTGGAAATCCATCGCATTGTCGCGGCGACGGATCCGGGCCATGTCGTCAATCCCGCTCAGGCGGAGCGTCAGGTCGAGGGGTCCTTCGTCTACGGTCTATCTGCCTGTCTGTATGGAGAGTGCACAATCAATGGCGGACGCGTCGAGCAGGAGAATTTCGATACCTACGAAGTGATGAGAATGGACCAGATGCCAGCGGTCGAAACGATTCTTATGCCCTCAGGCGACTTTTGGGGCGGGGTGGGCGAGCCAACGATCGCGGTTGCAGGACCGGCAGTCCTGAACGCGATCTTCGCCGCCACAGGCAAGCGCATCCGCCAACTGCCGCTGAAGAACAATAGCCTAGGCGTTTGATGAGCTGCCGGTTGCGGCTCTGGGACGCCAGAGCCGCAACCGGAACAAAATGGGCAACAGCAAGCTTCGGCTGCAGATCCGGCCGAAGCTGCTGCGCCCAACCGGTCAGATCGGGCTGATCCTCCTGCCGCCCGGGTCCACTCAATGTTTTTGCTTTTACGCGTTCAGCAATCCGGGACGAGCGGTAGCGGAATGGGCCTCTGAAACGTGCGATGTAACTGCCTCCAACCGGGATCGTGCATGTGGGCGTGCAAACCGGCCCGCTCGACAAGCGCCCTTGCTTCGGCTTCCCCGAAAGCCAGCGCCTCATACATGTCGGCGGTCAGTACCTTGCCCTCCTCCATGATGATCCTGCCGTCGACGATCACCGTCTCGACGTCGCTGCCGAGAACCTGATGGATCAGCCGGTGAACCGGCATCCAGTTGGGCGTCAGATGCGGCTTGCGCATGTCGATGATGACGATATCCGCCTTCTTGCCCGCCTCGAGCGAACCGATCTCGTGATCCATGCCGATGGCACGGGCCGCATCGATGGTGATCATCTCGAAGACCTTGCCCGGCGGCAGGATGTAGCGGTCATGATTGTGCAGGATGTGCTGGGTGGCTTGCGCCATGCGCGCGATCTGGAGCATATCGAAATGACGGCTGGGAGCCGCGCCGTCCGAAGTGATCGCGACCGGCACGCCCCGTGCCATCATCTGCATGATCGGCGTGGAGCGTCCGGGTGGCGCGTGGGTGACATGGGTGCCGGTTTCGGCCAGAATGTCGATCTCTTCATGGGAAATTCCCCAGCAATGCTGCAAGTGCACATCGGGGCCCAGCAATGCGTTTTCCTTGTCCTGCCAGGCCATGCGTATCTGTCCGGCGAAGGCATCGGAATGAATGCGCACGCCCCATTTGCGCGCGATTTCGCGGATGCGCCGCGCCTGCATGCGGTCGTTTTCCGTCAGATTGACGGCAAAATCCGGCGTCGAGGCGTTCGACGGTTCGACCGAAGGCACGATGGTGAATGGCGTCAGAAAGACCTTGATGCGCCCGCCAGCCGTTCCGTTGAGGCTTTCGATGACGGCTTCGGCGCCCTCGATCATCTCCTCGAAGGAAACGCTGCGCCGTTCCGGCTTGCCGCTTTCCCACCGCGTAACCGGTTGCGGCCAGGGCAGGCCCGCGGGGCCGACGCAGACGATCTCGCGAAGGCCCAGTTCCGAATAGGCGCGGGCGTGATTGACCGCAAAGACCGGATCGTCGCTGCGCGGCATCGACGTAATGATGCTGGCCGAGGTGGTCACGCCCGCACGGAGTCTCTCCAGGCCGGAGACGAGGCCATCCGCATACCAGTAATCGCGAGTGACATAGTGATAGTAGGTCGGCGTCACGATGCGCATCCAGAGCGAATTGGTGTCGGCGCCAATGCTGCGGATCAAGGCGTGGCCGGCATGTCCATGAGCGTCGATCAGCCCGGGAATGATCATCTTGCCGCGGCAGTCGATCACTTTCTTTCCGGGATGGCGAGTAGCCAGCGCCTGCGAGGTGCCGATATCGGCAATTCTGTCGTTCTCGATCGCCAGCGCTCCATCGTCCATTATCCGACGCGTCTGGTCGACGGTGACGATCGTCCCGTGAAGCAGCAGGAGCCCATCCATTTATCTTCCCCTTCCTATTTCCGATTGGCGTAGTTTGAGCGCAGGCTGCGCAACCTCGATTAGACTGTCGATGTTTTGAAGCATAATTGCCAACAATATCGTTGACAATGATAGAACGGGTTCTGATACTGCCCGAAAATTCAGACCAAAGAACCTATCGTCATTCATGAGGGGAAGAGCATGTCGCGTTTGAACAGGTTTCTCATCTCGGCGCTGACCGCAGCGGCTATTGCCGCGCCGGCGGTGGCCACTTCGGCAAATGCCGCCACGCTGCGGTGGGGCAGCCGGGCAGATATCTATTCGCTCGATCCGGATTCCGTTCCCTCGACATCCAATCTGGCGTTCCTGAACCACGTCTATGAAGGCCTGATCCGCTATGGCCCGAACTTCGAGATCGAGCCGGCGCTGGCCACCGAGTGGAAGCTGATCGACGGCAAATACTGGCGTTTCACGCTGCGCAAGGGCGTGAAGTTCCACGACGGCGCAGAGTTCACTGCCGACGACGTGGTCGCCTCGATGAACCGCGTCTCGGACCCGACGTCGCCGCTGCGCGGCAACATTCCGCTCTATGTCGGCGTCAAGAAGGTCGATGATTTCACCGTCGATATCGAGGTTTCGGCACCGTCGGCGCTGTTCCTGAACGATATGACCAATATCTTCATGTTCAGCGCGAAATGGCTGAAGGACAACAACGCCGAAAAGCCGACCGATATCGCCTCCAACACGGAGAACTACGCCACGCACAACACGAACGGCACCGGCCCGTTCAAGCTTGAAAGCCGGGTTCCGGACAGCAAGACGGTTCTCATCGTCAACGATCAATGGTGGGATCAGAAGAAGCACAATCTGGACCGGATTGAATATATTCCGATCTCGTCGGCGGCGACGCGTGTCGCAGCGCTTCTTTCCAACGAAATCGATCTGCTCGATTCCGCACCCATTCAGGACCTTCCGCGTCTGGAATCCTCGCCGGGCATAAAGGTGAGCAAGCGCACGGAGCTGCGCACCGTGTTTATCGGCTTCAACGGCAAGGAGAAGCTTGAAGACGGGCGCCCGAACCCGTTTCTGGACGTTCGCGTGCGTCAGGCTGTGGAAGCCAGTATCGACCGCGATCTCATCAACAAGAAGATCATGCGTGGTCTGGCGCGGCCTTCCGGCTCGCTCATCGCACCGGAAATTTCCGGCTACGCGAAGTCGCTCGACACCTATCAGCCCGCCGATTCCAAGCTTGCCCAGAAGTTGCTCGAAGAGGCCGGCCAGACCGATCTCGCCTTCACCTATCTGTGCATGAACGACGAGAGCATCAACGAGGAAGACATCTGCTCGGGCATTGCGAACATGCTGAAGCGTGCCGGCTTCCAGCCCACTATCGACATGGGCCCCCGTGCCGTGCAGCAGCCGAAGCGCACCAACGGCAAGGCCGACATGTTCAATCTGAGCTGGGCCAACGAACCGACGCTCGATGCCTATTCGCTGCTCTCTCAGGTTCTCTCCACGCGCAGCGGTTCAACGGGCGTTTCCAACTATGGCGGCTGGTCCTACCCCGAACTCGATGATCTCGTGAAGAAAGCGGCACAGGAATCCGATACCGCCAAGCGTCTTGCGCTGGAGGAACAGGCGCTGAAAATCGCCAAGGACAAGGCGATCCTGATACCGCTTCACCAGCAGCCGATCGCCTGGGGCATGCTGGACAAGGTCAAGAGCGTGGATTTCCGTGCCGACAACAAGCCGCGCCACTGGCACACGCAAATGGCCGAATAAGCCCTGACCTTCACTACAGCGCCGCGCGTCTGTCAGACACGCGGCGCTGTAGCACTTTGATCTGCTGCATGTTTTTGCCCTTCCCACCGATTACGATTGAAGGAACCATGCAGTAGCCGGCAATGAGAGCGTTTCACCCGGTGGGACGCTCTCTTGCTATTCAGCCGGATGGAACCCCTTCAAACCGCGGGAAAATCTTCTCGCCGCGCTATCCAATTTCGAAGCCGAGTAGCGCCTGCCTTTTATCCGGCAATTTTTTGTCGACAGATAGGCAGGAGCAGATTGACAAATATTGTCTACAATCACGTTGACAACTTTTTTCCGATCGCCATACTATCCGCACATGACCTGGGAGGCAGGCCATGATGCAGGGGATAATCTTCCCCACCCGGTGCGCGCCCACCCGGCGCAAGCATTTGAGAATACCGCACCGGCGACGGATGCGGCGATGCATGACAACAGACCTCCGAAAAGGAGGCGAAAATTTCCAGAAGAGGAGCAAACCGCATGTTGAAGAAACTGGGCCTCGCGGCCACAATGCTGGTGGGCATGACCTTGTCCGGCCATGCCGAAACGCTGAAATGGGGCGCGGCGCGCGATATCTACTCGCTTGATCCCTACTCCTACGGCGACAGCTATACGCTATCCTTTCTCAATCATGTCTATGAAGGCTTGGTGCGCTACGACGCCAACCTGAAGATCGAACCCGCCCTTGCCGAATCCTGGGAAAATGTTTCCGAGACGGTCTGGCGCTTTCACTTGCGCAAGGGCGTGAAATTCCACGATGGTGCGGAATTCGATGCCGACGACGTGCTCGCATCCCTGAAGCGCGTCAGCGATCCGGTTTCGCCGCTGCGCGGCAACCTGCCGGCCTACAAGTCCTCCAAGAAGGTGGACAACCATACGGTCGATATCGAGCTGAGCGGACCTTATCCGCTGCTTCTCAACGACCTCACCAACATCCATGTCTTCGACGCTGGCTGGCTGAAGACCAACAATTCGGAAAAGCCCACCGACGTCGGCGCCAAGATCGAAGGTTACGCCACCTATCACACCAATGGCACCGGCCCCTTCAAGCTGGAAAGCCGGGTGCCGGATTCCAAGACGATCCTCGTGAAAAACCCGGACTGGTGGGACAAGACCTCCGGGTCCAACATCGACCGTATCGAATTCACGCCGATCACCTCGGCGGCAACGCGCGTGGCCGCGCTCCTTTCCGGCGAAGTCAATTTCACCGAGAACGCGCCGTCGCAGGATCTGCCGCGGCTGCTGGCGCAGCCTGATCTGAAGGTCATGGAACGCACCGATCTGCGCACCGTCATGATCGGCTTCAACCGCAAGCCGAAACTCGCCGACGGTTCGGAGAACAAGTTCAACGATCTGCGCGTGCGCCAGGCGTTTGCCCATGCGCTCGACCGGGATCTGATCCAGAAGCGCGTCATGCGCGGCAAGTCGCGCACGGCGGGCGCGGTGGTGGCGCCGGAAATTCCCGGTTACGCGCCCGAACTGGACACCACGCTGGCTTACGATCCGGCCCTGTCGAAAAAGCTTCTGGCCGAGGCAGGCGCTTCCGACTATCCGTTCACGCTGGTCTGCACGACCGACGCCTATGTGAACGAGGAGGAACTGTGCCAGGGGCTGGTGAACATGCTGAGCCGCGCAGGGTTCAAGCCGCAGCTCGACATTGCGCCCACCGCCGCGCAGGCGCCGAAGCGTACGGGCGGTAAGGCCGACGTCTATCTGATCGGCTGGGCGACGGAACCGATGCTCGACAGCTATTCGATCCTTCTTCAGATGATCGAGACCAAGACGGCCAATGCCGGCGTCTTCAACTGGGGTGGCTGGAGCTATCCGGACATCGACAAGCTGATCGTTCAGGCATCGACCGAAATGGACCGCACCAAGCGTCTGGCGCTGCAGACCGAGGCGCTGCAAATGGTGAAGGACGAGATCGTGATGCTGCCGCTGCACCAGCAGCCCATGGCCTGGGTCATGTCGAACAAAATCGATAAGATCGTGCAGTTGCCGGACAACAAGCCTCGTCACTGGCTGACGCACTTTGCCGAATAGTTCAATCATGGCGCTCCGGGGGAGGAGGATCCCTCGGAGCGCCCTGTGACCGAGGAATTCCTATGCTGGTTTTTATCATAAAGCGCCTGGCAAACGCCGTCATGGTGATGTTGGCCGTCGCTTTGCTGGCCTTTCTGATTTTCCGGTTGGCAGGTGACCCCGTCGAGATGATGGCCAACGAGCAGATGACGCAGAGCGATCGCGATAATCTGCGCGAACGCCTTGGTCTCAACGATGGCCTCATGACGCAATATTCCCGGTTCGTGGTCAATGCTGCGCAGGGCAATTTCGGCATTTCCTACCGCAACGGCCAGGATGTGCTGACCCTGATCGCCGAACGTTTTCCGGCGACGCTGGAGCTGGTAATGGTCGCCACCCTGATCTCGCTGCTGCTCGGGCTTCCCCTCGGCGTTCTGACGGCGATCAAGCGCGGCAAATGGTATACGGAGGGCCTGCAGTTCCTCTCCATTGTCGGCGTTTCGCTGCCGAGCTTCGTCGTCGGTATCCTGCTGATCCTCGTCTTCTCCGTTACGTTCGGCTGGCTCCCGGCCTTCGGGCGCGGCGATGTCGTGCAGCTCGGCTGGTGGTCGACGGGCCTCCTGACGCCGTCGGGCCGCGCGGCGATCCTGCTGCCCGCCGTCGCGCTTTCGCTTTATCAGGTAACGCTGGTCATGCGTCTGGTGCGCGCTGAGATGCTGGAGGTGCTGCGATCGGATTACGTGAAGTTTGCCCGCGCGCGCGGCATTCCGCGATGGCGCATCTATTTCCGCCACGCGCTGCGCAACTGTCTGATGCCGGTCGTGACCATGACCGCCATGAATGTCGGTTCGCTGATTGCCTTCGCGCTCATCACCGAAACCGTGTTCCAGTGGCCGGGCATGGGCATGCTGTTCATACAGGCGGTCACCTTCCTCGATATTCCTGTCATGGCGGCTTACCTCTGCATCATTTCTTTCATCTTCGTCGTGCTCAACACGCTGGTGGACATTGCCTATGCGGTAATCGATCCCCGCTTGCGTACAGCCCGTTGAACCGACTGTGGGGCCAAGACCGATGAGCATCCAGACTTCTCAGACTCCGCCCGTCACGCGACCATCGCTTCTTCAGCGTATTCGCAAAAGCGACCTGTGGTGGTCGTTCACACATAGCAAGACGGCGACGTTCAGCGCCGCGCTTCTGGCTATCCTGATCCTGACGGCACTGTTCGCCCCGCTGATCGCGCCGCAGAACCCTTACGACGGCGCAGCGCTCGACATGTGGAAGGCGGAATTGCCGCCGGTATGGGAAGAAGGCGGCGAATGGCCTTATCTTCTCGGCACCGACACGCAGGGCCGCGACATGCTGTCGGCCATTCTCTACGGAACGCGCATTTCCATCGTCATCGGCATCGCCTCGGTGGCGCTCTCCCTGCTGATCGGAATGAGTGCGGGGCTGATCTCTGGCTACTTCGGCGGTTTCATCGACAATCTGCTGATGCGGGTCGGGGACATCACCCTGTCCATTCCGACCATCCTCGTCGCCATTCTGGTTTCGACAGTCGTACGGCAGATGCTGCCCGTCGGCCTGCGGGAGGCCGGCGCCTCGGCGGTGCTCATTCTGGCCATCGCGCTTTCCGCCTGGGTGCAATATGCCCGCACGGTTCGCGCGCAGGCAATCGTTGAAACCGGCAAGGACTACGTATCGGCTGCGCGGCTGATCGGCGTGCCTGCCCGACGCATCATGGCCAAGCACATCCTGCCCAACACGCTGACGCCGATCATGGTGGCGGCAACGCTCAACTTCGGCATGGCGATCCTCACCGAAGCTACGCTCTCCTTCCTTGGCATCGGCATGCCGCCGAGCCAACCCTCTCTGGGCACGCTGATCCGCATCGGCAACCAGTTCCTGTTCTCCGGTTCCTGGTGGATCGTGCTCTTCCCCGTCATTCAGCTCTGCCTGCTGGTCGTGGCCGTCAACATGCTCGGCGACTGGCTGCGCGATGCTCTCAATCCGAAGCTGAGGTAAGTCGCATGAACGATCTTTTGCTCCGCAGCGTCCGGCCCATGGCGGGCGAAACCTGCGATATTCTGATCAGGAACGGAAAGATTGCCGGCTTCGGGCGCTTCGAAGCGGAGCCGGGCATCGCCGTGGAAGACGGCGGCAACGCGATTGTCGTGCCCGGCCTGATCGACGCGCATACCCATCTCGACAAGACCACCTGGGGCATGCCGTGGCATGTCAACAACCGCGCCGCGATCCTGCGCGAGCGCATCGATTTCGAACGTGAGCACCGTCTGGAGATCGGCATCGATCCGCATCGCCAATCGATGCGCCACGCGATCGGTCTGGCGGCTCACGGCGCGACGCATATCCGCAGCCATGTCGATATCGATCCGGTTCACGGCCTGTCGCTGGTCGAGGGCGTCTGGGAAACGCGCGAGAAACTCCGGAGCGTCATCGACATCGAAATCGTCGCGTTTCCGCAATCGGGCCTGATGGTCATGCCCGGCACCAAGGAGTTGCTCGACGAGGCGCTGCGTCAGGGCTGCGAAGTGCTTGGCGGCATCGATCCGTGCGGCATCGATCGCGATCCGAAGGGCCAGCTCGACATTCTGTTCGCGCTCGCCACCAGATATGGCGTACCGATCGACATCCACCTGCACGAGACGGGCGATCTCGGCGCCTTCACGATGGAACTCATCTTCGAGCGCATCCGCGCCAACGGCATGGAAGGCAACGTGGCGATCAGCCATGCCTTTGCGCTCGGCATGAACGATTATCTGCGCGTCGGGCAGCTGATCGAACAGCTCGCCATTCTGGATGTCGCCATCCTCACGACAGGTGCGCCTTCCGCTACGGTGCCCTCGATCAAGCGCCTGAAGGAAGCGGGCGTGCGCATCGGCGGCGGCTGCGACGGCATCCGCGATACCTGGGGCCCATGGGGCCAGCCGGACATGCTGGACCGCGCCAGGATTATCGGCATGAAGAACGGCATGCGCTCGGATCACGATCTGGAACATGTTCTGCACGTCGTCTCGCAGGGAGGTGCGGATGTCATGCGCCTCGAAAGCTACGGCCTCGAGGTCGGCTGCGATGCCGATTTCACCCTGCTGACCGGTGAAACGCTTGCCCACGCAGTGGTGGATGTCGCCCCGCGTCCGCTGGTCGTCAAGCGCGGTCGCGTCACCGCCCGCCAGGGCGTCGCTATGGTGGAGATGCCGTGATGAGCGAAGTTTTCGGCACTCTTCCGCTCGGCCGCCGGCCGGAAGGACGCACACTGATCACCGCCGGCTGGGTGGTCGGACATCGAGACGGGAGTCACCGGCTTCTCCGCAACGGCGAAGTCGTCTTCGAGAACGGCGAGATTCTTTTCGTCGGGCATCGTTTCCCCGGCGAAGTGGCCCGTCGCATCGACTTCGGCAATGCACTGATCAGCCCCGGCCTGATCGATCTCGATGCTTTGTCGGATCTCGATACCACCATCCTCGGCATTGACAGCCATCCCGGTTGGGCCAAGGGCCGCGTCTGGCCGCGCTCCTATGTCGAAGCCGGTCCTTATGAGATGTACACAGCGGAGGAACTGGCCTTCCAGAAGCGGTTCGCCTTCGGCCAGCTTTTGCTGAACGGCATCACCACCGCCGCTCCCATCGCCTCGTTGTTTTACCGTGAATGGGGCGAAACGGTCACCGAATTCGATGCCGCTGCGCAGGCCGCGGGCGAACTGGGCTTGCGTGTCTATCTCAGCCCCGCCTACCGTTCGGGCGGCATGGTGCTCGAAGCACCGGGCAAGATGGTGCCTGTCTTCGATGAGGAGCGCGGTTTTCAGGGTCTGAACGACGCCATTGCCTTTATTGAACGCCAGAACGGCAGCCACGGCGATCTGGTGCGCGGCATGCTGGCGCCGGACCGTGTCGAAACCTCGACGGTCAGGCTTTTGCAGCGCACCGATGCCGCCGCACGTGATCTCGGCTGCAAATTCCGGCTGCACATGGCACAGGGCGCGATGGAAGTCGACACGGTGCGGATGCTGCACGGCTCGACCGCTCCGGTCTGGCTTGCGAAGCACGGTCTGCTGAGCGACCGCCTCATCGCGCCCCATGCCACCAACGCCACGGATGAGGATCTCGGCCTTTACGCGGCGAACGGCGTTTCCGTCGTCCATTGTCCGCTGGTTTCGGGCCGTGGCGGCTCGATCCTCAACTCCTTCTCCGCCTGCGTCCGGCGCGGGATCAATATTGCCATGGGCACGGACACGACACCGCCCGACATGCTGATGAACCTCCTGGCGGGCCTTATTACGGGCCGCATCGCCGATGGCGTACCGGACCGTCTGCGTTCGGCCGATCTGTTCGATGCCGCGACTATCGGCGGCGCGAAGGCGCTGGGCCGTTCCGATCTCGGCCATCTGTCACCGGGGGCGCGTGCGGATATCGCCGTCTTCCGCCTCGATGACACCGTCATGGCTCCGTCCATCGATCCGATCACCACGATCGTCACCGGGGGTTCGGGCAAGATCACGCATGCGGTCTTCGTCGACGGCCGCGTCTCCATGCTGGACCGACAGCTGGCCGGCTTCGACATGCACAAGGCGCGCATGCGGGCGCAGGCCCAGTATGACGGGCTGATCGCCAAATATCCCGAGCGAAGCTGGAACAATCCTCCGGTCGCTGAAATCTTCCCGCCCAGCTATCCGATAGAGGGGGACGCAAATGGTTGACGCACAGGAACCAGTCGTTGAAGTTCGCAATCTGCGTGTGGATTTTCCGGGCCGCCGCGGCACGGTAACCGCGCTGTCGGATGTCAGCCTCTCGATTCAGCAGGGGGAAATTCTCGGCGTCGTGGGTGAATCCGGTGCGGGCAAGTCCATGACCGGGCTCGCCATACTGGGCCTGCTCGAAGCGCCGGGCCATATCGCCGGCGGCGAGGTCTGGCTCGGCAAGAGCCGCATCGATATGCTCGATGACCGGGCCATGGAAAAAATCCGCGGTCGCGAGATCGGTGCGATTTTCCAGGACCCGCTTACCTCGCTCAATCCGCTGTTCACGGTTGGCGCGCAACTCGTCGAAACCATTCGCCGGCATCTCGGTCTCGGCAAGGCCGAAGCCCGCGCCCGCGCCGTGCAATTGCTGCGCGATGTCGGCATCCCGTCGCCGGAAGAGCGGGTCAACCAGTATCCGCATCAGTTCTCGGGCGGCATGCGCCAGCGTGTCGTGATCGCGCTTGCGCTTGCGGCATCGCCGAAACTCATCATCGCCGACGAACCGACCACGGCGCTCGACGTGTCGATCCAGGCGCAGATCATCTCGCTCCTGCGCAAACTGTGCAAGGAGAAGCAGACCGCCGTCATGCTCGTCACGCACGACATGGGCGTGATCGCGGAAGCTGCCGACCGCATCGCGGTCATGTATGCCGGGCGGCTGATCGAGATCGGGCCCGTCGAGCAGGTGCTGCACCAGCCGCGCCATCCCTATACGCAGGGTCTGATGGCTTCGATTCCGTCGCTGGGCGCGAGAGTCGAGAAGCTCAACCAGATCGATGGCTCCATGCCGCGTCTGGACGCGATACCCGACGGCTGCGCCTTCAACCCGCGCTGTAAGATGGCTGGCGCGCGCTGCCTGCGCGAACGCCCGGAACTCATTTTTGCCGGCCAGAGTGCAAGCGCCTGCTGGCTGAACGCAGGAGGCACCGCATGACGAAACCGCTGCCAAGAGCTCCGGCTCTAACCGTTGACCGGCTGATCAAGACTTTCGATGTGTCCGCTCCCTGGCTCAACCGGGTGGTGGAGCGCAAGCCACGGCAGTATCTTCAGGCCGTGAACGACATCAGCTTCACGGTGCCCGCCGGCGGATGTCTCAGCATCGTCGGCGAGAGCGGCTGCGGAAAATCCACCGTTGCGCGCCTCGTCACCGGTCTTCATCGTCCGACGAGCGGCGAAATGCGCTTCGCGCCGGGCAAGAGCGGCGCGCCCCTGTCGGCGCAGATGATCTTTCAGGACCCATACGCCTCGCTCAATCCGCGCTGGCGGGTGAAGAACATCATTGCCGAACCGCTTCGTGAACTGAAGCTGCGCAAGACCGCGGCCGAAGTGACGGAGCGCGTCGAAGAGCTTCTGGGCATTGTCGGGCTTTCGCCATCCGACGGCGAGAAGTTCCCGCATGAATTCTCGGGTGGTCAGCGCCAGCGTATCTCGATCGCACGCGCGCTGGCGAGCGAACCGGAATTTCTGGTCTGCGACGAGCCGACCTCGGCGCTCGACGTATCGGTACAGGCGCAGGTGCTCAACCTGATGCGCCGTTTGCAGGACGAGCTGGGGCTGACCTATCTCTTCATCAGCCACGATTTGAGCGTCGTTCGTCAAATGTCGGACCGCATCGCGGTGATGTATCTCGGCCGCATTGTGGAGGAAGGCGACACCGAACAGCTGTTCGCGCGGCCGCGCCATCCCTACACGCAGCTCCTGCTTCAGACGATCCCGAACATTGAGGCGCCGAACCGCAGCCGCGAACCTGCCAGCGGCGAAGTGCCGAGCCCGCTGAAGCCACCTTCCGGCTGCGCGTTCCACCCGCGCTGCCCGGTGGCGGTGGCGCGGTGCTCCAAGGAAGTACCGAAGGTACAGGTCCTGCGCAACGGAACCCGTGTGGCCTGCCATCTGGTCGAAGACGGGATAGCGAAAAGCTGACCATAGGGCCGGAAGCCGGTTGCCGGCTTCCGGCCCTGTCATGCCAGTGCGGCGCGCAGATCGTGCGAAAAGTCGCGTATCTCGCTCAAATCCAGCTCGGATTCCACATGCTCGAGGTGATGCGCCATAAGATGTACGGCTTTTTTGGCCTCTTTGGCCGAAATCGCCTTGACGATGTCGTCATGCTCGTCCGGGCCACAATTGAAGCGGGTCGTGTTTCGGTAGACGGCGGTAATCAGCGAACTGCGAGCGATGAGGTCGCGCATTGTCGTGAACAGGAAATCCGATTCGGTCAGTTCGGCCAGCAAAAGATGGAAGCCGCCGGAAAGCTTGATGATATCTGTGGTGCTGTCTTCGGAATTGGCGATCCGCTCCTTCCTGACATGATCGCGAAGCCGCTTCGCGCCGTCCTTCGACATCGAAGTGCAAAGACGCTCCACGATGCATCGTTCCACCGCCTGACGAACGAAGAAGACATCACGGGCCTCCTCCACGGATGGCTTGCAAACAAAGGCGCCGCGATTGGGAATAATCGTCACAAGTCCGTCGCGTGCGAGAACAGTCAGTGCCTGACGAATACGTGCGCGACTAACGTGAAAAATCGAGGCCAGTTGTTCTTCTTTGAGCTGCACGCCAGGACGCAATCGCCGTTCAGCGATGGAAAGCCATACCCTTTCGACTATCTGCTCGACCGACATCGCGGCTTGTTCGCTCATACTCTGTTCTCCTTCTGAAGCAGACAATCGCCAAGCGCGTGAAAAAGTCAACTCGCGGATTCAAATGGCTTGCAATATTGTCTACAATATGAAACGTTATTGTAGATTATAAGTTCGACATTTTGGAACCGCGATGGAATTCGACTTTGAAGAGATTGAGCCGCAAAGCCGCTATAGGCTTCTGACGAATTTCATCGGCCCGCGCCCGATCGCGCTCGTGACGACCCGCTCCGAGAGCAGGCATAGCAATGCTGCGCCGATGAGCTTTTTCAACGTATTTTCACACGACCCGGCGATCGTCGTCCTCGGCATCCAGCCGCGTTTGAACGGCGAGCCAAAGGACACGATGGTCAATATTCGCCGTTCCGGCGAATTCGCCATCAGCATGGTCGATATGGCGCTGTCGCGACAGATGTTGATCTGTGGGCTTGGCTTCGACAGCGAGGTCGATGAACTGGACATGGCCGGATTGAAAGCCGCCCGGTGCCGCAAGATCGATGTTGCCTATGCCGAGGAAGCACCGTGCATCTTCGAATGCCGGGTCGAACGCCTGATCGATTATCCTCGCCGTACGCTGGTGCTGGGCGAGGTGGTGCACATGCATGTGCGCCGCGATTGCCTCGATGCCGAGGGTCATTACGTGAACCCGGAACATTATCAGCCAATCGCCCGGCTTCATGCCGACAATTATATCACGTCAGACCGCCAATTCGTTTTGAAGCCCCCTCCGATCGCCGATTTCGTGAAGCCGAAGAAATAGGCCTTAACGAAGGCAACCGGGAGTTTCACCATGCATATTCACCTTATCAATCCCAATTCCACAGCTTCCATGACCGCGCAAGCACTCGAAAGCGCGCTGCTGGTCAAACATGCCCACACTCACGTCTCTGCTTCCAATCCGACAAATACGCCGCTCAGTATTGAAGGCGGCGCCGATGAAGCCATGGCGGTACCGGGTATGCTGGCGGAAATCCGCGAAGGCGAGGCGCAAGGGGTCGACGCCTATGTCGTGGCCTGCTTCGACGATCCCGGACTGCACGCCGCACGCGAAGTCGCCAAAGGCCCCGTGATCGGCATTTGCCAGGCTGCAGTGCAGGTGGCGATGACGATCAGCCGCCGCTTCTCCGTCATAACGACCCTCCCGCGCTCGGTTCCGATCATTGAGGATCTGGTCAGTGATTACGGCGCGGAGCGTCATTGCCGCAAAGTCCGTGCTATCGATCTTCCAGTACTTGCCCTCGAGCAGGATCCGCAAAGGGCCGAGCGGCTGTTGCTCAAGGAAATCGAGATTGCCAAGGCAGAGGATGGTGCCGAAGCGATCGTACTTGGTTGTGCGGGAATGTCGTCCCTGTGCGGCCGCCTCAAGGAGGCGACAGGCGTGCCGGTGATCGATGGAGTGACTGCGGCGGTCAAAATGGCGGAAGCACTTGTTGGCGCGGGATATACGACTTCCAAGGTCAACACTTATGCCTATCCGCGGACCAAGACCCCGGTCGGCCCCAAGGTCTGTGCTTAGATCACACTCCCGTTGTCGACAATTTTGTAGCCGTCAACTGCTTCAGTGGCTAACGGCGGCATCGGTCATTGCTGACTAGCCGATGCGCAGGACAGCCGGCAGGCTCGTGTTGGTTGTCGACGGCCGGAGTGTCGCCAAAGTCTCCCTAGGTTCATTGCAGCGCGCACCGCCAAGGGTATTGACTGATTAGGACAATTGACCTAATCCTCGCGTTAGGACAAATGACCTAATTCACTCCGGATGCACTGATTATCCGTTCTTCACCGACGGAGAAGCCTTTGCTGCTTAAAGCGCCGGAAGCCCGACGGAGAAGCAACGCGATGGGAAATCGAGCGACACGCGAGGAGATTGTCGGCGCAGCGGACGATCTGTTCTATCGCAGGGGATATGAGCACACATCCTTTGCAGACATCGCGCAACTCGTGAGGATCTCGCGTGGCAACTTCTATCATCACTTCAAGACGAAGGACGACATTCTGGAAGCAGTGATCCAGAAGCGCCTGGCTGATCGCAAGACGATGCTGGAGCGATGGGAGATGGGCGGCAAGACACCGGTGGAACGGATCACCAGCTTCATCGATATCCTGATAGTGAATGGGGATAAGATCAAGCTGTATGGGTGCCCGATCGGAACGCTGACGAGCGAGCTTGCGAAGCTAAACCATGCGGCGCAGGCAGAGGCAAGCAGCTTGTTCATGCTGTTCCGGACGTGGCTGCGCCGTCAGTTCGAGGACCTCGGCCGAGAAGCCGATGCGGATGCGCTTGCCATGCATCTTCTCTCGCGCAGCCAGGGCGCCGCAACCCTCTTCAATGCCTTCCAGGATCCGGAATTCGTCCAGAGAGAGGTTAATCAGATGAAGGACTGGCTGAACGGCATCGTGGCCGAAGGCCCCGGAACCGATCGAGAATAGACTGCTTCCGAACAAACGTGTCGACGCGTCATAGCGCGGCGCGCCCCTCGCTCTCATCCACAACAGCTACAAGCGGAGTCGTTCATGTTTATCGTGTTTCTCAGGTTTTCGGACAACAAGGCGCAGGCAGCGCAACTCCTCGAGGGACACAATGACTGGATCAAAAGAGGTTTCGACAACGGGAAATTTCTTCTTGCCGGCAGCCTCCAGCCAAATGCGGGCGGGACCCTTCTCGCCCATAATATTGATCGGAAAGATCTTGAAGCGCTGATCCAGGAAGATCCTTTTGTGGCAAAGCGTGTGGTGAGCGCAGAGATTCATGAAATCACGCCGAGCCGCGTTGATGAACGGCTCCTCTTCCTGAAAGGATGATCGGTCGGATCGAACATGCTATGGCTAGACGGCCATACGCGTCAGCCCGTGAGACGCGCTGAGATTGCTGCCGCCGCGCGGGATCCGTGCCAACGAATGAAGCCTCGCAGCTAATCATTTCAGGCGAGGTTCATAACCTGCAAAGCCCTGGTTTGCAGGCCCATGGCCGGAACTATGGGAGCTCGATCTCGCCCGTCACCACATGCTCGAGGCTGGTGCCATCAGCCGTCAGCGTCATGCGTACCTTCAGCTTCTCGCCGCCGACCTGCCCTTTGCGCACTGTCTCCTCGATCTTTCTCTGCGACGTGACACCGACTTCTTTCAGGAACTTGCGGATCGACATGTTGAACGCGTCTTCGCTCATGGCAGAACTCCTCTGTGTCTGGAAATGATTGTAAAAGAAGGTGAGTGACCAAGGAAGCAAACGCTCGCGCGAGTTTGCGTTTTGACCCGCAATCGGAGGATCCAAGTTCAGCCGCGCCCCTCGCCCTCATCTTTGTCGCTGCGGGTGGCCTCCTGGCTGGTGAGGCTGCTCACAGTTGCGGGGGGCCCTGCAGTTCAATGCGTGACATTCTTCGGCAATCAGCCTCCTGACGTGTCTCGCACGTTATCGTCTGAAGATGTGAATTGCTCCGCCGGCATCGTCAGATACGAGGACGGACCCGTCCGGCGCTTCCTTGACGTCCACCGGCCGGCCAACGTTTCTAAGGAACGGGCTCGCGGAGATCGGGCGGCCGCCACGGAAGCGAACCCGCACGACCTGATAGCCGACCGGTACCGACCTGTTCCAACTGCCGTGCTGGGCCACCAGAGCATCGCCACCCAGACTGCGGAAGAAATGGATCCCGAGCGCTGCGACATGCGCCTGAAAATTGAACGCAGGTGGAATTTGGCGCGCGGGCGGCGTCGCGCCTTCGAAACCGGCGAGCGGCACCTGGCCCCCGAAATAGGGGAAGCCGTAAAAGCCGCCTGGCCGAAGGGCATTCAACTCGTCGGGCGGGACATCGTCTCCCATTCTGTCGGCGCCGTTGTCAGTAAAGAACAAGGTGCCGCCGCGCCAGTCGAAGCCGACCGAATTACGCACACCCCAAGCCACCCGGCGCAGGTCGGACCCGTCCTGCTTCATGCTGACGATCGTCCCCTGCAGCCCGCGGGGAATGCAAATGTTGCAGGGCGATCCCAGCGAGACGTAGAGCCGGGAATCCGGACCAACGGCGATGTAACGAAAACTGTGCCCTCCCGACTCCGGCAGGTCGCGGCGAATATCGCGTCTGCCGCTCAAGATGCCGCCGCGGCCGATCTCGAACGCCGTTATGCTGCTTCTTGACGCCACGAACAGTCGACCGCGTGAGCAAGCGACGCCGTTCGCATTGGAAAATCCTGAGGCGACCCACCGGGTGCGGCCGCCGGACAATGGCACGGCATAGACAGAGGAGCCCTTGGTTCCGACGAACAATATGTCGCCACAAACCGCCATCTCGCGCGCGGCAGGAACTCGGGCGAGCAGTTCCGCGCGCGCCGGATGGAGGCTCAGGCCAGCGGCGAACGCCGCGAACGAGACGAGCGCGAGGAAACCGGTCTTGGGGAACGAGACGTCCATCGCCACCCCTCCGAGTGCAAGCGGACTATCTGGAACGGAATTGGAGCGGCTTAGCCTCGTTTCAAGCCGGAGCCATTTAAAGCGTCGAGGTGCATTCTTGCGGGCACGAGCGGCTTTGTAGACTACGACCTCGCGGATGCCTACTTCGCACTGCTGGACTGTCCCTGGCTGACGCTAGGAAGGCTGTGTCTTTCAGCGGGAACAATTTGCGGTCGTGATCCGTTGACCCAGGTTGCACAACCAAGCGGGGGGCTTTCTTCCAATGCGATACACATTCTCACTCCTTTGAGTGTCGTGTCATGAACGCACCGACGCCCGAACCAGCCTTCCATGGGTTCGAAATTCTCTTCCGGCGGCTTATGGACGGCGTTGCCGAACCGGTGATCGTCAAGGACGAAGCTTCACGCTTCGTCTATATCAACGACGCTGCATGCGACCTTCTGGGCAAGGATCGGGACAAGCTCATCGGTCGGACCGACCACGACATTTTACCGCGGGAGGAGGCGGACAGGATCGTCTCACTCGACAGGACCGTGCTTTCGACAGGCGAAAGCCACGAGATCGAAGAGCAGATCACGACGCCAGATGGGAGTCCCCGGACTCTCCTGACGAAAAAGCGATGCGTGAGCATCCCCGCCGATTCGACGCAGGAGAAGTTCGTGGTCGTGACGATTGTGGACATCACCGATCTGCGCAGGACCGAGGAGACCCTCCGAGCGAGCGAAGAACACTATCGCTCTCTGGTTGACCTTCATCCGCAGGTTCCCTGGACCGCGGACACGGCGGGACAGGTCCTGGAAGTTGGCCGGCGATGGAGCGAACTGACCGGACTGGACGAAAAAGAGACGCTCGGACGCGGGTGGGCAAAAGCCGTTCATCCGCAAGACGCGGACGCTCTGCAAGAGGAATGGGGCAGGTGTCTGGCAAGCGGCGCTCCCTTGGATTGGGAATACAGGCTTTTGACCAGGACCGGCCGTTATCGCTGGTTCCGCGTCAGGGCCGCCCCAAAGCGCGGCGCCGACGGCAAGATCATGCGTTGGTACGGCCTCTTGGAGGATATCGACGAAAGACGGCGCGCCACCGACGCACTGCGTGAAAGCGAGGCGCGCTTTCGAACAATCGCTGATGACGCGCCCGTAATGATATGGGTTGCGGATCCCACGGGCGACACCAGCTTCTTCAATCGTTTGTGGCTGGAAACGACCGGGCAAACAGAGGCTGAGGCGCTCGGTTTCGGGTGGGTCGATGTCATTCATCCCGATGACCGACAAACAGTTCAGGAAGCGTTCTTCAGGGCGAGTGCCGGCAAGGAACCGGCACGCAGTGAGTACCGGTTGCGACGCGCCGACGGGAGCTGGGCGTGGGTAATCGATGTCGGGCAGCCGCGCTATTCCGCCGACGGAACGTTCCTGGGATATGTGGGGTCAGTTCTGGACATTACGGAACGCCGAGCCGCGGAGATAGCTCAACAGGAAGCTCAGGCGTTTCTCAGAAGCATTTTCGATAGCAGCCCCGATTGTGTTCGCGTGCTCGACATGGAAGGGCGGCCGCTGCTTATGAACGAGGCTGGCCGGCGTATCTTCGGACTGGATGAAGACGCACCCTTGGCGGAGCAAACATGGGACTCGATCGGGCAAGCCTCCGACGCCCCAAAGGTCGAGGCGGGCTGGGAAAGCGTCAGACGCGGCAAGACGGCTCGTTTCGAGATCTCCGTCCGGGCTGCAGGCGGTGAAGAAAGATGCATGGACGTGATCGCGGCCCCGGTCACAGACCCTCAAGGAAAACCGTTTCGAATCCTTTCGATCTGGCGCGACATTACCGATGCGAAGCGGGCAAGCGATGAAATCCGCCAAGCTAAAAGGCGCGCCGAAGCCGCTGCCAACCAGCTTTCCTCGGTTCTTGAGAGCACCATGGACAGTGTCATGCTGCTCGACGCGGATTGGCACGTGCGCTATCTCAACGAGAACGCCAAGAGGCTCCTGCAGGTCGGAGACGAGGCACTTGGAAGGGTGTTCTGGAAGCTGTTCCCCCAAGAAGAAAAGGGGAACTTTGCCAAGCACTGCCGGGAAGTGATGGACCGACGTGTCCGCTCCTTTTTCGAGGACCATTTGTCGTCCCTCGGCCGCTGGGTCGAAGCGAACGCCTCTCCCACTGAAGACGGCATCTCCATTTTCTGCCGAGACATAACCGAGCGCCGTCGGGCTGAGGAGGACACGCTGCTGGCCCAGGAGCAAATGGCGCATATGGCCAGGCACGACATGCTCACGGGCCTCGCAAACCGAGTGTTCTTCCGTGAATGCTTCGAGCGGGCGCTGCGAGAGAGCAGCGATGCGCGCATGGCAGTGCTGTGTCTGGACCTCGACGGCTTCAAGGCCGTCAACGATACGCTGGGCCATCCCGCGGGCGATGCTTTACTGCGCCAGGTTTCTGCAAGACTTATCCAGTCTGTCCGAACTACTGATATAGTCGCGCGACTTGGGGGTGACGAATTCGCCATAATACAACCGCTAACGCGGTCCCGTGACGAGGCCTTCCACCTCGCATTGCGGCTGATCGATGCCCTTTCCGAACCCTTCAGCATCGAGGGTGCCGCCGCGACCGTCGGAACGAGCATCGGAATAGCCTTTGCGCCGGAAGACGGAACCTCTGCAGATGAGTTGATCAAGGCGGCTGACATTGCGCTCTACAGCGCGAAATCAAGCGGCCGAGGCACGTACAAGCCTTTCGACGTGGCGATGCATGCGCAGCTGCAAGCACACCAGCAGATGAAGATCGCAATGCGGGACGCGGTGGCGAACGGAGAATTCGAGGTGCACTATCAGCCCTTGGTGAGTTTGGAGTCTCGTTGCGTGAGCTGCTGCGAGGCATTGTTGCGATGGCGGCATCCTCAGCGAGGAATGATCGCTCCGTCGGAATTCATTCCGATTGCCGAAGAAACCGGCTTGATCGTGCCGATTGGCGAGTGGATCCTGGGCGAGGCATGTCGCCAGGCGGCGCGCTGGCCTCCGCATGTGAGTGTCGCCGTGAATCTCTCCCCCGTCCAGTTCAAGCATCGCAACCTGGTGAGGGCCGTCGCCAATGCGCTTTCATCCTCACGCCTTGATCCCGCTCGTTTGCAACTGGAGATCACCGAGATGGTCCTTCTGGACGAGAGCGAGCATAATTTGGAGTTGCTCCAGGACTTGCGCAGGCTCGGCGTGAAGATCGCGATGGACGATTTCGGAACCGGTTATTCGTCACTCGGCTATTTGCGCAGCTTTCCGTTCGACAAGATCAAGGTGGATCAAGCCTTCGTCCGGGACCTGCCACACGGCAGGGAGTCGCTGGCGATCGTCAAAGCCGTCGCCGGCCTTGGGCAAAGCCTTGGCATGACGACCACGGTCGAGGGCGTCGAAACGGAGGATCAGCTGGCGATCGTGAATTCGGAAGGTTTTAACGAGGTGCAGGGCTACCTCTTCTCGCGCCCCCTGCCCGCCGCCGAAATTTCCAAACTGATTGCGGCCGGTTCGCTGTAGCCCTAGATCACGATGATTTCAGTCCGGTCGGCCAAGACCCATGGCAGGCTTTGCCCAATGACAAGGTGCACCCTGCGGCGTCCCGAAGTTTCGCCATCGGCGCCGGCGTCTAGGCGAGCCGGCCGCTACGCCGTTCACGGCTCGAGAGGTTGGCAACAAGGTCGCCGAAGCGGTCGCCTTGGACCGCCACATGACTGCGCAGACCCTCCCGCGCCCCATCCGCGTCGCCGGAAAGAATGGCCTCGACGATCTCTCCATGCTCCTTGAACGAGACCTTCATGCGGTTGCGGACTCTAAGCTGCAGGCGACGATACGGCCGAAGCCGGCGATGCAAGGCCGTGCATTGCTCCTCGAGGAAGCCGCTATGACTTGCCGCGTAGATCGCCCGATGGAAAATCTCGTTCTCGTAATAGTAGCGATCGGTCTCCTCGCTGACGACCGCCTCCCTGCATTTCTCGTGGGCGGCCAGCAGAGCGGCGCCGTCCTCCTCCGTGTGCCGGCGCGCCGCCAAAGCGCCGGCCATGCCTTCCAGTTCAGCCATCACCTCGAACATCTCGTAGACGCGCTGCGGCGCCGGATCCACGACGACGGCTCCGCGCCGCGGTCTGATCTCGACAAGCCCGATCGCGCTTAACTGCATCAAGGCTTCGCGGATCGGAGTGCGGGATACGCCGAAGCGCATGGCGAGTTGCGTTTCGTCCAGGCGCTCACCCGGCTCGAACTCGCCCGTCACGATGCCGTTTTCGATATCGTCGCGCAGCTTGTAGAAAATGTTCTCGCTCATTCCCATCAGTCCCAGTATGCGGCAGCCATGCTCTTGTATACAAAAATCTTGACATGGTACGCAAGATGGCTCCACTCTGATAGCAAGCCGGCGGGAGGCCGGCATATCAGGGAGGAAAAAATGAGCAGTTTTCGTCGGAAGTTGACGACTTGCGCTGTCGCGGCCATCTGCAGCTTGGTCGCTTCCACAGCGGGGGCCCAAACCGTATTGAAGGCGTCGCACCAGTTCCCGGGAGGAAAGGGCGACATTCGCGACGAGATGGTGCAGCTGATCGCCCGCGAGGTCGCCGCCGCCAATGTCGGCCTCGAAATCCAGGTCTTTCCGGGGTCGTCGCTCTACAAGCCGAACGACCAGTGGAACGCCGTCACGCGCGGCCTGCTTGATATGACTTCGTTTCCCTTGGACTATGCTTCTGGCCGCCACCCGGAATTCTCCGCGACGCTGATGCCCGGTCTCGTCGGAAATTTCGATCGCGCGGTACGGCTCAACGATTCCGAATTCATGCGCGACATCAAGAAGGTGATCGAGGATGCCGGCGCCTTGGTGATCGCCGATGCGTGGCTCTCCGGTGCCTTCGCCTCCAAGAAGAATTGCATCACCTCCCCCGACACCATCAAGGGACAGGTGATCCGCGCTGCCGGGCCGGCCTTCGAGGAGATGCTCGTGGAAGCCGGCGCTTCGATCTCATCCATGCCGTCGTCGGAAATCTACACCGGCATGCAGACAGGCGTCCTGGATGCGGCGAATACCTCGTCGGCGAGCTTCGTCTCCTATCGCCTTTTCGAACAGGCCAAGTGCCTCACGGCGCCGGGAGAAAATGCCCTCTGGTTCATGTACGAACCGGTGCTGGTGTCGAAGCGCGTCTTCGACGGCCTCACGGAAGAGCAGCAGAAGGCCATCCTCGCCGCGGGTGAGAAAGCGGAAGCCTACTTCAACGAAGAGGTGCGCAAGGGCGATCAGGTCATGATCGACACCTACAAGAAGGCAGGCGTCGAAGTCGTCGAGATGTCGAAGGAGGATTACGATGCCTGGCTCGAGCTCGCCAAGAAGTCGTCCTACAAGAACTTCGCCGCCAACGTTCCCGGCGGCGACAAGCTGATCGAAAAGGCGCTTGCCGTGGAGTAACCTGCAGAACGGCGCGCCCGCGCGCCGTTCCCGTCCAGCGCAACTTGAGGGTAATCTGGATGCTCAAGGCCTATTCACAGGCTGTCGGCAATGCTTCGCGTGGCCTCGCGGTCGTTGCGACGGCTCTGCTCATCGCGGCGATGCTCGTCGTCTGCCAGATGATCATGCAGCGCTATGTCTTTCGCCAGCCGACGATCTGGCAGACGGATTTCGTCGTGTTTTCCGCGACCGCAGCCATGTTTCTCGGCGCACCATACGTCTTGCTCAAAGGCGGCCACGTAGGCATCGACGTCGTGGAAATGGTGGTCGGCGACCGTACGCGCTACGTCCTGCGCATCATTGCGGGCCTGCTCGGCCTCCTGTTCTGCGCCGTCATGCTGATCGCGACATGGATTCAGTTCCATGACGCCTGGGCAGGAAACTGGAAACATTCCAGCGTCTGGGCGCCGCCGCTTTGGGTGCCGCTCGCCGCCCTGCCCGTCAGCTTTGCCATGCTGTGTCTGCAATATGTCGCGCAGATTCTGACGCTCCTCACCGCCCCCGCAGCGCCTACGGCCATCAGCCATGGCGGGGCCGATCCGGGTTCGGCCCCAAGCGCCAACCGTCATCCACAGGAGATCATTCAGTGAGCCCGACCGTCTCTGGACTGATGATCGTCGCCTGTCTTTTCGTGTTGCTGGCAACGGGAATGCCCATCGCCTTTGCCCTGGGCCTTGCGGCCTTTGCGGCGCTCTACATGCAAAGCGGCGCCGGCATTTTCTATGTGCTCGGCGATACGATGTTTTCCGGCATCGCCAATCTGGCCTATGTATCGATCCCGATGTTCGTCCTCATGGGCGCGGCGGTCGCCTCGTCGCCGGCAGGATCTGATCTGTACACCTCGCTCGACCGGTGGCTGAACCGCATCCCGGGTGGCCTCATTCTGTCCAATATCGGAGCTTGCGCCATTTTTTCCGGCATGACGGGCTCTTCGCCCGCCACCTGCGCGGCGATCGGCAAGATGGGCATCCCGGAAATGATGCGTCGCGGCTATCCCGCCTCGGTGGCAAGCGGCTCCATCGCCGCCGGCGGCACGCTAGGCATTCTCATTCCCCCTTCGGTGACGCTGATCGTATACGGAATAGCGACCGAGACCTCCATCGGGCGGCTCTTCATGGCGGGCATACTCCCCGGCATCATGCTGACGGTCATGTTCATGACCTGGGCGGTCATCGACTGCAAACGCAAGGGCTACGAGTTCGATGCACGCCTCATTCGCTACTCGATAAAGGAGCGGCTGTCCGGACTTCCGCGCATCCTGCCGTTCCTGCTCATCATCGCCGGCACGCTCTACGTACTTTATGGCGGGCTTGCCACGCCATCGGAAGCAGCCGGTGCCGGTGCGTTCCTGACCCTGGTGGTCGTGATCGTCGCCTATCGTCTGTTCCGCTTTCGGCCCGTCGCCGGAATCTTCGGATCGGCGATGAAGGAAAGCGTCATGATCATGATGATCATGGCAGCCGCCGAACTCTTCGCCTTCGCGCTGTCCTCGCTGTTCATCACGCAGACCGTCGCCACCGCAATAGCCGACATGGAGGTGAACCGCTGGGTGCTGATGGCGATCATCAACGTCTTTCTGTTGATCTGCGGTCTGTTTCTGCCGCCTGTCGCCGTGATCGTGATGACCTCACCTATGCTCTTCCCGATCGTCACCCAGGCCGGTTTCGACCCGTACTGGTTCGCAATCGTGCTGACGATCAACATGGAGGTCGGCCTCATCACGCCTCCGATCGGCCTCAATCTTTTCGTCATCAACGCCATCGCGCCGCAGATTCCGACGAAGGAGATCCTCTGGGGCGCCCTGCCTTACGTGTTCGTCATGTGTCTGGCGATCATCCTCCTCTGCGTCTTTCCGGAGATTGCGACATGGCTGCCGAACCAGATGCTGGGGAGCGTCCAATGAGCACGACGTCATTTTTCAGCGACATGCTGCAGAGCATTGCCGACCGCGGCCGGCGGTTTTTGTCCCTCGCTCCCGTTCGGAATGGCGAAGTCAATCCGGTCGGCACCATGGAAGCGCTCTGCGAAACCCTCCTGTCGAGCCGGGGCGAGGCGTCGGGCATGGCGCTGGCCAAGAACATTCTGGATCGCTGGCAGGGTTTCGATCGGGAAAAACGGCGCGACTTCATGCTTGCGCTGCTGTCTCGTTTCGGCCCCAACATCGAGCGGCTCGAGCGGGCGATCGACGCCTATCGCGCCGATCCGACGCCGAAGGCGCTGCTCGAGATGAGCATGGCGGCAGAACCGCGCCGCCAGGAATTGATCCGCAGACTCAATCTTGCGCCGAACGGTATCGCGACGCTCGTCCGCATGCGGGAGGACCTCCTCGAGCTGAAGGCCCAAAATCCGGATCTGGAGGCGGTCGATACGGATTTCGCGCATCTCTTCGGATCATGGTTCAATCGGGGCTTCCTCGTGTTGCGGCCGATTAGCTGGTCGACGCCGGCCGACATTCTGGAGAAGATCATTCGCTACGAGGCGGTCCACTATATCGGCGGCTG
The DNA here is from genome assembly GCF_000427465.1 of Sinorhizobium arboris LMG 14919. Classification (NCBI taxonomy): domain Bacteria; kingdom Pseudomonadati; phylum Pseudomonadota; class Alphaproteobacteria; order Hyphomicrobiales; family Rhizobiaceae; genus Sinorhizobium; species Sinorhizobium arboris. The sequence continues at coordinate 477,354 of NZ_ATYB01000009.1, read as the reverse complement.
GGACGAGCTGCGCCGGCGGCTGGCACCGGAGGACCGGCGCTGCTTCGCCTTCTTCCATCCGCAGCTCGTCGATGACCCGCTGATCTTCGTTGAAGTGGCGCTGACACGCGAAATGCCTTCGAACATTGCGGATCTGCTGAAGGAGGATCGCGATCCTATCCGCGCCGCCGACGCGACGACTGCCGTCTTCTATTCCATTTCAAACTGCCAGGAGGGTCTCAGGGGCATCTCCTTCGGCAACTTCCTGATCAAACAGGTGGTGGAGGATCTGCGGCGCGACCTCCCCCGCCTCGACACCTTCGTGACGCTGTCGCCGGTGCCGGGCTTTGCCGATTGGTTGTCGCGCGAACGCCGGGCCGAAACGTCGGACGCCCTGTCCGCCGCCGACCGCAGCAAGCTGGCGGCACTGGACGAGCCGGATTGGGCCGATCAGCCGGAGACCGCCGCCGCCATCCAGCCAAGCCTGACGGCTGCGGCCGCCTGGTATTTCCTCAGGGCCCGCAATCGTAACGGCAAGGCGGCCGATCCCGTCGCCCGGTTCCATCTCGGCAACGGCGCGCGGCTCGAACGCATCAATTTCCTGGCCGACCGGTCCGAAAGGGCGATGCGCCAGGCCCACGGGCTGATGGTCAACTACCTCTACAAGCTCGACGACATCGAGACCAACCACGAAGCCTTTGCCACACGCGGCGATGTCGTCGCCGCTCCCGTCATCCGCCGCCTCGTCCCGGCCGACAAGAGCTCACGCAGCCTCGTTCCGGTCGCGGACGCTTTTCCCCCGGACGTCCGATCCGCTGGTACACCGGGAAGGAAAGGCAACAAGGAGTTCACTTCATGAGCAACCATCTGTTCGACGCCATACGCCGGGCAGCGCGCCCCGACTCCGCCTTCATCCTGACGGCCGATGCCCGTGTCTGGACCTATGGCGACATGTTGGAGCATTCGGGCCGCATCGCTTCCGCGCTCGACTCCCTGGGTGTGCGGCCGGGTGATCGGGTGGCGGTGCAGGTGGAGAAGAGCCCCGAGGCGCTGATGCTCTATCTCGCCTGTGTTCGCGCGGGCGCGGTCTATCTTCCGCTCAACACGGCCTATACGCTCGCCGAGTTGGACTACTTCTTCGGCGATGCCGAGCCGCGGCTCATCGTCTGCACCCCCAGCGCGAAGGAGGGCATTGCAAAGCTTGCCGCCGATCGCGGCACCGAAGTCGAAACGCTCGACGAGAAGGGTGGCGGCTCGCTCATCGACCTTGCACGGGGAAAGACGCCGGATTTCCCCGACGCCGATCGCGGTCCGGATGACCTGGCCGCCATCCTTTATACGTCGGGCACGACCGGGCGGTCCAAGGGCGCGATGCTGACGCATGACAACCTCCTGTCGAACGCCACCACGCTCCGCGAATATTGGCGCTTCACGGCCGACGACAGGCTGATCCATGCCCTGCCGATCTTCCACACCCACGGCCTCTTCGTCGCGTCGAACGTCATTCTTCTGGCCGGTGCCTCGATGTTTTTCCTGCCGAAATTCGAAGCGAACGAGGTCCTGCGCCTGATGCCGCAGTCAACGGCGATGATGGGCGTTCCGACCTTCTATGTGCGCCTCGTCCAGCATCCGGGGTTGACGCGAGAGGCGACCGCCGGGATGCGGCTTTTCGTGTCGGGCTCGGCTCCGCTGCTTGCCGAGACCCACAGGACGTTCGCGCAGATGACCGGACACGCCATTCTCGAGCGCTACGGCATGACCGAAACCAATATGAACACCTCGAATCCCTATGACGGGGAACGCATCGCCGGAACCGTCGGCTTCCCGCTGCCGGGTGTTTCACTTCGTGTCGCCGATCCGGAGAGCGGCAAGCCGCTCCCGAAGGGCGAAACGGGCATGATCGAAGTGAAGGGTCCGAACGTCTTCAAGGGCTATTGGCGCATGCCCGAAAAGACGCAGGCAGAGTTTCGCGCCGATGGGTTCTTCATTACCGGCGACCTCGGCAAGATCGACGACCGTGGATACGTCCATATCGTCGGGCGAGGCAAGGACCTCGTGATTTCCGGCGGTTACAACATCTATCCGAAGGAGGTCGAGACCGAGATCGACCAGATGCCGGGCGTGGTGGAGACGGCTGTCATCGGGCTGCCGCATCCGGATTTCGGCGAAGGCGTCACGGCCGTGGTCGTCCGGAAGCCAGGTGCGACGATCGACGAGCGCGACATTCTCGGCGGTCTGCACGGCAGCCTTGCGCGTTACAAGCAGCCGAAGCGGGTGATCTTCGTGGACGACCTGCCGCGCAACGCCATGGGCAAGGTTCAAAAGAACGTGCTTCGCGAAAGATATGCCGATCTATATGCACAAGCAGGAGCCGAGGCGCGCGCGTAATTGCACTCGCAGGGCGGAGAGATCGATGCTCTATGAGATGGCGAGAATTTCGAGCTCCTGAGCGCCGACACTCACGACGTCCCCGATCACTTTGCCCATGAGAACCCTTGCCACCGGAGAAACATAGGAGATCGAGCCGGCCTTGGGATCGGCCTCGTCCTCTCCCACGATGCGGTACTTTTGCACCCGCCCGTCATCACGGCTGAAAGTCACAGTGCTCCCGAAGGCCACGGCGTCCGATGAAGTCGGGTCAGGCACAAGCTGAGCCGTTCGAACTCTTTCGGCAAAATAGCGCAGATCACGCAAAGGGTTTGCCGCTTGCCGCCGCCGTTCGTTCACGTCTTCGATCGTGCTCGTCGCCTCGTAAGCCTCGCGGGCTTTCCGAAGCTGCAGCTCCAGAATCTTCAGTCCTGTTTCCGTGACAAGGTTCGGATGGGGTGAAACCGGCCGGTCGGGCAGCAGTGTTTCCGAAGCAGTTTCGGCACTTTCTTCCTTGATGAAGGCAACGCTCACCGTCGAACTCCGTTTGTATGCGGTGCCCCCGGCATGGAGCGATCGCGCGTTATATTCTCAGGAATTATATACGGCGACGATAGGAGCCGAAAGTCGCAGACATCGATCATGAGCTTGGACGGTCTCGTTCGGCTTACGGACGCTGGACAGTTTGTATCTCGTGCGGCTTTCGAGCGGCGGCCGCTGGCGGCTCCAAAGCGCCTTGCGGTCCCTTCGGCAACGGGAACGCCTGGGGTGGAGAATAATCGCTGGCCCCCTATTTCGGAGGATGGCTGAGGGATTCAAGGCCGAATGGCTCCAACCGAAAGGAAACATCCAATGTCGAAGAATACGATTTGCCTCTGGTACGATAAGGACGCCGAGACTGCCGCTCGCTTCTACTCCGAGGTTTTTCCCGACAGTCGGGTGGGCGCCGTGCACCGCGCACCCAGTGACTACCCCTCGGGCAAGGAGGGCGACGTGCTGACGGTCGAATTCACCGTTGCAGGCATTCCCTGTATCGGCCTCAACGGGGGTCCGGTTTTCAAGCACAACGAGGCCTTCTCGTTCCAGATCGCCACCGACGATCAGGAGGAGACCGACCGCTACTGGAATGCCATCGTCGGCAACGGCGGCCAGGAAAGCGCGTGCGGCTGGTGCAAAGACAAATGGGGAATTTCCTGGCAAATCACTCCGCGCGTACTCACCGACGCATTGGCGGCTGGCGGCAGCGAAGCAAGGCGCGCTTTCGAGGCCATGATGGACATGAGGAAAATCGACGTTGCTGCGATCGAGGCGGCGCGGCGCGGTTGATCCTCCTCCGAAACTTGGGGCCCAGCTTGCCGTAGGCGCGCGTCCGATCGACCCAGCGCGCCCGGACCTTTACCGTTACCGGGCATGTCCGCGCCGCATCGGCTTGGAAAGGCGGCCTTCAGCAACGGCCCGGGCATTCGGTCCCCCGAGAATCACTGAAGCTTTGACGGCCCCAGCTTTCCCGCCCGGGGCCGAATGGAGAGCCGGTCGAAAGGTCTAGTCCACTTCGGCCGTGCTTTCCCTGCCGATACGCTTGCCTCTCCGCGTGGCGTATCCGGGCGCGATCTTTGGATGGGCGAGTTTCAACGGCCGAGGCAATTCATCTGAAAGCGCCTCGCGGACGGCATCGCCCATCCCGAAGACCATGAAGTCCGCGTGCAGCGATTCAACGAGCTGGTCTCCTTCGGATGGCCCCGGCCAGCCGTCTGCTTGCCACAGGACGATCCCGATGCGTGCCGCAGGCGCCATACGTTTCAGCCGACGCACGGTAAATTTGGCATGTTTCATGAAATCATGGTCGAGAACGCTCAGGACAACTGCGTTGCGACCTTCGAGCTTCAGAGCTTTTATATTGCCCGCCTTGAGGACTTCGTGACTGGCGTGGGCTGCATCCGCACCCTGAATCCAAAGCGTCTGGGCGAGCATCGACGCGGCAACGTCATCGAGATCACCACGCGCTCCGACGCAGAGGGCGGACTTCCCGTCGCCGAGGGGAAGATTATATGCGTCAGCTTCATCGTCGCTTTCCTGCGCTTGCGCGCCCGATTCCTCCTCCCCTTCCTCTTCACTGGCGATTTCCTCGAGATTTGCGATGAGGGTGTTCGCACTCTGAGCAATCTGCGCCGCCTGCGCATCGGACAGGGCGCCCCGTGCGCGGTCTCGCTCGGCGAGGAGCAGTGCGGGGATTGCCACCGTGTCATAGAACTCTACGAGATATTTCTCCTCAAGCATGTCTTCCGCATTGTCCGTCGCCTCATCCGGATCGCCGGCGAGCAGGCGCTGGTAAAGGCGCTCCTTCGGATCGAGAACGGGCTCGTTGCCCAATAGGATCTCCAGAAATTCGAACTGCGGTACGTGACGTCCGAGAACGACAAGGCACACGGTCAGCGGTGTCGATAGCACCAATCCGACCGGCCCCCAGAGCCATGCCCAGAAGATCGCCGCGACGATGATCGCCAGCGGCGACAGACCGGTGCGTGAACCGTAAAGCCAGGGCTCGACGACATTGTTGCTGAGAAGTTCGAGGACAATGAACAAGGCCGCCGTCCATACGAGCAGGCTCCATCCCGGTGCCGCCGCAAAAGCGAGAAACAACGGCAGCGCCGCGGCGATCACCGGCCCGATATAGGGGACGAAGCGCAATACAATGGCGAGCATCCCCCAGAGCACCGCATTGGGAATGCCGAGCAGCGAAAGACCGATCGCCAGCGGAATTCCGTAGGTGATGTTCACGACCAATTGCATGAGCAGATACCGGCCGACACGAGCGCCCGCGTCCTGCAGTGCCTCGGTCGTTCGATGCAAGTCACCGTAGCCGACCAGCCGAATGAAGCGGTCGCGCAATTCCTCCCTCTCGAACAGCATGAAGATGACCACGACGAGGACGAGGCCGGTCGTTGCCAAGGGGCCAAGCAGAGGATTGATGATGTTCTTCAGTGTCTCGACCGGCCGCTGTGGAGAAAAAATCTCGACGAGGAGCGGCTCCCTCTCAGGCGGCTCTTCGGGTGAGGGGCGCACTTCGGGTTCGGGCCGGCTGATTTCTAAGCTGATCCTTTCCATCACGCGGCCAAGGCGCTCGAGAAGCTGGCTCTCAGATCCGGTCTCCTTCAGAGTCCTGACCTTTTCAACGATGTTGTACTGGTAGGTCGGCAGGTTCTGCGCCACCTCGCTGACCTGCATCGCGACGACGGCACTGAATGCGAACAGGAACAGAAAGGCGATCGTCACCGTGCCGATGACGGCGACCGAACGGGGGCAACCGACTCGACGCAGCCTAGAAACCAGCGGCGCGAGAGCGAAGGTGAGCAGGATGGCGATCGCCAGCGGCAGGAAGACGTCGCGGGCGAAATAAAGCACGGCGACTGTGGCGGCGGATGCGACGAACGTTGGAAGATGTGACGGCCGCGCCGCGGCTGCTGTGCTGCGCGCCGCGGCGAGTTGCTGCAATCCGCCGGCAGCAGCACGATCCTGGTCATTGGCACGCGAGAACTTCAGCACCGTAGCCTCGTCAGTAAGGACCTTCCCGAGAAGGTAGGGCAGAGTTCGACGCCGCCCAGGAGTTGCCCGCTGCAAAGGAACCGCAGCGCGTTCGCAGAAAAACGAGCCGCCCGCCAGCATGGCAAGCCGGGGCATCGCGCCGGGAACCATTCTCCGCCCGGCGGGTTTCAGGACCGGAGATCAATCCCGATCTTCTGAAGAGGTAACCACATGAAAAATATGATTATTGTCGCGACAGCCCTGATGAGCGCTGTGGCCACGGCATCACTCGCGCAAACGACACCTTCAACGGAAGGAGACACGCCTGCGGTGGCGACGCCTGATTCACAGAACCCGGCGGCCCCGGTCGCAGGAGCAAACAGCTTCACTGAAGCACAAGCGAAGGAACGGATCGAAGAGGCCGGATATACTGACGTCAGCGGACTGCAGCTCGATGACAAGGGGGTATGGCAGGCAACTGCGATGAAGGACGGCAAATCCGTATCCGTAGCTCTCGACTACCAGGGCAACGTGACAGCGCAGTAACCCACAGACTTCCCCCCAGACGAAAAGGGAGACGAATATGAGAACGGTAACAGGGCTCTTTGACGACTATTCAGATGCTCGCGAGGCCGTAAGCGATCTGGAAACGGCAGGCGTGCCTACAGACGACATCAGCATCGTCGCGAACAACGCGGGCGATCGTTACTCGACCCATGGCTCGAGCGCGGCCGAAGGCGCCGGTGCCGGAGCTGGGCTCGGTGCTGCCGGGGGCGGCGTGGTCGGCCTTCTGACCGGGCTCGGCCTGATGGCCATTCCGGGAGTTGGTCCCGTGGTGGCTGCCGGCTGGCTTGCCTCCACCGCGGCCGGTGCGGCAGCCGGCGCAGTCGCGGGCGGCGCGGCCGGAGGCCTGATCGGTGCACTGACCGATTCCGGGGTTGATGAAGAAGACGCCCATGTTTACGCCGAGGGCGTTCGCCGAGGCGGCGCCTTGGTGACGGCCAGGGTTGAAGACAGTGTTGCGCCTCAGGCGGAAGCGATCCTGAAACAGCGCAGAATCGTCGATCCTGCCGCCCGCAGGAGCATTTATGCCCAAGAAGGTTGGTCGCGGTTCGACGAAACAGCCGACCCGTACACGCTCGATCAAGTCGAACGAGAGCGCGAGCGGTACCGCAGCATGATGCCCTAGCCACAGGACGCAAGGACGGTCAGGCAAGCGCGTCACTGTCTCGATGAATTCTGAGGCTCCAACGCGCCGTGGCCGTGATCGCTCCTGATAAGTCAGAGCGTTTCAGTGTTCATTGAAGCGCTCCACCCTTTTGGACCTACTCACTTCCGGGCGAGGTCCGGGCACATTTTTGCGCATTCCGATCCTTCGCAGCGCCGTACCTGGCAGCGTCCTGACCCTCGCAACTGCAGCTCCGATTGATTGAGGCTCGCCGGACGATGCTTGCCGATGGCGAAACGATCGGTAATGCGGCCTACGATATGAGAGTGTTCCTCGGTTCACGCGCGAATACAGCCGCATGTTTCGGACGGCCACCCGCACGCGACATGAAGGCCGCCAAGGCGCGAATGCAGACCGCAGCGGAGCGGCACCCGATGGTGAATGCCGGACGGACATACTTGCTCGCCGCTGTGTCGGATGTGAAATCCTCGACCAGGAGGTCCGACTAGCTGCAGAAGCGATTGGTTTCGCACCCCGGATGCCGTGCCGCCACTCCCGAAACGACGTCTTCGACGATCTCCTGCAGTTCGGCCGGCGTCGCGCCGTCTCGCGCCTGAATCGAGAGACCCTGCATGACAGCCGCCAGATGCCTCGCCAGGCGGCGCAGATCATCCGCCTCGGCAAATGACTGGAGTAAATTCACGATCCGCTCGCGCATGGCGTCGCGACGCGCGGCGGCATCGCGGGCAAGCGCGGCGTTCTCCGGCTGACACTCGATCAGGCCGCTGGAGATCATGCAGCCACGCTCTCTATCGGGGTGGGTGACTGCCTTGACGGCTCCCTCCAGCAGCAGCCGCACCGCCTGCGCGAGCGTGGCCGCAGAGTCGATCGCAGGAGCATCGAGCGAGCCGGACGTCTCCTCGTAGCGGGTGAGTGCTTCGCGGTAGAGCCCGGCCTTGCTCCCGAAGGCGGCATAAAGGCTCGGAGGCGCGATGCCCATCGCCTTTGTCAACTCGCCGACCGATACCCCTTCATAACCATGCCGCCAAAACAGCCGCGTAGCGACTTCGAGCGCCTTGTCCCGATCAAAGCTCCATGGCCGTCCACCGCGTGATTTTTCAACCTGTTCCATAGCGACCACTAAACAACACCTTGACAGGCATCGTCAAGGGATGTTGACTAGCGATCACTAAACAACATGGAGCGTGCTTAATGGATCACTCACGACGTCGCTTCCTGGCCGCAGCCGCCGGCCTCGCCTTTTCCACGGCCCAGGCGAAAGCTGCACTTGCCGCGTCTCAAGCCGGAGTGGCCGAAGCAGGCACCCAAAGCTCTGCCGGAAAGGCAAGGGCCGCCACCGAGCTGTTCTCCGTTCGATCAGCTGACGGAACCATGCTGTCGGGCGAGGCGAAAGGCGAAATCCATGCCCCGGAAATTCTGTTCATCCATGGCCTGCGCCAAAGCCGCCTGAGCTGGCACAAACAGTTCGCCGATCCTGCGCTCGCGGGCTTTCGGATGGTCGGCTTCGACCTGCGCGGCCACGGCGACTCCGACAAACCCACCTCGCTCGATGCTTACTCCGATGCGGATCGGTGGGCGGACGACGTCGCCGCCGTGATCGAGGCGGCTAAGCTGCGCAACCCCATACTGGTGGGTTGGTCGCTGGGCGGCTACGTGGCAGGCGCATACCTGCGCAAATATGGCGGCGCGGCCATTGCCGGCGTCAACCTGGTCGATGCCGTCACTAAGCTGTCGCCCGATCTTCTCACCGAAGAGGCCGCAGCCTTTACTCGCACCACCACTTCGCACGACCTGGCCGAACGGACCGCGGCGACCGCCGATTTTCTCGCCGCCTGCTTCCACCGGCCGCCGGCGGCGGCAGAGATGCAGCGCATGCTGGTCGTCAACGGCATGACGGCGCGCGCCGCAAACGAAGGCTTCGTCAGGACCGCAACGACCGATCTCGAAGCTGTCTTCCAGGCCTATACGGGCCCGATCCTGCTGACGCATGGCGTCCATGATCGGCTGGTTCGTGTCGCAATGTCGGAGCGGATCGGGGCCATCCACAAGAACAGTCGTGTTTCTCTCTACGACAACAGTGGACATAGCCCCTTCTACGAAGAGCCCGCCCGCTTCGGACAGGAACTCGCCGCCTTTGTGAAAACCGCGAACGACCCAGCAAAGACGACTGGAACGCGATGAGGAGCAATGAGTGCGGACGTTATCCCGCTCCAACCCTTTATTTTTCTGGAATTGCGGACAGAAAACCGCCGCGCACTCCTGCGGCCTTTGCGTTCCTTAAGCGGCAGTCACCACTCTCACACGGTGTGCAGGCGTAATCTCCACCAGCTCGGAGGGCGCCGGAGCGGAAAAGACATCCGGCGCCGTGCTGCCGTCGAATACGAAGCCGCGACCGGCAGGAAGCCGTACATCGGCAAAGTCGTCGTTCTTCCCCGGGTCAAGCGCAGCATCCGGATCGGGAATGGCGGCGATGAGCCGACGTGTATAGGGATGGACAGGCGTTTCGAAGATATCCCGCCAGCCGCCCTCCTCCATGACCTGCCCGAAAAACATCACCAGCACCCGGTCGCTCATATGCTCCACCACGCTGAGATCATGGCTGATCATCAGGTAGGCTAGGCCGAGCTTTTCCTGCAGGTCCAGCAGCAGGTTGATGATCTGTGCGCGGATGGACACGTCGAGGGCGGATACCGGTTCGTCGAGCACGACGATTTCGGGTTCGAGGATGAGCGCACGGGCAATGCCGATGCGCTGGCGCTGACCGCCGGAGAACTCGTGCGGATAGCGGTTCGCCTGCTCGGGCCTCAGCCCCACATTGGCGAGCATGATTTCGATCCGATCGGCGATCTCCGATGCCGCCGTGATGCCGTGCAGCCGCAACGGCGCAGCGAGCGAGTTGCGTACGGACTGGCGCGGGTTCAGCGAGGCATAGGGATCCTGGAAAACCATCTGCACCGCCTTGGCGCGCTGCATGCGTCCGGGCGCGCCCGGTCCGGTGAGCGGCTGACCGCGATAGCGGATCGTGCCTTCGGTCGGCTCCTGAAGGCCGAGGATCGAGAGCGCCGTCGTGGATTTGCCGCAGCCGGATTCACCGACGATCGACAGGCATTCGCCCTTAGCGAGCGAGAAGCTGATACCGTTGACGGCATGCAGCACGCGCCGCCCGGTTCCGAGCAGCCCGCCGCCGGAAACAGAAAAGCGGACATGCAGGTCGTCCACCTCCAACAGAGGGTCGGTCATGGCTGGCCCTCTCTTTCCGCATCGCGCGGCGCGATGAAGCGGGTCTCCGTGAGCTTCGAGCGGTCGGCGATGATGCTGTCGATGTCGACCAGCCGCTGGCGACCGTGCAGAGTGCGGCTGCCGAAGCGCGGCAAGGCGCCGAGGAGCCCACGGGTATATTCGTGCCGGGGTGCCGCGAAGAGTGCCCGTGTCTCGTTCTCCTCGACCAGGCACCCGGCATACATGACGCCGACGCGTTGGCAGATGCTGGCGATCACGCCGAGATCATGGCTAATGAAGAGAACCGCCGTACCGCGCTCGGCGCAGAGTTCCTTGATCAGCCGCAGCACCTCGGCCTGCACGGTGACGTCGAGCGCCGTTGTCGGTTCGTCGGCGATCAGGAGATCCGGATTGCAGGCGAGCGCCATAGCGATCATCACGCGCTGGCGCAGCCCCCCCGACATCTGGTGCGGATAGTTGCGCGCACGCCGGTCGGGATTGGGCACGCGCACGCTGGCGAGCGCTTCGACCGCGAGTTTCTGCGCCTCCTCCCAGCTCTTGTCCTGATGCAGCACGAACATTTCCGCGATCTGCCGGCCGATGGTGGACAGCGGATTCAGCGCCGTCATCGGCTCTTGAAAAATCATGGCGATACGATTGCCGCGCAGGCGCCGCATCTCGCGCTTCGGCAGCTCCAGCAGATTCTGCCCCTTAAACAGGATCTCGCCGCCGGAAACGGCGAGCGGCTTCTTGAGAAGCCCCATGACGGCGAGCGAAGTCACCGACTTGCCGGAGCCGGACTCTCCGACGAGACCATAGGCCTCGCCCGGCATTATCTGAAAGGAGACGCCCTCGACGAGCGGACGACGGACAGAGCGACCGGCCGCGATGCTCAAGTGCAGGTCCTTGATGTCTAAAAGCGGCGCGGTCATGGGTTGCGCGTCCTCATATGCGGGTCGAGGCTGTCGCGAAGGCCGTCGCCGAGAAGGTTGAAGCCGAGTACCGAGAGAAAAATGGCAAGGCCGGGGAAGATCGCCACCCACGGCGCGAGCTGGATGAGCTGGCGCGCATCCGTCAGCATCGAGCCCCAGCTCGGGAACGGCGGCTGAATGCCGAGGCCCAGAAAGGAGAGCGCGGCTTCCGAAAGCACGGCCGAGCCCATGCCGAGCGTCCCCATGACCAGGATCGGCCCCATCATGTTGGGCAGGATTTGCGTAAACATGATGCGCAGGTCCCCGTAACCGAGCGTCCGCGCCGCCTGCACATAGCCCAGCGACTTCAGGGAGAGTGTGGACGAGCGGGCGATGCGACAGGTCCAGCTCCAGTTGGTGAGGCCGAGCGCGATGAGCAGCGACGGCAGGCCGGGACCCAGCACGGCCATCACGGCGAGCGCGAAGATCAGCGAGGGAATGGCGAGCATGACGTTCGTGAAACCGTTCACCAAGTCGTCCCACCACCCGCCCCAGTAGCCGGCGGTCATGCCGAGGGTGACGCCGATAATCGAGTTGATCACCTGCGAGACGATGCCGACCGTCAGCGAAATCTGCGCGCCATAGAGGATACGGGTATAGACGTCCCGCCCCTGCCCGTCCGTGCCGAACCAGAAGGTGGCGTCCGGCGGCAGTTCGGAATTCATGAGGTCCGCGTCGAGCACCGGGTCGAAGGGCGCGATCCAGGGGGCGAGGACGCCGGCGAGGATCACCAGCGCCGTCAGCGCGGCACCGAGCCAGAAGTTGAAACCGAGGCGCATTCCCGTCACTCCTGCTTGATGCGCGGATCGATCGCGGCATAGATCAGATCGACGGCCGTGTTGATCACGAGGAACCAGAGCACGATAACGAGGATCGTGCCCTGCACCACGGGTATGTCGCGGCTCGCGACGCTATCCACCAGAAGCGAGCCGATGCCGGGCCAGGCGAACAGCTTTTCGATGACGACGGCCTGACCGATGAGAGAGCCGAACTGCAGGCCGACGGTCGTGACGATCAGCACGAGTGCGTTGCGCGCCACGTGCCAGCGCACCACCTTGGCCTCGCTCATGCCCTTGGAATGGGCGGTGCGGATAAAGTCGGCGTTGAGGACATCGAGGACGCCGGCCCGCGTGGTGCGCGCGAGAAGCGCAAGCGGCGTGACTCCGAGCGTGACGGCCGGCAGGATCAGGTTCCGGAACGACCCGTCGCCGTAGCCGAAGCTCGGCAACCAGTTCAGCTGCAGGGCGAAGAGATACATCATCAGGAGGCCCAGCCAGAACTGCGGCATGGAGAGGCCGGACACCGCCCCGATCATCGTCACCGTATCGAGCACCGAGCCGGGCCTCAACGCCGCGACGAAGCCGAGCGGCACACTGACGACGAGGGCGAAGACCATCGCTGCGACCGCCAGTTGCAGCGAGGCCCACATACGGTCGTTGATGAGGTCGATCACCGGCTGACGGGTGCGGAAACTGGTTCCCAGATCGAATTGCGCAAGATCCGTGACATAGGTCGCGAAGCGCTCCATCAGCGGCTTGTTCAGCCCGAATTCCTCATTGAGGCGGGCGATCATCTGCGGGTCGGCGGCGCGCCTGCCGTCGGCGAAGAGGCTTGCGGCGAAAGTGCCCGGCACGACGCTGAAGATGACGAAGATAAGCAGCGCCACCACCACGACCGTGGGTATGATCTGCAGGATGCGGCGCAGGGTGAAACGAAGCATGAGCGGTTCCGTTCTGGCCGCTCCAAAAGAGCGGCGGCAATCGATGCGGGGGGCAGCCGCAGCCACCCACCGCTCCCCGCCCCCTTGAGCATGGAGCGGGATGAGGAAAAGCGTATGCGGCCTTCCGTCCGCATCCCGCTCTAACCACTAATGGCGCGATGCCGGCGCCGTCTCGTCGATCCAGATCTCGTCATAGGGCTGGACCGCCAGTTCCGTCGCGTTCGGAACGAGGCCGTGGACCCACGGCTGGTAGGCCATCACCGCCTTGTTGTAGTTGAAGAACCAGACCGGCGCGTCGTCCTGCACGAGATTGTTGGCCTGGCGCAGGAGGTCGTTCTGCTTGGCCGGGTCTCGTTCCTGCTTTGCCGCCTCATAGAGCTTGTCGAAATCCGGGTTCGCATAGCTCGTGTAGTTGCAGGCCGATTGCGGCGTCTTCGAATAGTAGCAACGCAGTGCGTTCAGCGGGTCCGGACCGGACAGGTTGGACCAGATGAAGGCCTGGAAGTTGTTAGTCGTCACCGCCTCGCCGAGCGTGGAGCTTTCGACCGGCTTCGGCTTCACCGTGATGCCGACCTTCTTCAGCATCGGCAGGATGGCTTCGACGATCGGCACGCCCCAGCTTTCGTTCGGGCTCGCCGTCACCTCGAACTCGAAGCCGTCGGCATAGCCGGCCTCGGCGAGCAGCGCCTTTGCCTTCTCCGGATCGTAGGCGTAAGGCGCCTTGTCCTTGTCAAAGGCGGGCGAGGAGATCGGCAGCCAGCCGGAGGCCGGATAGGCCTTGTTCTTGACGAGGCGCTCGATGATCAGCGGCGAATTGATGGCATGGTTGATCGCCTGGCGCACCCGCTTGTCTTTTAAGGGCTCGAAAGCGGGGTTGAAGCCAATGTTGCGGGTGTAGACCTCGGCGACTTCCAGGAGGTGACCTTTCAGCCCCTCTTCGCCCTGATAGGCCTGGTACTGGGTGGGGCCGAGGATCGAAACGTCGATTTCCCTGTTGCGGAAGGCGACGTCGCGCGCGGCGTCCTCTGCCATCAGCACGATGTTGATCCGGTCGAGATAGGGCTTGCCTTCCTCGTAGTACTTGCCGAATTTCTCCACGACGACCTGCGAACCGGGCACGTGCTCCTTGAAGACGAAGGCGCCAAGGCCGACGGGAGTCTTGCCGAAGGTCGATTCGTCCTCGACATTCGAAGGATAGATGACCGTCGTGTTCTGCATCAGCGGGAAGCCGGGATTGATCGTGCCGGTATAGGTGATCTCCAGGGTGTGGTCATCGATCTTCTTCAGCCCCGAGATCTCGTCGGCCTTACCGGCGATATAGTCCTCGGCGCCCTTGATGACGGCGATGAAGCTCGCGCCGGGGAAGGCGTTCTCCGGGTTGGCGATGCGCTTGTAGCTGTAGATGATGTCGTCGGCCGTCAGCGGCTTGCCGTTGTGAAACACCGCGTTTTTACGCAGATGATAGGTGTGGACCATGCCGTCCTCGGAAACCTCCTCCGAGGTCGCCAGTTCCAGGACGGGCTTGTTCCGGTTCGAATCCCAGCTGTAGAGCGCGCGGTGGATGGCCTGCGTGATGAATTCTTCCTGCGTGTTGGGGCTCGACTGCACGTCGAGCGTGGCGAAGCTCGAGCCGTAGGGCGCGGTGAAGACGAGCGTTCCGCCATGGCGCTCGCCCGCGGCAAGCGCCCCGGCAGCCACGCCGAGGCTGAGCATTGCGGCCAGTGTCAGTCTTTTCAGCATTTCGTTCTCCCTCTCGTGCCGTTCTCGGCATCGTTTCGGCTCAGTCCGGCAGGCCCTCAGCGCGCATCATGCACGACGCGGCCCGCAAGCAGGGTCAGCACGCAGCGCGTATCCGAAAGGATGGCTTCGGGCGGCGCGGTCAGAAGGTCGTTATCGAAAACGGCGATGTCCGCCCACTGGCCGGGCACGAGCCGCCCTTTCACCCCCTCGGCCTTTTGCGAATAGGCGCCGTATTCCGTATAGGCTTGCAATGCCTCCTCGCGGCTCAGCCGTTCGGATGCTTTCATCACCGTGCCCATGCCCGTCTGGCGCGTGAGCATTGCGTGCAGGTTCGGAAACGGATCGGGCGAGCAGACTGGCGAATCCGAGCCGGTCGAAGGTTTCAGGCCCATACGCATCCAGGTGCCGATCGGGTAGGACGACCGCCCGCGTTCCTCGCCGAGCACGGAGATGTAACTATCGCCAAAATCGTGGATGAAGGCCATTTGCGGCGCAGGCAGGATGCCGGCCGCCTTCATGCGCGCATTCTGTTCCGGGGTGGAAAAGCCGCAATGCTCGATGCGATGGCGCCGGTCGGGATCCGGGTTTGCGGCAAGCGCCTTCTCGTAGGCGGTGATGAGCTGTTCGATCGCGCCGTCGCCGATGGCGTGGCAGACCATCTGATAGCCCCGGTCGTGGCAGGTCCTGACGACCGCCTCGACCTCCGCATCCGGCAGCATCTGCACGCCGATATTGTCCGCTTCGCCCTGATAGGGCTCCGTCATCCAGGCGGTGCGCCCGCCTGCCGAACCGTCGAGGAAGACCTTGACTCCGCCGACGCGCAGCATGTCGTCGCCGGCGCCGGAAAGAAGACCCGCACGCCAGCAGTCCTCGACGATGGAAACGCCGGGATCGCCGAGCAGGGTCAGCCAGACGCGCACCGGCAGGCGACCGGACAGTTTGGCCATCTGATAGGCCTGGATTTCAGCAAACCCTGAGACGTGGCCCACGGCCGCATCCATGCAACTCGTGATACCGAAGGAGAGCAGATACCGCCCTGCCCGCTCGATTCCCTCGATCAGCTCCTCGGTCGGTGCCGGCGGCATGGCGGCCTTGACGAGGTTTTGGGCGTTTTCCGCCAGGAAGCCGTTCAGCCTGCCCTCCGTGACGCCGATCACGCCGCCCTCCGGCACGGCCGTCGCCTCGGTTATGCCGGCAAGCTCCAGAGCGCGGGAGTTGGCGATCGAGACATGGCCGCAGGCCCGCGTCAGCAGGACGGGGTGGTCGGGGGCCGCACGATCGAGATCGTCGCGCGTCGGGTGCCGTCCGGTGTCGAGCTTGACCTGGTCATAGCCGCGGGCGCGCACCCACCCGCCCCGCGGCGTCGTGGCTGCACGGTCGGAAATCCGGCTCATCAGCGCGGCGAGCGTCGGCGCGCTCGCCGGCGTGGCGTCGACCCAGCCCATGGCTATGCCGGTTGCGATGAGATGCAGGTGGTTGTCGATGAGGCCGGGGGTGGCGAAGCGGCCTTCGAGGTCGATGATCTCGGTGCGCGGTCCCTTCAGACCCAAGATGTCCGCATCGCTGCCGGTTGCAAGAACCTTGCCTTGCCACACCGCAAGCGCCTCGCTGATGCTCTCTGCCCGGCCGCGCCAGATCCGCCCATTGATGAGGATAAGATCGGCTTCTATTCCGAACGCCATTCACAACTCCCCCTGTCGGTACCGGACGGGCCGGCACCTATTTCCTCCAGGCGCAACGTGGAAGGTTGTGGTTGGCTTGGCCAATTCGCTTTTGGCACCAACCCATGCATAATCGACATACCTATTTCCTTTGAATGACTTATGATCGGCCGCGGCATGCGCATCATGGGGAGCGGACATGGAGATCAAGTGGCTGGAGGATTTTGTGACGCTTGCAGACACGTCCAGCTTCTCGCGCGCGGCCGAGCTGCGCAACGTGACGCAACCGGCCTTCAGCCGACGGATCAAACAGTTGGAGGGCTGGCTGGGCGCGACGCTGATCAGCCGCGCAACCATGCCGGCCGAACTCACGCCTGCGGGGCGCAGTTTCCTGCCCGTCGCACAGGAGGCGATCCGTACCTTCTATGCGGCGCGCGAAGTGCTGCGTCCTCCGCACGAGCCGGGCCTCATCCGCTTTGCGGCGCTGCATACGCTGACGGTCACCTTCTTTCCCCGCTGGCTGAAGGCACTGGAGAAGGCGGGCGGGGCGTTCAGCACCTCGCTGATGCCGGACCGCGGCGGTATCGAGGCAAACCTCGACGCGCTCGTCGGCGACGAGGCGGATTTCTTCCTCACCTATGCACATCCGGAAGTGCCGTTCCATCTCGACCGCGGGCAGTTCGCCTCGCTGACCGTCGCCCACGACCGGCTGATCCCGCTGGTCGCGGCCGAGATCGTGGTGTCCGGCACGGTACAGCCGGGTCTGAACCTCCTCGATCGCGCCATAGCGCAGCCGCGGCTCGCCATCCCCTATCTCAGCTACGGCTTCAATTCCTTTTTCGGGGTCGCCCTGTCGCGCCTGCTGCTGCGCCGCCCGCCCTTCCGGCGCCGGACGACGCACGAAAATACGATCAGCGCCGGTCTGATGAACATGGCGGTTACGGGCGCGGGCGTCTGCTGGCTGCCGGAGAGCCTGGCGCGCGAGGAGATGGAGGCAGGCCGCCTCGTGCCTGCCTCTGCCGACGAGGGCTGGAACCTGGACCTCGAAATCCGCCTGTACCGCCAGGCGGCGAGCCGCAACCGCAAGATCGAGGACCTATGGGCTACGGCCCAGCAGCTCCTGGAGCGAACACCGGTCTGATCAGGCCTTCAGGAAGACCAGCGCGCGCAGGATTTCGGAATAATCCGCATGCGCAAAGGCGACGGCACGGGGACCATGCGCGCGGGCGCCGGGATACCAGCCGGCGCGATAGGCATCGCTTGGATTGTTGAACTCGATCACCGCTTCGTAGCAATCTGCCCGCACCGGCAGCGCCTGCGCGAAATCGCCGGAGAGCGCCCCAGCCACGCCCTCGCGGATCAGGCGCCGTGACCAGGAGGGCGAGATCGAGGTCGTCGCGCTGCCCTTGCCGTCCAACGTCTCTGCCGTCGCAAGGCCCGGCACCATGGCCCGCGCCTCCGCGCAGATGCCTCGATCGCCGGCAAGGAAGACGGAGGGCACGCCGTAGCCGGCCGCGCAGAGTGCATTGACGGTGAACTCGGATGCGACCTCGCCGTTGAGCAGAAGGCGCGAGATGCGCAGGTTGGAGGTATGGGCAAGCGGATTGGCCTCACTGCCCGCCTTGGAATGATAGCCGGTATAAACCGCCGCGGCGAAGCCCTCGTCGAGCCCGAACATCATGCCGTCGGGATGGCCGGACCAGCCGCGCACGATCCGCGCATAGTCGGGCAGCCGGTCGAGGATCAGGTTGCGGCCGCTGTCGTGGGCGTCCTTGATCACCACTTCCGTTGCTCCGGCAGCGCGCGCGCCTTCGCAAGCGGCAACCACTTCCGCGGTCATCAGGGCGCGGAACTCGGCCCAGTCGGCATGGGCGCGGTCGGCCTCGTCCCAATGGGCGATACCGGCCGTGCCTTCGATATCGGCGGAGATGAAGACTTTCATAGAGCGGGATTCTCCTTCAGCCAGTCGGCAAGAGAGGGATAGATGCGACCATTGCGGGCCGGCGTGGCGGGTGCCATGCAGAGCGCGTTCAAGACCGCCTCCTGCGTCGTCTCGGCAGCGGCGCGGAAGGCGGTGTCGATGAAGCCGTCGGCCAGCCGCTCCTGCGTGGCGAAGGGTGTGGCCGGCTCGTGCTCCACCGGATCGGCGGTGGTGAAACAAAGCGCGACGTCGCCGCTGCCATGGCCCCAGAAGGCGCCAAGCCGGGCGAGGCCCGCGCCGGCACGCCGCGCGACCCGCTGCAACTGGCGATCTGCCAAGGGAAGGTCGGTCGCCATGACGACGATGACCGAGCCCCGCTCGGGATCGGCCGCTGTGCTCGGATCGGGCCTGCGCCCGTCCGGCAGGACGAGGTCTCCCGCCGCCCCGAAATTGGCAAGGACCAGTGTGCCGAGCGTGAAGTCGCGCCTGCCGATCCGCATGCGCCGCGAGGCCGTGCCGATCCCGGCCTTGAAGCCGAAGGCGGTCATGCCCGAGCCGGCGCCGACCGCCCCCTGCTCCACCGGTCCCGTGCCCGCTGCGTCCAGCGCCGCCTCGGCGTCGGCGGGCGTTATCGCCAGAGCCTGAATGTCGTTGATGCTGCCGTCGTTGCACTCGCAGACCAGCGCATTGACCGTCGAGGTCTTTCTCCCGATCGCGGGATTGGCCGCGATGGCGCGGCGGATCAGCGCTTCGGTGCAGGCGGCCACGCCAAAGGTGTTCGTGAACAGGATCGGCGTCTCGATCGTGCCGAGCTCGGCCACCTGCATCAAGCCCGCCGACTTGCCGAAGCCGTTGATGACCTCCACCGCCGCCCGCGGCTTCACGCGGAAGACGTCGCCCGCATGCGGGAGGATCGCCGTGACTCCGGTGAAGAGGCCCTCGCCGCGCAGGGACCGGTGGCCGACTGAAACGCCCGCGACGTCGGTAATGGCATTGCCCGGCCCCGGCTCCAGCCTGCCCCGCGGGATCAGCCCCAATTCCCGTGCGGTCTTCATATCGCCCTTCCCCGGCATCGCTTTTCCGTTTCAATGAGACAGTGAGTGGGTCTGGAGCGCTCCCACGAACGATTTTTGGTGCGGGAGCGCGTCGTTTCGGAGAGTTAGACCGGAACGCCGGCCGCTTCCAGATAGAGGGCCTGGAGTTTTCGGGTCATCGGGCCGGGCTTGCCGTTGCCGACCGCCCGGCCGCCGATACGCACGACGGGCATCACCAGGCTGGAGGCGGAGGTCTGGAACGCCTCCGCCGCGCCCTGCGCCTGGTCGGGCGTGAAGGCGCGCTCCTCGACTTCGAGACCCTCCGCGGCACAGAGCAGCGCCAGGGCGCGCTGCGTGCAGCCCGGCAGTGTCGCATGCGAGGCGGCGCGGGTGAGGATGCGCCCGTCCGCGGTGATGACATGGGCCGTCGAGGATGCGCCCTCCGTCACCAGCCCGTTCTCGACCAGCCAGACGTCGTCGAAACCGCGGGCGCGCGCCGCCTGCTTCGCCATGACCTGGCCGAGCAGCATGGCGGTCTTGATGTCGCGCCGGATCCAGCGGGGGTCCTCCGCCAGATCGACCGAGATGCCGTCCCGCTGGGCCCTGGTGCCGGTCAGCTTCTTCGCCTGAGTGAAGCCGACGAGTCGCGGCGCCAGCGCGTCGGGAAAGAGAAAGTCGCGATCCGCCTCGCCGCGCGAGACCTGCAGATAGACCGTGCCGTCCCGCAAGGCGTTGCGGGCGATCAGTTCCGCCTGGACGGCGGCAACCTCCTCCCGCGAGAGGGCGAGCGGAATGGCGAGTTCCTTCAGCGAGCGGTCGAGACGGGCAAGATGCAGCTCGTTGTCGATCATCCGCCCGCCGATGACCGCCGTCACCTCGTAGACGGCATCGCCGAACAGGAAGCCGCGATCGAAAAGCCCGATGCGGGCCTCCTCCTCCGGTACGAATTGACCGTGGACATAGACGATCCTGCCCATTTGTTCCCCTTGCGGCGCCTTTCCTTACAGCGCCGCGCGTCTTACCGTACGTGCAAAGGCCGCTGAAGAAGTCGTCAAGTCGCTGCATGCCTTTTCGGTCGATGAAAGGAGCATGCAGTTATCGCGGAACATAGGAACGACTTGCCGCGGCTGACCAATTCAATTCGGGCAGCATCTTATGCAAAATTTGCCTGAGGTTTAATTTTCAATCGGTTGAGCGCCGTCGCCTGGTGTAACGTGCCACGCGCCCCGTCACCGGCACTGTCGGCGCGGCCCGCCGCTGTATGGCTGATAACTGTTGTCTTCCGGGCGGTAAGAGCGGTAGCGGCTGAAGCAATAGGCAACATGTTCCTGGGTGAGGTAGATGCCTTCCTCAGCCTCGGCCGAGTATTCCATCGGCATCGGCGCGTCATCGGCACCTTCCGCGTAGCTGCCCGGCCCTGGCGGCGAGGTATTCTCCGAAGACCCCCCTGCCGCATCCATATAAGGCGAGATGCAGGTCTGCCGACCGCCACTATAAGGTCTGTAGGTGTTGTCCTGCGGACGGTAAGTGCGATAGCGCTTCGCACACCATTCGGCATGGGCAGCAGGCATGTCCGACGAAGTCGGCGTCTCCTTCGCGGGCGCCGGCTCGATTGAGGTGGTAGTCACCGTGTCCAAAAGCTCCGGAGAGCGTTCCTCTTCGGTCTCGTCGACCGTTATGGACGTCTTGGACTCTCCGGAAGCGTTTACAGGAGGCGCGGCCGAGCGGGCGGGCAGCCGTTCGAATTGCTGGGCCGCCTTGTCCACCGGCCGTGGGTGCCTGGTCCATACTTCGGACTGATTCACGTCCAGCCGCGGCTCGCGCTCGGGATTGCCGGTGAGGAACAGGACTGCGATAACCGCCCCGCTCAGGAATAGCGCGAGGGACAAAACGAGTCCGCCAAATACCGCCAAGGCCGTTTTCACCTAAGCCTCCTTCGTCCTTTCCCGAAGAATGCGAGGGCTCGGTCTCAGGTTCCGTGAGGCTTCAGAAAGCTTGAGCTTTTTAGGACAGCGGATGCAGGGAATCGTTCCCCGTGGCCTCCGGCCGGCTGAAACCAGCGCCACCAACCGGGCTGTTGACCGGAGGGACGTCGTCGCGTCAACTATATCGTCGACGATGCAGTCCGCCGCACTCGGCGCTGATTGGGCACGGCAAGAGGGTCTGCGGCTTGCGCACCGCTTGGAGCCAGCGGCTGCGACATGCTCAGCCGAAGCTTGCGGCGACGCGGGTGGAGACAGCAAGCGATTCATCCGGCTCGAGAATCTTGAGGCCGTGGGCTTCGGTCTTGCCGGGAAGATTGAACGCATCGACGGGGTGCGTCACCGGTTCGAAGCAGAAGAAGTCAGCATCGGCAGCGGGTGAGAAGACGACGTATTGGCGGAGTGGCTTGCTCGCATCCACGTCCGCCACGAGCCCACGACTTGGCCAGTGGATGCGAGCCTTACCGCCCCAGCCGTCGAACCAGTTGTTGATCCAGCGGGCCGGCAATGGCTGCGGGCTGCTGAAATCCATCTCCGGATGTGCGGCTGTGGCTTCATAGGCCCTTGGCAGGTGATCGGATTGCTCGAGCCAAACGCCGCCGGCCGGTGCGTGCAGCGTCGTATCCGGGTCGCGGACGAACCAGGGATGAAAACCGGCGCCGTAGGGCAGACGTATCTTGGCGCGGTTGACGAGGCTCAGCTCCATCACCAGACCCGCAGCCTGCAGCCTGTAGGACATTCTCGCATCGTAGCGGAAGGGCCCGGGTCCTTCGGCGGAAAGGGTGAGCGTGAGGGAATCCGCGCTCAGGGAGGCAACGTTCCACACGGCGGAAAAGCCGTTCCCGTGGATCGGATATGGCTCCGTCTCGATATTCCGCGGCAGAGCATGAAAGGTCCCGTCAAACATGAACCCGCCACCGGAGATCCGCCCGGAAAAGGGAACAAGAAGAATGTTCGAAAGCGCAAAGGGATGCGCGGTAAACGGATCGACCCTGCGGAAGACCGGCTGCCACACGCCATCGTGCAGCACGTCGAACGCCGTCAGCCCGGCGCCGAGATCGGGCCGCACGACGATGCGGGCATCGCCATTGGAGAGGTCGATCGGCATCATCACCAGCCACCGTCGATCGCGATGTTCTGGCCGGAAATCATGTCGGAGGCCGGCGAGACGAGGAAGTGCACCAGGTCGGCGACATCGGCGGGCTGGATACGCGCCTTCAGCGACTGATTTTCGAGAATCCAGTCATTGTACTGCTGCAGGCGATCGGCAAAGACCCGCTCCTCCGCCTCCGAAACCACGGCGCCCGGCGACACCGCGTTGACGCGCACGCCGTGAGGACCGAGTTCGCGAGCAAGCGCCTTCGTCAGCCCCAGCATCGCGCCCTTGGATGCCACATAGGGCACGTAGCCGTCCCAGCGGCCGTTCAGCGTAAGGGAGCAGAAATTGACGATCTTGCCGTAGCGCTTCTCCTTCATTCCCGGCGCGACGGCTCGGACAAGCGCGAAGGCTGCCGACGAATTGACGCGGACCTGATCCTCGTATTCCTCCAGGGAAAAATCCTCGAAGGGCTTGTTGATGATGAGCGCCGCATTGTTGATGAGAATGTCGATGCCGCCATGCTCGCGGCAAAGCGCTGCCGCCCGTTGTTCCGCCGAAGCCAGGCTATTCAGATCCTCGCCGACATAGATTGCCCTGGCACCGTGAACCGCGGCAATACGCGCGGCGAACCCCTCGCCGGCTTCGGCGCCGGGCCGATCGAGCAGCAGCAAGGCGGCGCCGGTGCGCGCGAGCCGTTCGGCCTGTGCGCGGCCGAGCGTACCGAGCGCGCCGGTGATGAGCACGGTCTTTCCAGAAAGTTCTGTCATCGTTACCTCACAGAAGCGCGTGAACCTCGTCGATCGACGTTGCGGCGGTCGGCTTGTCGAACACGACCTCGCCGCGCGCCATGGCGACGATGCGGTCGCAGGATTGGAAGACGTGCTGCATGTTGTGCGAGATGAAGATTCCGGTCAGGCCCTGCGCCTTCAAGCCGCGCACGAAGCCGATCACCTTATCGGTCTCCTTGACCGAAAGATGGTTCGTCGGCTCATCGAGGATCAGCACCTTCGACTTGAAATGCATGGCGCGCGCGATCGCTACGCCCTGCCGCTGGCCGCCCGAGAGCTCTCCGACCAGCGCATCCGGCGAGCGCAGGTGCAGATCGACGTCGGCGATGGCCTGAATGCTTTCGGCGCGCATGCGCTTCTGGTCCATGATGCCGACGCCGAAGACCGACCATTTCATCGGCTCGCGGCCGATGAAGAGATTGCGGGCGATCGACATGGTCGGAACCATGGAGTTGTACTGATAGATCGTCTCCAGCCCGTGGCGCATCGCATCCTTGGGGCTGCGCAGGGCCACCTTGCGGCCTTCGATCAGCACTTCACCGGAATCCTGATGGTGGACGCCCGAGAGAATCTTGATGAGCGTCGACTTGCCGGCGCCATTGTCGCCGACGAGGCCGACGGTCTCGCCGGGATGGATCGTGAGGTCGACATTCTTCAGCGCATGCACGCCGCTGTACCACTTCTGAAGGTTGCGGCATTCGATGATCGGCGTGGTCATTTGTGCGCCTCCACCTTGATCCTGCGGGACATCTTGCCCATCCAGGCATTGGCGATGACGGCGAGCATGGTCAAAACGCCGATCGCGAACTTGAACCAGTTGGCGTCGACACGGGAGAGGACGAGGCCGTTGTCGATGGTGCGGATCAGAAGCGTGCCGATGATGGCCCCGAAGACCGTTCCGATCCCGCCGGCAAGCGCCGTGCCGCCGATCACGGCCGCAGCGACGGCCTGCAACTCCAGCCCCTCGCCGATCGACGGCAGCGGCGAGCCGAGGCGCAGCACCTGAAGCAGGCCCGCAAAACCCGCCAGCACCGAGCAGAGCATGAAGCACACGATCTTCACGCGCTTGACCGGAATACCCATCGAGGCGGCGGCCTCGTTGAAGCCGCCGGTCGCCCGGATCCAGTTGCCGAAATTGGTGAGCGACAGCAGCGCCGCCACGAGTGCGGCGATGACGACGAACCAGAGGAAGGACATGCGGAAAGCCGAGCCCTGCCAGATATAGTCCGTGAAAAGCCAGGTCGGCAGGTCGGGCGGCAGAAGCGGCGGGAAGCCGCCTGATATGACGATGGTCAGCGAGCGTGCGATGAAGAGCATGCCGAGCGTCGTGATGAAGCTCGGTATCGAGAATTGCAGCGTCACATAACCATTGATGAACCCGATCACTGCGCAGACCAAGAGGCCGAGCAGCACTGCGCCGGCGAAGGGCACGCCGGAATTCAGTATCACCGCCATCGACATCGGCATCAGGGCAAAAACGGACCCGACCGACAGGTCGAATTCGCCGCAGATCATCAGGACCGTCACGCCGATGGCGACGAGCGCCATTTCGGGCAGAAGACCCATGACGCCTCGCATGTTCTCGAAGGAAAGAAGAATGCCGTTCGACTTCGCCTGGAAGACAAGGACGAGGACGATCAGCAGGGCAAGGCCGGCAAGCTCCGGCTTGTCGAGATAGATTTTCAGAAACCGCTTCATGGGCTGCCACTCGTGGTTCGGCGTCGTGATCGATTCTGGAGAGTCGAGACGGGATGCGGACGGAGAACGGCGCACCGTTCTCCTCACACCGCTCCAGTCTCGAGCTCGCGCGGGCAAGACGCCTGTTGCTTATCGGGAGCGCCGGATCAGCGCAGGCCCTGCTTCGCCAGTTCGAGAATCGTCGGCACCTCCTTCGGAGTGACGATGCCCTGTCCCGTATCGACGTCCGAGGGCGTCAAGCCGGCGGTTTTCCAGAGATATGCCTGCATGACCGGGATGAAGCCCTGCATATAGGGCTGCTGATCGACCTGCACCTGAACATAGCCCGCCTCCATCTGCTGCAGCACCTCAGGCACGAGGTCAAAGCCGCCGAGCAGGACCTTTCCCGGCTCGATGCCGCGATCCTTCAGGACCTTGGCGACGCCGGCATGCCAATAGCCGGTATCGAAATAGGCGGTCGTATCCGGATTGGCATTGAGGTAGGCACCGATGCGGTCGGCGGTCAATGCGAGGTCGGTCGCCGAGTCGATGCGGGTGATATTGATCTCGCGGTCGGAATGCTCGGCCTTGTACTCCTCCAGAAACTTCGTGACGCCGCCGGCGCGCTGCTCCGACCAAGTCTGCCCCGGGGCATTGACACCGACCAGCAGATTGAGCGGGCCCTCCTTCGGGAAGTTTTCCGACTGGGCTTTGGCGAGCGAGTGACCGGCCGCGGTGAAGCCCTGGCCAATGAAGGCTTTACGGGCATTGCCCTTGGCCCCCTCGCTGTCGTCGACATTGACGGCGAGCACCAGAATGCCGGCGTCCACGGCTTCCTTGATCACATTGTCATAGGCATTGTTGTCGACGATCGCGACGAAGATCGCGTCCGGCCTGGAGGCGATCGCCGCCTGCAGATTGGCGACGGCCTGCTCGACCGCGCCTTCGGTCTGCGTGAGGATCAACTGGCACGAGGCGCCGACCTTTTCGCAGGCGTCGTCATAACCCTTCTTGACCGCCTGCCAGAATGTGTTCGAGGCCGACGAATGGCTGATGAAAGCTATGTTGAGACCTTCCGCGCTGGCGCCAGAGGCGATCAGCGTCAGCCCGAGGGCCGTTCCTGCTACCAATTTCCGGATCATGATGCGTTACCTCCCGTTGAACATCATTCATGGTTGCGCCGGCCGGCTACCCCGTGCCGTCGAAGAACTCCGCCCGTGATCGCGCGATCTCGGGCAATGACTTCAGAATTTCGCGCAGATGCATACGCAGCGCCTGCTCGGCCCCGCCGACATCGCCGGCTGCGATCGCCTCGACGATGCACTCGTGCTGTTCGATCAGCCGGCCGATCTGCAGGTCGTCGACACTCAGGAACCGGACGCGGTCCATCTGCGCCTTGACGCTTTCGATCACGCTCCATGCATAGGCACGGCCGGCGGCCGTCGCGAGTGTGTGGTGGAACAATTCATCCAGCCGAAGGAACGCGGCGCGATCGTCATGCGGCACACGCCTCTGGCGGGCGATCTGCTCCCGCAGTTGGTCGACCGTGTTCGCCGTATGCTCGGCGGCGACCTGACGCACGATATCGGCCTCGATCGCCTCGCGCACGAAGCGCACGTCCATGACGGATGCGGTCGAGATCCGCGTCACAAAGGTGCCGCGTTGGGGCAGGACCTGGACCAGCCCCTCCTCCGCCAGCTTTATGAAAGCTTCGCGAACCGGCTGGCGGCTGGTCGAGAGGCCCCTTGCGATCTCCGCTTCCGAGATACGCGCGCCGGGTACGAGTTCGGCCTGAATGATCCGCTCGCGCAGGATGCGATAGACCTGCGGTCCGACGGCCTCGATCGCGGACAGAACGCGCTGCGGTCTGATGGTCTGCATCCGGCCCCCCTCCAAGCTCCCCACAAGCTATTGGCCTACTACCATACAAGTCAACTTCTATCCTTCGACTGACGAGCTGCGCCGCGACACCTCGAACTTCCGGTCGAGATCGGGAGCAAGATCGACTCCGTGCCCCGCCCCCGGCGGGACGGTGATCATGCCGTTCGTTACAGTCGGCAGCTGTGTCGTCAGGTCCGCATACCAGGTCTTGTAGTAGGCACGCACGCTTTCCTGGACGAGGGCGTTCGGCGCGTTCAGCGAAAGGTGCGTCGAAGCCGCGAGCACCACCGGGCCGGTGCAATCGTGCGGCGCGACCGGAAGGTGCCAGGCCTCGGCCATGGCGGCGATCTTCTTGGCTTCGGAAATCCCGCCGCACCAGGAGAGATCGAGCATCACGACCCCGGCCGCATCCGTTTCCATGAGATCGCGGAAGGCCCAGCGGGTCGCAAGCGTTTCCGACGCGCAAAGCGGCGCGCGGCTTGCCGCCGCATACCGCTTCAGACTGGACAGCGAGTCCATCTTGATCGGGTCTTCGTGCCAGAAGGTGGCATAGGGCTCCAGCGCCCGAGCGATCTGGATGGCGGGCGTCAGTTGCCACATGGAGTGGAACTCGACCATGATGTCGATGCGGTCGCCGACGCGCTTGCGGATTTTCTCGAAGGGTTCCAGCGCCTTGCGCAGGTCCGGTCCGGAAATATACTGCCCGGCGCTCTTCTCCGCCGCGATATCGAACGGCCAGATCTTCATGGCCGTAATGCCTTCGGACAGGAGGTCCTCGGCAAGTTCGTCCGCCCGCTCCAGAAATCCATTCAGGTCGTCATAATCGCGCCGCGGACCGCCGATGCCGTAATTTGCCGTCTGCTGGCCCTTTGCGTCGCGCATATAGGTGTTGCCGGCGCAGGTGTTGTAGGTACGGATCTCGCGGCGCGAGAAGCCGCCGAGAAGCTGGGCGATCGGCAGGTTCGTCGCCTTGCCGAAAAGGTCCCAGAGACCGATATCCACCGCCGAATTGCCGCGCATCTCCGCCCCGGTCGAGCGGAAACCGAGATAGCCCGTCAGATCCTTCGAGATGCGGTCGATCTCCAGCGGGTCGCGCCCGACGAGTTTCGGAGCCACCACCTCATGGATGTAGGTCTCCACGGTTTGCGCCATGAAGAAGGTCTCGCCAAGTCCGACAAGCCCCTCGTCCGTGTGGATGCGGACCCAGAGAATATTGGGAAAGTCGCGCACGCGGACCGTTTCGAATGCCGTTATCTTCATGTTCAATATACCCCCGCCGCCAGCAGCGCCTTTACCGTCAGGTCGAAATGCTCGACCATTGCCTGTTCGGCCTTCGCCGCATCTCCGTTCGCGATCGCCTGTGCGATGGCCATGTGGCCGTCGATACTTTCCTGCCGCGTTTCATTACTGCCCCGGCTTGCCCAGCCGATCGGCCAGGTATGGCGCGTCACGACATGGAAGGAGCCGACGATCAGCGCGAACATCGGGTTGCGGGACGCCGAGGCGATCGCTTCGTGAAAGGCGATGTCGTGTTCCATCACCCTGGCCGGCTCGTCCAATTCCCTCTGCATCGCTTC
This sequence comes from Sinorhizobium arboris LMG 14919, assembly GCF_000427465.1. Classification (NCBI taxonomy): domain Bacteria; kingdom Pseudomonadati; phylum Pseudomonadota; class Alphaproteobacteria; order Hyphomicrobiales; family Rhizobiaceae; genus Sinorhizobium; species Sinorhizobium arboris. Next base: position 449,027 of record NZ_ATYB01000009.1, on the reverse strand, counting down.
GGCAAGCGCAACGATTTCGGCGGCTTCCCTGTCGGTGCGGCGCATGGCCGCCAGCACGACGGTTCGGCGCTCGATGGTCCTACGGACATCGAAAATCTGCTGGATCGTTACCTGATCGGTATGGACTGCATGGTCGGTCACCAGCGCCAGCACGTCCGCCCTGGGCGCCGCCACCCGCGGACGCCGGCCATTGCCGATGTCGATCAGCGTGAGCGCGGCGAGCGAGCGGTAGGCCTCGCGCACGACGCTGCGGGATACGCCCAGCGTTTCGGCAAGGGCCCCCTCGCTCGGCAGCGAGTCGCCGACCTGCAGGCCATTCTCGCGGATATGGGTCTTGACGGCAGCCATGACGCCGCCGAGCAACCCGTCTCCGCCCATCCGGCAGATGGATGACGCTTCCTCTGGCCCGATCTCCACCAAGCTTTCCTCCGACCTATCGTATAGGTATCTTTCTACCTATCTGTAGCTTTGCGCTTGGCAGATGTCAACCGCAAATTCGCGCAAGCTTCGCCGACTGGGGTAATGTTCCTCACGGACGTCTACACTGCCTGCGATCGGGGAAATCAGATGTCGCCTCCTACGCATCGGCCGACGTGGTGGCGCAGTGGCTTTTGTCATGTTTATTCAAGCGATTTTCGCGCGCCGGCAGAATCCGCGGCGCCGCCGCGTCATGCCTGCAAACTGCTGGTCTCGAAATAGGCCGAGAACCGCCGCGCAAGCTCGCTGAGGTCGATCATGGCGCGGCGTAGATGCAGGCGCATGATTTCCTGCGCCCTGTCGGCATTCCCCTCGGTCACCGCCTCGAAAACTCCCCGGTGATCCTCGACCAGCTGGTCGAGCTGGCCGGCCTGTATCGATAGCCGGCGAACGCGGTCCATGTGCTTCTTGGCGTCGGAAATGAAGCTCCAGACGCCGTCGCGGCCGGCCAGGCTGCAGTAGAGTGCGTGCATGCGCTCGTCGCACTCGAAAAATAGATCCGGGTTGTCCTCGGCAATGGCGAGTTCCTGTTCCTCGATCGCCTGCCGGATGCCGAGCAGAATGCGGCGGTTGGTTTGCCCGGCCGCTTCGGCGACGATTGCCACCTCCAGCTGTTCGCGAACGAACTGGGCCGTCCGGACCGCATCCATGCGGATCGGCGCAACCACGACGCCCGCCCGCGAGCGCAGGTCGACAAGTCCTTCCGCGCTCAACCGCGACAGCGCCTCGCGCACAGGCGTGCGGCTGACGCCGAGAAGCTCGGCCAGCGCATGCTCTCCCACCGGCTCGTTCGGCTTCAGTTCGAGCCCGATGATCTTCCGGGAAAGAGTGCGGTAGCAATGCTCCGCCGCCGATATCCTCGTGTCACGCGCCATAAAACCCTGCTTTATGTATTTTTGCATGCAAACACATTCCGGCGGAGATTACGCCGGGAAGCCCGCGATTTCCAGCTGTCATTTCGGGCCTTCTTGACCAGCATCGAAATCTTGCATACAAGAATGCAAGAGGACGGGGAGGATTGTGCGGGCATGCTGTCCATCGTCATGCAGTCCATTGTCAGGAACGAGATGGGAGAAGGTGCCGGCCGGCCGGGGCGCGCCGTCCCCGACCCGGCGGTGCTGTCATGAATGCCCGGGTCTCCCTGGTCCTCGATGCGAAGGATGTCGTCGGCGAGAGCGTCCTCTGGTCGGCGGAAGAAAAGGCGCTCTTCTGGGTCGATATCGTCGGCAGACGCATCCACCGGCTCGAACCGGATAGCGGCCGGCACGACACGTGGGCGACGCCCGACTTCGTGACATCGATCGGCATGCGGAGGGATGGCGGCTTCATCGTCGGCCTCACGCGCACCGTATGCCTGTGGACACCCGGCGCGGCATTCGAAGAATTTGCCGTGCCGGAACCGGACATGCCGGAGAACCGCCTCAACGAGGGACGCGTCGCACCGGATGGTTCCTTCTGGGTCGCGACGATGCAGAGCAATCTCAACGCCGACGGTTCGCCGCGGGACATGGACCGCAAATCCGGCGCGATCTACCGCATCGATCCGGCCGGGCAGGTTTCGCGGCTCACGCCGAACGAATACGGCATCACCAATACGATGGGCTGGACCAGGGACGAACGCTTCTTCTTCGCCGACACGCTCGCAAACGAGATCTACGCGTTCGACCATGATCCGGCCGGCAGGGCGATCGGCAACCGGCGCACCATCGTCGCGGGCTTTGCGCGCGGGCTGCCGGACGGCTCCTGCCTCGACGCGCAGGACCGACTCTGGAACTGCCGCGTGGCCGGCGGGGCCGCCGTAGCGGGATTCGACGGCGATGGCCGTCTCCTCGAATTGATCGAACTGCCGGTAAGCTGGCCGACGAGCTGCACGTTCGGCGGGGCGGATCTTTCCACCCTCTATGTGACCTCGGCGCGCTTCACGATGCCGGCCGCCCATCTCGACGCGCATCCGCTGGAGGGCGGGCTCTTTGCCGTCGCGGGCGTGGGCCACGGCACCGCCGAGCCGAAATTCGGGATGCCCGGCTAATCCCCTTCCTTTGCATTGGAGACTCCGTGATGAGCGATTTCAACGGCAAGAGCATCATCGTCACCGGCGGCAGCCTCGGCATGGGCCTCGCCTGCGCCCGCCGCTTTGCTGCCGGCGGCGGCAAGGTGACGATCGTTGCGAACGACGAGGCTTCGGTCGAGGACGCCGTGGCGACGATCGGGAGCAACGCAACCGGATTCCTCGGCGACGTCCGCTCCAGGGACGACATGGCGGCGGCGGTCGAAGCCGCCGCATCGCGCCACGGCGGCGTGGACATTCTTGCGTGCTGTGCAGGAATCCAGCGCTACGGCACGGTGGTCGATACGCAGGAGGAGGTCTGGGACGACGTCCTCGACGTCAATCTGAAGGGGATCTTTCTCGCATCTAAATTCGCCATTCCTGAAATGCGCAAGCGCGGCGGCGGCGCGATCGTCGCCATCTCATCCGTACAGGCCTTTGCCTCCCAGGCGGGCGTCGCCGCCTATACAGCGAGCAAGGGCGCGATCAATGCCCTCGTGCGCGCCATGGCGCTGGACCACGCCGGGGACAATATCACTGTCAATGCCGTCTGCCCCGCCTCCGTCGATACGCCGATGCTGCGCTGGGCCGCCGATCTGTGGAAAGGCGACGGCACCGCCGAGGCGACGCTCGAGGCCTGGGGCAAGGGGCACCCGCTGGGCCGCGTCGGAAAGCCCTCCGAGATCGCCGAACTCGTTGCCTTCCTCGCCGGCGAGAAGGCCCGCTTCATCACGGGCGCCGACATCAAGATCGACGGCGGCGTTCTTTCCAAGCTCGGCATCGTCATTCCAGATTGACCGGAAGCACGTCATGAAACCGTTGCCCGATTTCCGCTCGAAAGACTTCCTGCTCGCCCATATGCGCGAGATCATGGATTTCTACCATCCCATCTGCCTCAACACGGAAGACGGAGGCTATTTCAACGAATACCGCGACGACGGTTTCATCACCGAGCGGAAGACCCAGCACCTCGTCTCGACCACACGCTTCATCTTCAACTATGCGACCGCCGCCGTGCTTTTTCAGCGTCCGGATTTCGCGGAGGCGGCCGCGCACGGCGTCCGTTATCTCGACGAGGCTCACCGCGATCCGGAACATGGCGGCTATTTCTGGCTGATGCACGGCCGCAAGCCTGCGGATGCGACCAAGCACTGCTATGGTCACGCCTTTGTCCTGCTCGCCTATGCGACGGCGCTGAAGGCTGGAATTTCCGGCATGGACGCCAGACTCTCCGAAACCTGGGACCTCTTGGAGAGTCGCTTCTGGGAGCCGGAACGCGAGCTCTTCAAGGACGAGATCAGCCGCGACTGGCAGGAGATCTCGCCCTATCGCGGTCAGAACGCCAATATGCACATGACAGAAGCGATGCTGGCGGCCTACGAGGCGACGGGCGAGACCCGTTACCTCGATCGCGCCGAAACGCTCGCCCGGCGCATCTGCGTCGAGCTTGCCGCAGGCGCCAACGGCGTGGTCTGGGAGCACTATCGCGAGGACTGGTCGATCGACTGGGACTACAACAAGGACGACCCGAAGCATCTGTTCCGCCCTTACGGATACCTCCCGGGCCACATGACCGAATGGACCAAGCTGCTCCTCATCCTCGAGCGGTACCGTCCGCAAGACTGGATCCTGCCGAAGGCGGTCCTGCTCTATGAAACGGCTTTGGCGAAAAGCGCCGACCTCGAATTCGGAGGCATGCATTACAGCTACGGGCCGGACGGCAGGCTTTACGACCTCGACAAATATCACTGGGTCCATTGCGAAACGCTGGCCGCCGCCGCCGCGCTGGCTGCACGTACCGGCCTGGAGCGCTACTGGCAGGATTACGACCGGCTCTGGCGCTACAGCTGGCGGCACCTGATCGATCACGAATACGGTTGCTGGTTCCGCATTCTCTCACCCGGCGGCGTGAAGCAGAGCAACATCAAGAGCCCTTCGGGCAAAACCGACTACCATCCATTCGGCGCCTGCTACGAAATCCTGCGCGTACTGGGGGAGGCGCAATAGCAGGGGGACCGGTTCCGGCCCGCGCCGACGGACAGGCAGGGGGGGCGCCCTGCCACGCCCGCCCTAGCCCTCGCACCAGAAAGCCTGCATTGGAGCCTCCCATGAAGCGACCCAGGATCACCGACATTCGCGCGACCACCGTCACCGTTCCGCTGGAAGCGCCGCTGCGTCATTCCAACGGCGCACATTGGGGGCGGTTCGTCCGTACAATCATCGAGGTGGAAACCGATGTGGGCATCATCGGCCTCGGTGAAATGGGCGGAGGCGGAGAGAGCGCCGAGGCGACGTTCCGGGCTTTGAAACCATACCTCCTCGGCCATGACCCCTTCGAGCTGGAAAATCTCCGCTTCATGATCTGCAACCCGACCGCCAGCCTCTACAACAACCGCACCCAGATGCATGCGGCCGTCGAGTTCGCCTGCCTCGACATCATGGGCAAATTTCTCGGCATACCGGTCTGCGATCTCCTGGGCGGCAAGATGCGGGATGCGGTTCCTTTTGCCAGCTATATGTTTTTCCGCCTTCCCAACAAGGACACCGGCGAAGGCGAGACGCGCACGGCCGATCAGCTCATCGAGCAGACGCTGGCGCTGAAAAAGAAGTGCGGATTCACCTCGCACAAGCTGAAGAGCGGCGTCTTCCCGCCGGACTACGAGCTGGAGGTCTTTCGCGCATGGGCGAAGGCGCTCGGCCCCGACAGCGTCCGCTACGACCCGAACGCGGCGTTCAGCGTCGAGGAGGCGATCCGCTTCGCCAAAGGCATCGAGGATCTCAACAACGACTATTATGAAGATCCCACCTGGGGGCTGAACGGCATGCGGCGGGTCCGCGAGAACACGACCATGCCGCTGGCCACCAATACCGTTGTCGTGAATTTCGAACAGCTCGCCGCCAATATTCTCAATCCCGCAGTCGACGTCATCCTGCTCGACACAACCTTCTGGGGCGGCATCCGGCCTTGCGTAAAGGCGGCGGGCGTCTGCGAGACCTTCCAGCTCGGCATTGCGGTGCATTCGTCGGGCGAACTCGGCATTCAGCTCGCCACGATGCTGCATCTCGGCGCGGTTCTCCCGAACCTCGTCTTCCACGCGGACGCGCATTATCACCAGCTAACCGACGATATCATCGTCGGCGGCCCGATGCGCTACGAGAACGGCACCATCAGGGTGCCGACGGCGCCGGGTCTCGGGGTCGAGCTCGATCGTGACAAGCTCGGACAGTACGCCGACTTCCATAAGACGCTCGGCGGCTATCCCTACGACCGGGATCCCTCCCGCCCCGGATGGTTTTCCGTCGTCCCGAACACCCGATGGGCGGACCCCGACGACGATCGTCTGGTCGAGTACTGAGGGTTATAGCCGAGCGCTTATCGGCTACCCGTCTTGCCGCAGCGCGGCATCGGTGACCTCGATGTCGACGTCGAGCTCGCGATCCGGCCGCAGCCCCAGGCGTTGCAGATCGCCGTGGTATCCCCTGACCGCCTCTTCCGGCTTCGCGTCGCCATCAGCGACCGCCCGCATCCATTTCGTCAGCGAGGGCTGGTGCTCGGCCAGATTGATCTTGCGGCCGAAGATGCCGAGGCGCGCGCCGCTCGCCTCGGCGCGCGCGACGAGTTCCAGCGCGTCACGGTGCGTCCCGCTTGCCCCGCCCATCACGCCGACGACGACCGTATCGTCATGCTCGACCAGTTCTTCGAGCGCCCGGCGGCCGTTATAGACGATCTTGAGGAATTCCGGCCGCTCCGCCCGCGTCAGACTGGCCAGCGCGCGCACGATGCAATCGTTCACGAAGGCGCCCGTTTCCGCGACGCCGAAGCCGGTCTCGATATTGGGATTGAACACTTCGAGGAAGTGCCGCTTGCCTGCGGCGCGCGCATCCGCCCGGAAAGCGCGATAGGCTTCCAGCATGGCGACGTCGCATTTGGCATCGTTGTTGAAAGTCACGGAAAACAGGCAGAGATCGGCCCCGGCTCTCGAAAGGTCGGCGCCGCGATAGGGCTGAGCCGGGGTTTCGCGGTAGCGTCCCCCGCGCAGATTGAGCCAGACGTCGGTCGTCTCGTTGGCGCGAAAGGCCGGCGTCACAGAGCTCCCTTCGAAGACACCGCGCTCGACGAGCCGCTCGATATTGCCCGCCGAAGCGAGCAGCACATCGATTGCCCTTTCGGCGACGAGCGCCTCCATCTCCGCGAGAAACTCCCTGCGCGTGCGGTTGCCGGCAATCACGCCGTTCCGCCCGCGCCGGGGGCCGGCCGTCAGGATACCGCCGGAGATATCGGCATCCTTCGCGTCCACAAGGATGAAGTCGCCCGGCCGGTAAGCGCCGGCGCGGATGCGCGCCATCTTCTCGTCGTAACTCTTCGCGGTCATTTCAGCTCAACTCCATGAAAGATTTTCAGCCGCTCGCGGACAGCCGCAATCTCCTCGCTGCGGCGCGGCGCATCCCAGCCGAGTCTCTGCGCCGTTTGATCGGCGAGCGCCTCGACGAGCCCGGCCGTCAGCCGGCCGGTGACGGCGAGCGTCGTGCGGCGAAAGAGGAGATCGGCGAGCGTGCCCACCTGCTCGCGGGATATGAGGAAATCCACTTCACCGGAACTGTAGTCGGGTGCTCCGGAAAGCGGCGCGTCCCCCGGGAAGCCGGCGATATGAGCCGCAACCGTCTTCGCCCCCGTGCCGTAGCGGGCGAACAGCTCGCCGATGCGGGCCTCCGGCAGACCGCTGCCGCCGGCAACGCTCGCGATCCAGTCCCGCCGCAGGGCCTCGCTCTTCGGATAGTCGCGCCCGCCGCCAATGGCGAGATGGCGCGTGGAAACCCTGCGGCTGGCGGAGAGGCGCGGCAGCAGCATGTCCGCGACCTCCTCCGCGTAACCGCGGAAGGTCGTCCACTTGCCGCCGATCAGGGAATAGACCGGATAGGGCCGGCCGGGACCCGGTTCCATGACCGGCGTCGCGTGGTCGCGGGTGATGAGGCCGGGGTCTTTCGCATCCGAGGCCGGCAGCGGCCTGATGCCGCTATAGACGTAGACGATCTGGTCGCGCGAGAAGCGGAGCTTCGGCAGCAGCCGGCGCAGGCTTTCGAGCAGGTATTCCACCTCGTCCGGCTCGCAGCGGACACTGTCCGGATTAGCGGCTTTGATATCGGTGGAACCGGCAAGCGCGCGGCCGAGATAGTCGAAGACGAGGCAGATGCGCCCGTCATCCGCCTCGAAATAGATCATGCGCCCCTTCAGCTCCTTCAGGAGTTCGGGATGGTCGAGCAGGATGTGCGACCCCTTGGTGCCGCCGATCATGCGAGAGGGTTCGCCGAGGATGGCATTGACCTCGTCGATCCAGGGGCCGGCCGCATTGACGACGATCTTCGGCCGCACGGTCGCGACCGCGTCCGCGATCAGGCTGTGAACCGCAAGCGCGCCGTCTGCGGCGCGTTCCAGCCGGGCATGGTTGAGCGCGGCCGAACGCGGGCTGTCTGCTAACCCGTCGCGCACGAGTTCGAGCACCAGACGCTCCGGATGGGTCACGGTGGCGTCGTAATAGGTGCTTGTCGCCACGATTTCAGGCGTCAGCGCCGGCAGATCGCGCAGCGATGCGGCGCGGCCGGAGGTGGAGTGGCGCGGCATGACGCGGTGGCGTGCACCGTAGAAATCGTAGAGCATCAGCCCGATCTTGACGAGAAGCGCGCCTCGGCTGCGCGGTGCACCTTTCGCGCCGAAGAGCGTGCGCAAGGCGGCGCCGATGCCTTTCGTCCACGAAAAGATCGGGATCAGGGTCGGCAGCGGCTTGACGTAGTGAGGCGCGTTGGCGAGCAGCAGATTCCGTTCCAGCGTCGACTGGGCAACGAGACGGAACTCCCCCGTTTCGAGATATTTGAGCCCGCCATGGATGAGGCGCGAGGGTGCCGCGCTCGTTCCGGCCGCGTAGTCGTTCTTTTCGACGAGCAGGCAATCCAGACCCTGGGCCGTCAGGTCGCGGAAGAGCCCCGCCCCGTTCACGCCGGCGCCCACGATCAGCACGTCGATCTCGCCGCGCGCCTCCATCGCTGCCATCCGTTCGCCCATACCTCCGGGAAAGGCGCCGGCGCCTGATGCACTCGCATTCATGTAGTCTTGCCCATTTTCACGATTTCGAGATTCACGCCCGCCTGCCTGAGATGCGCCCTCTCCTCCTCGCGGACGCGATCCGTCGTCAGCACCGTGTCGAAGGCGGTAAGATCGCCAAGCACATTGAGCGCGACCTTGCCGAATTTGGAGGAGTCGACGAGCAGGATCCTGCGGATGGACGAGGCCATCATCGCCTGCTTGACCTTGGTGACCTGCGCATCCTGGATGAAGGCCGTCACGCCGTCGATCGCCGAGGCGGAACAGAACAGGACATTCGCCCTGAGGCTGGCCACGGCCTTTTCGCAGGTGATGCCGATATAGGCATTGTAATTCCGGTGATATTTGCCGCCGAGACTGATCAGTTCGACCTCGTCGGCACCGATCAGCTTGGCGGCCGAAGCGTGGCTGTTGGTGATAACGGTGAGCGGATGGGCTTCCGGCAGCAGGCCTGCCAGCGCGCATGCCGTGGAGGAATCGTCGAGCATGACCGCCTGCCCCGCCTCGACATAGGCCATGGCGGCCCGCGCCAGGGCTTCCTTCTCCGCCTTGCCCACGGTCTCGCGGTAGCGGAAGGTGCTTTCATAGAGGCCGGAGGGCTGGACCGTGACCATGCCGTGCAGCTTGCGCAGCACGCCCTGCTGGGCGAGCGCATCGATATGCCGGTGGATGGTCATGCGCGAGACGCCGAAGTGCTCGACGAGATCCTCGATGCGGGCTTGGCCGGCCCTCATGATGTAGTCCGCAATCTCCTCGCGCCGTGCTTCCGCCTTCATCCGTTCGTCTCCCTTGACCGCTTTGCGAGATCCTCGATGGTTCGCCACTGCTTTGCCATACTGTCCGCAAGTTGCCTGAAGAGTTCGTAGCGTTCGCAGAGACGTGTACCGCGCGCCTGGTCGGGCTGATGCGATCGGAGGATGCGCGTCGTTGCGGCCGCCCCCTTTTCGGGACCCGGATAGATGCCGACGGCGGAGCCCGCCACAAGCGCAGCGCCCCAGGCAGCGGCTTCATCCGCCGAGGAAACGTCGGTTACGAGCCCAGTGGCGTCGGCGAACATCTGCGCAAGCACCGGGCTCCTCGCACCGCCGCCGCTGATGCGCAGGCGTTCAACGCGAACCTCCGAGAGAAGATCGTCGATATGGAGCTTATGGTTGAAGACGATGCCTTCCAGCACCGCCTTCAGGAGGTCGCCGCGCTCATGCCAGCCATGGACGCCAAAAAAGCCGGCGCTCGCCTGACTGCCGAAGGGCGAGCCGAAGAGGAAGGGGTGGAAGACGATGTCCGAAGGTTTTTCCAGCGCGCGTTCGAGTTCCGGCCGCACCAGCGCATGCACGTCGCCACCCTCGCGCGCGGCCTTTTCCGAAAGGTCGCGGCAGAAATTGTCGAGGAACCAGTCGTAGTTCGCCGTCGAGGCCGGCGAGATCGCCATGCAGTTCCACCAGCCCTTGCGGATTCCGTTGCGGCAGAACCAGCGCGGATCGGGCATAGGTGCTTCGGTCACCAGCTCGTTGATCGAGTAGGTGCCGGCGACGACGGCGAGCTCCCCCGGCGCGTGAGCGCCGATGCCAAGCGCCGAGGCCGTCACGTCGTGCAGGCCGGCTGCTACCGGCGTGCCCTCGACAAGCCCCGTTGCTTCCGCTGCCCGGCGCGTGACCAGGCCCACGATCTCGTCCGGCCGGGAAACCGGCGCCAGCGCGGGCCACAATTCCTCGAGCCCGAAGACCGCGAGCGCTGCCGGATCGTAGTCCTGCGTACGCACGTCGGTAAAACTGGTGCTCGCCTCGGTCAGATCGGTGCCAACCCTATCCGTAAGGCAGCAGCGAAGCCAATCCTTGCAGGTGAAGACATGGGCGATGGCGCGGTAGCGCTCCGGCTCGTGCCGCTTGATGTGCGCAAGCAAAGCCGACGGTGCGGAGGCATGCGCCGTCTGTCCGGTCAGTTCAAGCGCCTTGCGTGCGATCCCGTCGCCCTCCCACGCCTCGACGACCGCGCCGGCGCGGCTGTCGAGCGAGAGAATGCCCGCGCCGAGCGGCCGCTTTGCGCTGTCGAGCAGATAGAGACCGTCGCCATGGGCCGTCGCGGCGACCGCCTTGATGTCGCCGGCCGGTCGACCGCTTGAGGCGATCGCCTCGCGGATCGCCTCGGCGGTCGCCGACCATAGCTCGTCCATGTCGCGTTCCACATGGCGCGGTTGGGGAAAGGACTGCGGAACCCGCCGCCGCGCCACGGCGAGCGGCGCGCCGTCCTCCTCGAAGATGACCGCCTTGGTGACGGTCAATCCGCTATCGATGCCCAGGAGCAGTGCCATGTTCCCTCCGTCAGCGGCTCGCACGCAGCGCGAACCGGTCCTGCAGGCTGGCAAGATAGATGGCGACGAGCAGCACGCAACCGAACACCATCTGTCGGATGGAAGGCGCGATACCGGTCAGGTTCATGAGGTTCTCGATGATGGCGATCACGATGACCGCGCCGAAGACTCCGGAGAGGCGCCCGATGCCGCCGCTGAGGCTCGTTCCCCCGAGAATGGTCCCGGCGAAGACCATCAGGATGTCGCCTTCGCCGAGGTCGGCGACGACCGATTGCAAACGGCCGACTTCCAGCAGGCCGCCGATGGCGGCCGCAAGGCCGGCAATGCCGAAGCAGAGGATCTTGGTGCGGCGCACCTTCACGCCGGCGAGGAAGGCCGCTTCCTCGTTGTTGCCGATCGCGTAGATTTCCTTGCCGATGCGGTGGCGCTCCATCAGGACATAGGCGATGCCGTAGAGGACGAGCCAGACGAAGATCGCGACGGGAATGCCGAACCAGCGCGCTTCCCCGAGATAGGTATAATCGGCCGGCAGGTAGTAGATCCCTTCGGGGATCAGATAGACCACCGCACCGCGCATGACGAGCAGCGTCGCGAGCGTCACCAGGAAGGCGTTAACCCTGAGGTTCACCGCGAAGGCACCCGCGGCAAGGCCGACGAGAAGGCCGACGACCGGCGTCAGGATCACGGCGAGAACGGGATGAATGAGATCCGGCGCCCAGACGGTCATCGCGACGATGGCGACCGCGGGCGCGAAGGCGAATGTCGATTCGAGCGACAGGTCGACTTCCTTTATCAGAAGGACCAGGAAAAGCCCGAGCACCATGCAGCCGAGCGGCGCGGCCGCCCAGAGAACATTCAAGATGTTCTGCGCGGAGGCGAAGCCGGGAACGGTGAGCCCGACGGCGACGAGAACGGCGAGCAGCACCCAGATGAGGTGGCGCTCCATCAGACGGGAGAACAGCCGGACTGTGCTGGCGGACATCGTTCAAACTCCTTGGATGGTCTTGTAGAGAGCGGGGACGGTGAAATTGTCCTCCCCGCGTTTCAGGACGGCGATGACGCGCCCGCGGAAGAAGACGTAGATGCGGTCGCAGACGGTGATCATTTCCTCCTCGCTCTCCGTCAGCATGATCACGGCGCTGTCACGCGACAGGTCGGTGCGGATCGCCTTGAGGATCTCCGGCTTGGTGGCGAGGTCGACGCCGCGTGTCGGCTCGTTGAGGATCGGCAGACGCGGCGCGTTGAGCGTCAGGCGCGCGATCAATATCTTCTGTTTGTTACCCCCTGAAAGACCGCTCATGCCGACCTCCGGCCCCCGAGCCTTTACCTTGAACTCGGCGATCTTGCCCGCCGTGACGTCGTGCGCGCGGCGGCTGTCGATGAGACCCAGCGCGGTGGAAAACTGGTGATAGCTCGAGATAAGCGTGTTTTCGGCGATCGACCGGCCCTGGATGACGGCCTGGCGTTCGCGATGCTTGGGAAGCAACGCGATGCCATGCTTCATCGCCTCGCCGGGCGAGGTGAGGTGAAGCGTCTCGCCCTCCATCTCGAATGTCCCGGCATCGAGCGCACCGAGGCCGAAAAGGGCTTCGGCCGCTTCGTCCTTGCCGGACCCGTCGAGGCCGGCAAAGCCGACGACGTCCCCCGTGCCGAGCGAAAGTGTGACATCCTCGAAAACGCCGAAGCGGGTGAGGCCGGAAATTCGGGCGATCGGGCGCGACTTGTCTTCCGGCACCGCACGCGAGACGCCGTCGAGACTCATCACCGGAATATCGCCGACGATCCAGTTGGCGAGCTCCGCGCCGGTCGTGCCGGCGACGTCGAGGGTGGCGACGGCGCGCGCATCGCGCATTACCGTCACGCGGTCGCAGAACTCCATGATCTCCGAGACGTGATGCGAGATCAGCGTATAGGAACGATCCGGGTGACGGCGTACCAGATCGCGCAGAAGCGAAAGCAGCATGGTCTTGCGCTCGCGCGACAGAGACGCCGTGATCTCGTCGAGAAGAATGACGCTCGCCTCGTCGATGAACTGCGCCTTGCCGAAGGCGAGAAGCTGCTGGCTCTCTATAGGCAGCGTCAGCATCATCGCCTCGGGATCGATCGAAAGCCCGACGGCCTCGGCCACCTCGATCGCCTTCAGCCGCATGTCGGCGCGACGCAGAAAGCCGAACCGCCGCGCCAGCGGCTGGCCCATGAACATGTTGTCGACAACCGAGAGCCGCGGCGCGAATTTCGGCTCCTGCGGCACGAGCGAGACGCCGAGGCCATGGGCGCGTACAGGGTTGTAATCGGCGATGCCAACGACCTGCCCGCCGATCTCGATCGCACCGGAGGTCGCCTGCTGCGCACCGGATATGAGGCTCATCAGCACGGACTTGCCGGCGCCGTTGCGGCCGATGATACCGTGGATCTCGCCACGGCGGACGGAGAGATCGACATCCGCAACTGCGGTCAGTCCCGGAAAGTTCTTGGTCAGGCCCGCAAGGCGGTATGACGGCGCTGCGTCTGCCGGCGCGGAGGCGGCGGAATGGATCATGGAGTTGCTCACTGAAAGGGGAAGGGCGGCGGCGATGACGCCGCCGCCGGTCGATCAATCGGCGGCCTTCATCTGGTTGGCCCAGTTGCGTTCGTCCTTCGCGGGAACGTCCTCAGGTACGGAATAGGCCCGGATCTTGTACCAGTCGCCGTCGAAGGCGTCGGACGGCACGATCTCGACCGGCGCCCAGAGTTCCTCGCCCTCGATCGGATAGGTGCCGGCGGAAGCCGATCTTTCGAGCAGCTTGCCGTTCTTCATCATGTCGTAGAGCAGGCGCATGGAGACGATGCCCTCACCCGTCGCCGGCTGGACCGAAACATGGGTCAGGTCTCCCTTCTCGACGGCGGCAAGCTCCGGCTGCGTCCCGTCGATCGTCGCGACCGGAATATGGGCCGGATCGTCCGACTTCTTCAGAATTCCCTGCGCGGCGAAGGCCGGGATGGCGCCGCCGATGCCCATGGTGCCGTCGATGCTGGCGACCGCGAGGATCTTGTCCTTGCCGTAGCGCGAGATCATGTCGTCCACGACCTTGCGTGCCTTGGAGCCGTCGCATCCCGCCTCGTGCGATTCGATCTTGATGCCCGGATTGTCCTTCACGATCGGATCGAAGGCCGAATGATAGCCGGCACTACGGCCGATGTCGAAAGAAGCGGTGATGATGCAGCGCAGTTCGATGATCACGCCGTCCTGCTTGCGCCAGTCCTCACCGCGGTTCTTGTCGAGCCAGCTGACGATCGCCTCGCCGCCCTTGCGGCCGGCCGTCTCGTTGTCGAAGGCCACGAAGGTCGATTTCGATTTCGGAACGAATGCATTCGACACGACGACCGGGATGTTCTTGGCGGCCAGCTCCTCTACGGTCCTGATCATCGCCTCGCCGCGCCAGGGCACAAGAAGTACGCCGTCGACGCCGCGGGCGATCTGGGCGTCGAGCGCGTTGCGCTGCGCACTCACGTCATTGGCTCCGAAGACCGTGAACTCGATCTTCACGCCGTCCTTTTCCTCGATGCGCTTCTTCTCGATTTCCTGACCGAGCTGCACGCCGTTGAAATAGATGTCGTTGGGATCCCAGCGGATCACGGCGACGCGGTAGCTGTCCTTCGCGATAGCGGCGGTCGAAAGGGAAAGGGCGAGCGTCATCGCTGACAGAGCTGTCAGCAAAGTCTTGTTTTTCATGGTTCTCCTCCGAAAGCGCCACTTGGGTCGGCGCGTTTGTAACGTATATTGATGTTATCATATCGTCAATAGATGTTACAAACCGCGAAAGTGAACGCTCGAATGCCTCGCGGCATACGCTTCCTGCATTTGAGATGCGATGAGGCGCGGCTATGCGGCGTGGAGCAATTCAGCGGCTAAGGCGGAGTGCGGCTGCTGGTCGTGCTTTTCAGGTTGCACGAAGGAAAGCGGTTCTGAGGAGCCACGTCCCGTCAGAAGCGAAAAAATGGCCGCCGAGAAGATCCTGAAATTCCTCGTCCTGACAGCGAATGGACAGGTAAGGAGCCGCATCGAGTCCCCGCGAGTGCGTCCACTCGTGCTCATTTCGAAAGGTATATGAATGGAAAGGCGTAATTTCCTCAAAGGTTTGGCCCTGCTTGCCGCCTGCCCGCTTTGCGTCAAAACCGCCTACGCCGCAGAGGGCGTGCATTGGGGCTACGATGGCGAAGAGGGGCCCGAGCATTGGGGCTCTTTGGCGGCGGAGAACAGCGCCTGTTCGGCCGGATCGCAGCAATCGCCGATTGATATCCGCGGCGCGATCAAGGCCGATATTCCGGACCTTGCGGCGGACTGGAAAAGCGGTGGCACGATTCTCAACAATGGCCATACGATCCAGGTGAAGGCTGCGGGCGGTACGCTTCGTCGCGGCGACAAGACCTATGATCTGGTGCAGTACCATTTCCACGCCCCGAGCGAGCATTCCGTCGACGGCGGCAACTTTCCCATGGAAGCGCATTTCGTTCACAAGAGCGCGGAGACTGGCACGCTCGGCGTGCTCGGCGTCTTCCTGGTGCCCGGTGCGGCCAACTCAACCTTCGCAAACCTCGCAGCGAAGTTCCCACGCAAGCCCGGCGAAGAACTGCCGCTCGCCGCTGTTGATCCGAATGGCCTCTTGCCATCCTCGCTCAGGTATTGGACCTATGAGGGATCACTGACCACCCCTCCGTGCAGCGAGATCGTTGATTGGATGGTGGTCATGGAACCGGTCGAGGTGGATCCGGCAGACATCAAGAAATTCACCGCACTGTACTCGATGAACGCGCGTCCTGCGCTTGCCGGCAATCGCCGTTACGTCCTCAGTTCCAGTTGATCAACGGTCACGGGCAGCCAAGTATCTCGCCGTTGTGGGGGATCCCGGGCGCGGTTTGTCGCCGTGCCCGGCTTGACCGGTTGCAAATAGCGGTCACGCGACTACCTTCATCGGAGCCACCTCCCTTGGGAGAGATGACCGGGAGCAAGTCATGTGCCGAAACATAAAACCTCTGTTCAATTTCGATCCGCCGGCGACGGACGAGGAAATCCGCGACGCGGCGCTGCAGTTCGTGCGCAAGCTGAGCGGAACGACCAAACCGTCGAAACGCAATGAGGCCGCGTTCGAACGCGCCGTCGACTCGATCGCGGCATGCGCGCGCGACCTTCTGGATTCGCTGGAGACCTCACAGCCTCCACGCAATCGCGAGGAAGTGGCGGCGAAGGCGCGAGAGAGATCGGCGATGCGGTTCGCTTGATCGGGACGGAGTTCGCATTACCCGTCAGACAGTGACGACAATTTTGCCGAACTGTTCGTTGGACTCCAGAAAACGGTGAGCCTCGACGATCTGGTCGAACGGGAACGTCCTGGCGATGATGGGCCTCAAGGCGCCCGACTCCAGACCTTCCAGGATGAATGCCTTGGCAGGCTCAAGGCGCTCCGGATCGGCGAGCAGCTCATGGACCAGATAGCCGCGCAGCGTCAGCCCCTTGCTCAGCACGGCAAACAGCGGGAACGGAGTCTTCTCCGGGCTCAGCCCGCCATACTCGACAAGTATGCCGCCCGAGGCCATCGCGGCAGCCAGTGGCTCGAAGATCGGGCCGCCTACGGGATCAAACACGACGCGAATTCCCTGCTGCCCGGCAACTTTATTCAGCTGCGCCTCTAGGTCCCCCTCCATGGAGGCGATGACATGCGCCGCACCGGCCTCCAGCAGCCGTTGCCGCTTGGCGGAGGTCCGGGTCACCGCTATCGGAATGGCGCCGACCGTATTGGCAATCTGGATCGCGGCAAGCCCGACACTGCTCGATGCGGCGGTGATGGCGACAAAATCTCCCCTGCGGAGCCCTCCGATATCAACCAGCCCGCCATAAGCGGTGAGATACTGCATCCATACAGCAGCCGCTTCTTCCCAGCTTAGCGACGGCGGGTGCCTGACGAGGAGCGCAGCAGGAAATCTCGCAAGTTCTCCATAGGCGGGCCACCGGATCATCGATTTCGGCGGCAGCACGCTGACCGGATCGCCGGGCGCGAACCCTCGAACGCCCGGGCCGACCGCTTCGACAAGACCTGCTGCCTCGAGGCCAAGGCCCGAAGGAAATGTTGCCGTCTCGATATAGACACCGGAGCGCAGCAAAGCCTCGGCCCGGTTGAGGCCCAGCGCCTTGACGCGGATACGAACCTCCTCGGGGCCGGGCTCCGGGACACTCACATCCTCGATCCGCAGCACCTCCGGACCACCCAACTCGTGAAAGCGAACAACGCGCGCCATAGCAACACTCCAAAACAAATGCTTTGAATGACCTATGACAGCAGCTCCGAACTCGATAAATAGTCAGACAGGCAGCACAGTCGAAACGGTGAGTTTTTAATATGGATCGTCTGACCAGCATGGCTGTATTCGTCAAAGCGGTCGATCTCGGCTCCTTCGCCGCCGCGGCGGCGACGCTTGGTCTTTCCGGACCGATGGTCGGCAAGCATGTTCGGTCCTTAGAGGACCGACTTGGCGTGCAGCTTATCAACCGCACCACCCGACGACAGAGCCTCACGGAGTTCGGTTGCGTCTATTACGAGCGGTGCCGGGTGGTCCTCGCGGAAGCGCAAGCGGCGGATGCGCTTGCAGCCGATCAGCTTTCCGAGCCGCGCGGAAAGCTGCGTGTCACGATGCCGGTCCATTTCGGCCGCCATTGCGTCACTCCCGTGTTGCTGGAACTCGCCCGAAAGCATCCCACGCTGGAACTGGACCTCTCGTTCAACGATCGCATCATCGACCTTGCCGAAGATGGCTATGATCTCTCCATCCGCACGGGCGTATTGCAGGACAGAGCCGAATTGATAGCCCGACGCGTCGCACGCCAGCCGATGATTGTATGCGCCTCACCCGCCTATCTGGAATTGCATGGCTGCCCCGAGACCCCGGAGGATCTGGCGCAGCACTCGGCAGTCGTCTATCGCCGGTCCGGGCCGGTTCCGCCCTGGCTTTTCCCAAGGCGGGGACAGTCCCCGGTGGAGGTGATGCCGCTCCATCGGTTCCGTTTGGACGATTTGGATGCGATCGCGGATGCCGCCGTACGAGGGATGGGCGTTGCATGGCTTCCGTACTGGCTGGTGCGGGGGCGGATCGAGGCGGGCACGCTCGTCCGGCTTCTGCCGGAGCAACCGCCGTTTCTATATGATTGCCATGCATTGTGGCTGCAGACGCCGCACCTGCCCCTCAAAGTTCGTGTAGCCGTCGACGCCTTGGCGACTCAACTGCCGGGTTTCATGTCATGATCTGCAATGGAGGGGCAGTTATCCGGGGATTCCAAAATACAGACTTCAAGGCGCTGAACATCGCATGGAAAACGATTGAAATGACGGAGAACCGTTGCACAACGGAAGGTTCACATCCAGTGAACGAACTGGAGGTGTAGGTTGGACTTCGACGAAGAGATGGAGCAATCCGGCACGCCGACACCGCGCATGCTCTCCTGGGCGCGCAATTCGGCAATCTATCGCCTCGAGCGACGGATGCACACCGAGAAGCAGCTCTTCGACGCCATATCGCGAGGGGCCCGCCAGAAATTCGGCACGATCAGCGAAGAGCAGGTCAAGGCGCTGGCCGACTCCGCCGTGAAGTTCGCCTACGACAACAAGGCGCTCGACGACACGGCCTATGCGGAAATCAACACCCGTTCGGGCATGCGCGCCGGCAAGTCCAAGCGGGCAATCGCGCAGAAGCTCTCGCGGCGGGGCGTTGCCAGAAGCACGGTCAGGACCGCCGTTGCCGCGGCAGACGATCTGTACGCCGCACTCGTCCTTGCCCGGAAGCGTGCTTTCGGGCCCTTTCGCAAGGGTGAACTCGACGACAAACGGAAGGCAAAGGAGCTTTCCGCCTTTGCAAGGGCCGGCTTTGGCTTCGACATCGGCAAAAAGGTTTTCGAGATGTCGATCGACGATGCCGAAGAAGCGTTGGCCGCGGGTCGCTATCTCTAGAGCACTTCCAGTCTGTAACGGTTTTTCGTCTCTGGAGAACGCGTCGTGTCGGAAAGTCGGAGGGTTTCGGTGAGCTCGCTGTTTCTATAACGAACGCTCAAGCCGTCAAAGCGGGCCGCCGGCCCCGATCGGGCGACCTCGAAGCCGGAGCCGGGCAGGATCAACAACGCGCAACAGAGGCCAGTCGCAAGGCCAGAGCTATGAGGTCGACAGGTCCGGCTGATAGAGTGCCACGCGGTTGCGGCCGGCTTGCTTGGCCAGGTACAGTGCCGCATCAGCCCGGTTCTGAAGCGTCTCCGGCGCCAGGATCTCTTCACCTTGCGCCTGCGCCGCCACGCCAATGCTGAGGGTAACGTAAGGCGCTACACGCGATGCGGGATTCGGAAGGGAGGCGGCTTCGACACTCGCCCTAATTCGTTCCGCCGTAGCCAGCGCTGCTCCTTCATCTGCGCCGGGAAGCACGACGAGGAACTCCTCACCGCCGTAGCGGGCGACATGGTCGCGATTTCGCCTGACGCTGCTCTGAATGATGCCGGCAACTTTCACGAGGCAACGATCGCCCTCGGCGTGCCCAAGGCGATCGTTCAGGTTCTTGAAATCGTCGATGTCACACATCAGCATGGCGGTGCCGGGCCGGCGCTCGGCGCCTGTGCTCCAGAGACGGTTAAGGGTTTCCATCATCCAGCGTCTGTTGGCGATACCGGTCAGAGGATCGGTCTTCGCGAGGCGCTCGAGGCGGGCATTGGCGTCGGCAAGCTGCGCGACCCTCCGCATGTCGCGAAGCTCAAGAAGGAAGGTCTTTTGAGCCAGGATCGTGATCGTGCGCCGGGCAACGACAGTTGCGATAATGCCGCCGGCAAAGAACAGCGTTCCGGCCACGGCGCTGCCCCTGTTCAGGATCGGATTCTGCAACTGAAAAAGCAGATAAAGGGCAAGCGCGAAAGAGGCGATCGTCACCGTCCAAGCCAGAGGCACGGCGAAGATAATGATAGCGGTGATGGCGACGAACAGCATGATGTTCAGGTGCCGCTCATAGAACTCGCCGCCCGCGCTCACGCCCACCAGCGCGACCGACAAAAGAATGAGGAACAGGCCCGCAAGCAGTGACATCCTTTGAAGCCAGACGCCGCGCGGTTTTCGCCAGACGAAGGCGGTAGCCAGGGCTGCGGGCGGGAGAATGCAGGCCGGCGGAATCATCGACAGCGTTACGGCTTTCGGAAGCAGGATCGCATTGAGACCCAGCGTCAGGACGTCCAGCAAGGTCACCCATACCATCCACGCGCGAATGATCTTGGCCGTCCGTGACCACGAACGCTCCCGGAACAGGCGACCAAGCTCCCCACGGAGACGGATGTCACGCGTGCGGCCCGCGAGAAGACGCTCGACTTCGGCCATGACAGCCGGGTTGCGCGGCTGAAACCGGGCCTCCGGGGAGGCGCCCGCGCGACTGGCAGCAACTGCGCTTTCCTGAAGCTCCATCCTTGCCCATCTAGGGGAGCACCTCCCGCTGGCAAGATCATCGGTGCATGAACTCGCGAGTTGTATTTCATCATGCCACTCAGGCACCTCCTTCCAGGCAGATCCAATGCTGGCGCATGGCGAGCCAGTGGAAGGGAGGAGCCGTCTGAAGCGCAGGCCGCACCTGCATGCGCCATATGGGGAGAAGTTATTCCGGCAACTTGCTCGGCAGCCAGACCCAGGCGATGACACCGACGGCGAGCGTCAGCAGACCGCCGGTGCCTAACGCGACATGCATGCCCGTGAGGAACGCTTCCTGCGCCTGAATTAAAACGTGAGATGCAAGCCCGGGCTGATCCAGCGTTTCGTCGAGCGTCCCCGCTACACCGGGACCAAATAGCCGGAAGTTCAACGTGGCCAACGATCCGAGCACGGAAATACCCAGCGCATTGCCCAGTTCGTTGCTGGTCTCTGCTATCGAACCCGCCGCGCCCGCCCGGTTCGCAGGAACCGCAGACACCGCGATATCGGCTACGAGGCTGAAGGACAGCCCATATCCGATGCCGGCGATCATGGTCGAGGCGATGAAGGCCGCAATGCCTGTCTCGGGCGTCGTGAACAACAGCAGGAAGACGCCGGCGCCGATCAGCAGATGCGTCGCCACGAGTGCGGTCTTGCGACCGATCCGTTCCACTATGCGGGCGGTGGCCACGCAGGTCGCCGTCAGCACGATCGCGCCCGGTAGCGTCAGCAGCGCGGCAGTGAAGACATCGATGCCCAGCACCGATTGCAGATAGATGCCTGACAAATATCCGGCAGCAGACCATACGACCAGCGACAGAAGACCGGTCAGGATTGCGATTGAGAAGATGCGGTCGCGGAAGAGGCGCAGGTCAAGCAGCGGATGCTCAAGCCCTGTCTGCCGGCGAAGGAACAACGCCAGCGCCAAGGTGCCGGCGGCCCCTGCAGTAATTTGCATTGGAGTAAACCCGTAGGCGGCCGCATTCTTGAGTGCGTAAGTGACCAACAGGATGCCGACAAAAGACAGCACGAGGCTCGCTATGTCGATACTGCCATGGAGGGTGGAGCGCACCTCCCGCAAAAGGATCGGTGCGGCAATCACGAAGGCGATCACGACGGGGATATTGATCAGAAACACCACGCCCCACACGAACTGCCGCAGCAGCATGCCGCCGATGAGGGGCCCGATCGCAAACCCGGCTGCAAAAGTGGCCGCAAAGAGACCGATCGCCTGAGCGCGCAGCCGCGAATCGGGGAACAGAGCGCTGACGATCGCCAAGCCGGAAGGCAATAATGTCGCGCCACCCAAGCCCATCAGGGCGCGCGAGGCGATCAGGTGCTCGGGCGTTTGCGAATAGGCCGCGCCGAGCGATCCTGCGCCGAAGACCAGCGCACCGGCCATGATAAGTTTCAGCCGGCCGTAGCGGTCGCCGATATTGCCGAAGACAATCAGCAGCGATCCGACCACGAAACCGTAGATGTCCAGGATCCAGAGCGCCTGATCGGCGGTCGGCATGAGGGCTGAGGTCACGCGCGGCATGGCCAGGTAAAGGATCGATCCGTCCATGGCGACGAGCAGGACCAGGGGCAAAATGGCCATTAGCCCCAGCCATGCAGTTCGGTCGACGGAGCGTGGAAGTGATGTATCGGTCATGGGCACAAATCCTCTGCGAACGGCAGGCGAGGGCATGCCGTTTCGGCCGCTGGCAAGAGTGCCGGCGGATGGTTGCGATTGAAGGGCTGCTGCTATATACTTTAGGTAAGTTACTTTTGGTATATAGCGATGTCAAGTACGCCGGAGAAATGGCAGCCCCCCACGAAACGCATCCGTCTCAGTCGTGAGCAGCGGCGGCAGCAGCTCCTTGACGTAGCGTGGCGGCTTGTGCGGGAGGAAGGCTCGGATGCCCTGACGCTGCCGAGACTCTCGGAAGAGGCTGCCGTCGCCAAGCCGGTCGTTTACGACCATTTCGGCACACGCAATGGCCTGCTAATAGCTCTCTATCGGGATTTTGACGCGCGGCAGACGGCAATGATCGACGCCGCACTTGAGGGAAGCAGTCCAACGCTCGAAGGCAAAGCCGGGGTCATCGCAACCTCCTACGTCGACTGTGTGCTCGCGCAGGGCCGGGAAATGCCCGGCGTGCTCGCAGCCCTTGCGGGCTCCCCTGAGCTCGAGGCGGTAAAGAGAGATTATCAACTGGCTTTCATCGAGAAGTGCCGGAAGGCACTGGCGGCTTTTGTGGGACGGCGCGGCATCGGACCGGCCGGCTTTTGGGCTATGCTCGGCGCCGCCAACGCCCTGTCAGATGCCGCCGCTACGGGAGAAATCACGGCTGAACAGGCGCAAGACGAGCTGTTTGAGACGATCGTCGCGATGATCAACCGAAGCCATCGTTGATCATCCCCCCGACAGCGGAAGCCCGAGCCTCACCAGTCACTCGTCGGCCAGGGCGTTCAACGCTCTGAGAGGGTTGTCTCCACCCCCTCAAGTTCAAGTTCACGCCACGATCGGTTGCGGATATAGCAGCGCAGCGACAGTGCGGCACGGATCAGGATCCCGCAACGGCTATAGTTCCTGCAGCAGCCTCTTAAGCGCGATGATCCGCTCTTCATCCCGCTTGTAGAATATCCATTGCTTAATCCGCTTTGGGCGCACCAGCCCGGCCTGAGAAAGGACGCGCATATGTTCGCTGAGAGTGGGCGGGGAAAGGCCGAGTTTCTCAGCGATCAGAACCGCGCAGACGCCATCCTCGACAAGATCGCCGTCGGTCTGGGGTGGAAAGTGAGCCCGCGGGTCCTTGAGCCAGTCGAGAATCTGGAGCCGCTTCTCGTTTGCGAGTGCCTTGATAGTGTCGATCTCTTGCATTTCGTTAGTTTGCAAAGTAACTAATTAAAGTCAATGCCGGAGGAGCAACCGATGAAGGTAGAGATGCCGATCACCGCCGAGCGCATCCGTGACACGGAAGCGCTGATCCGCCCTCATATCCGGCATACACCGGTCCTTCACGTCGACATGATGGACTTTGGTCGCACGTCTTTGCCGGTCGCGCTCAAGCTCGAATGTTTCCAGTATACCGGATCGTTCAAGGTGCGTGGCGCCTTCGCCAATCTCATTAACAGAGCTGTTCCGGAGGCTGGCGTGGTGGCCGCTTCGGGCGGCAATCACGGCGCTGCGGTCGCCTATGCCGCAAAACGCCTGGGAATTCCCGCCACGATTTTCGTGCCGACGGTCACCTCGCCGGCCAAGGCAGAGCGTATCCGCAGCTACGGAGCAAAGCTGATGATTGCGGGAGATCGCTATGCTGATGCGCTGGCGGCGAGCGAGGCGTTCTCCACCGAGAAAGGAGCGCTGGCAATCCATGCCTATGACCAGATCGAAACACTGATCGGCCAGGGCACGCTCGGGCTCGAAATAGAGCAAGACCTGCCCGATATCGATACGGTGCTGGTTGCAGTGGGCGGCGGCGGCCTGATCGGCGGCATCGCCGGCTGGTTTGCCGGCCGGACAAGAATTGTCGCCGTCGAGCCCGAAGGATCGCCGACGCTTCATATGGCGCTCGAGGCGGGGCACCCGGTCGATGCGCCCGCCGAAGGGATCGCGGCTGACTCGCTGGCTCCGCGACAGGTCGGCGGACTGATGTTTCCTATCGCGCAGGCCTTTATCGAGCACTCGCTCCTCGTGACCGACGAGGAAATAAAGCTGGCGCAGGCGTCGCTGTGGGAAGCGGCGCGGATTGCCGTGGAACCGGGCGGTGCGGCGGCGTTGGCTGCATTTTAGGCCGGAAGATATGTGCCTGCGTCGGGCGAGCGTGTTGCGGTGCTCGTCTGCGGCGCCAATACGTCGGCGGTACGGTTCGGCTGAGGACCAGCGCCCGATCGTGCGGCTGACGCCCGGATGACCACCGGAAGGCTGTTGCCCCCGAAGTTCAAGATGGCGTGAAGATCACTTCGCCATTCAATGACCACCATGTTCGCACCCCCGCCGTCCATCGGCATTCTCTACCGCTTGAAAGTCTGCATTGCACCCATGCTGCCTTGCATCAGTTCAACAGCTTGATACCTTCCACGCCATATTCGCGACACAGCCGAGCGGTGCAATGCGGACAGACGGACCAAAGCAGATCGGCCAGGCGCTGGCAGCAGCGGAGACCATCCGCAGCATCCTTCAGGATGCACTCCTTGCCGTTTATCTGCATGGATCGGCCGTTTCAGGTGGTTTGCGACCGCAGAGCGACGTCGATCTCCTCGCCATTG
Organism: Sinorhizobium arboris LMG 14919; assembly: GCF_000427465.1. Classification (NCBI taxonomy): domain Bacteria; kingdom Pseudomonadati; phylum Pseudomonadota; class Alphaproteobacteria; order Hyphomicrobiales; family Rhizobiaceae; genus Sinorhizobium; species Sinorhizobium arboris. The sequence goes on along the minus strand of NZ_ATYB01000009.1, from coordinate 424,389 downwards.
TCGACGTCCCCATTTCCGACGACGAACGTCGAGATCTTCTGGCGGCTTTGCTGCGGATATCCGGTCGCCACCCCCGCCCGGCTGGCGCTCCCCGATGCATAGAGCTCATGGTGTTTCGGCGGGCGGACATCGCCGCACCGTGTTTTCCGGTTCGGGCCGAATTCATCTACGGCGAATGGTTGCGGGACGCCTATGAATCCGGAGAACTCCCGGCACCTGTCATCGAGCCGGAAAACACGCTGGTGCTGGCCCAGGCCCGACAAGAAGCCGTTTCACTGTTCGGCCCCGATGCAAGGGAGCTTCTGCCTTCTGTTCCGCCGCAACAGATCCGCCGCGCCATGCGCGATGCGCTCCCTTCATTGATCGACAGTCTGCATGGGGACGAGCGGAACGTCCTGCTGACTCTGGCGCGGATGTGGCGTACATCGGCAACCGGGGACTTCATCACCAAGGATGCTGCAGCGAGCTGGGCAGCGACCCGGATGCCGCGCGAGCAAGCCGACACGCTGATCTACGCGCGTGAGGCGTATATGGGCAAGGTAAATGACGACTGGGAAAATCGGCGCAATGCCTCGGCGCAAACGGCAGCCTTCCTGCGCCAACGGGTGTCAGAGCTCCTATGACGCTGTTGATCGGCAGCTGCCCGGAAGCCTCTTCCGCTTTGCGGCAGCGGCGCGAAGCTGCAGTTGAGCCCATCCCGGGCATGGGTGTCGGAATCCCATTGGGCCGGTCGTCTTCAAGACGGACAAGCCATGGAGAAAAACGATGACTATCACGATCACCGCCTTTGAACGATCGCCCGATGCCGGCAAGGGTCTGGCGCGCGACATGCGTCTTCGCTGGGCGCTCGAAGAAGTGGGCCAGAGCTACGACGTTCGTCTTCTTTCGTTCAAAGCGATGAAGGAACCCGCGCATCTCGCGCTTCAGCCTTTCGGGCAGATTCCGACCTATGAAGAAGGCGATCTCGCCCTGTTCGAGTCCGGCGCGATCGTGCTCCATATCGCGGAGCGCCATGCGGGCCTTCTGCCAGACGACGCGAATGCCCGGGCGCGCGCGATCGCATGGATGTTCGCCGCGCTCAACACGATCGAGCCACCGATCGTTGATCGCGAAATCGCCAGGTACCAGGAGGGCGAGGAGACCTGGTACGAGCAGCGCCTGCCCTTAGTCGACGAGCGCATCCGCAAACGGTTGAGCGTACTTTCTGGCCGTCTCGGCGATGCCGATTGGCTGGACGGGGAGTTCAGCGCCGGTGATCTTCTGATGGTGTCGGTACTGCTCAGGTCGAGGGGATCGGGTATACTGGACGAATATCCGAACCTCTCCGCCTATGTCGGGCGCGGCGAAGCGCGGCCGGCTTACAAGCGTGCTTTCGACGCTCAGCTGGCGGTGTTCACCGCATCGGCAGGGTGACGATGGTCGCCTTGGTGCGGACCAAGCCCTTCTAGCGGGGCGCGAGCGCCGCGGAGAAAACTGCCGTGAGCATCAATCCGGCCGCGGCAACCGGCAGCGCGGAGAAACCCGCCGCGGCATAGACTTCGCCAAAGCCGATCGTGCCCGCGAAGAGGGCGAGATAGGTGACACCGCTGTTCAGCCCCATGATGGCCCCGCGTCTGGCAGGGTCGAGCGCAGTGAGCCGCATGATCAGCACGTTCAGCCCAAAATGGTTGGCGAGGCCCCAGAGGAAAACGACGCCCAGCATGGCCGTGTAGGAGCCGCTCGCTGCCGACATGGAGACATAAACGCCGGCGACGGCGAGGAATATCACCGGCAACAGTCTGCTCGCGCCGAAGCGGTCGATCAGGCGGTCGAGGAAGGCCGCGGCGCCGAAGCCGAGACCGTAGGAGGCTGCAACAAGGCCGTTGGCACTTACCGGCAGCCCAAGCGCTGCATGGAGGTGGTCGCCGATATAGCCGTAGACGCCATAGAATGCCGCCATGAAGGCCGCGCATGCGGCCAGAAGGGGCACGACCCCACCTACGCCGAGTACCGCAAACGGCGAAGTCGCCTTGCCCTTCGATACTTCCTGCACTGCCGCGAACCTGACTGCAGCGCAGGCGATCAACGTTGCGGCTGCGACAACCGCGTAAACCATCCGCCAGCCGGCGAAATCGGCGATCGCCGCCGAGAGCGGAACCCCAGCAACCATGCTCAGGGTCCAGCCGGTCAGCACCAGACCGATCGTCTCGCTCTCGCGTCCCGCCGGGGCGACGGTCGCGGCAAGGGTGTAGATGGCCGGAAGCGCGATGCCCGCGGCGATGCCGACGAGGAGTTGAGCGGAGACCAGGAACGGCAGCGCCGGCGCGGCAGCGCTCCCGCCGAGCCCGATGGCAAGGACCAGCAGCGCAGCCGCAAGCATGCGCCCCGCGCCATAACGGTCGATGAGACGTCCGAGAAAGACAGCACTCGCTGCCGTGCCCAGACCGAAGGCAGCCGATGCCGTCATCGCGGCCGGAGCATCGACGCCGAGGCTGCGCGCCACTTCGGGTGCAATCGGGCCGAGCGCCAGCGAGTTCGAGCCGATGACGCCGATACAGGCGGTAAGCACAAAGGCCACAGGGGGAATGCGTGCCCTCTCGACGGATAGGCTGGAAATGGATTGATTGATGTTCGTCATTTCTCCATACTTGCAGAACGTTGTTCGGCAACAAGGGGAAATATTGGAATGGACCAAAATACAGATGAAGTTCGGCGGAAGCGGCAGCCCGAGCGTGACCTCGACGCCATGGACCGAAAGCTATTAGGCGTCCTGGTCGAGGACGCGACGACAAGCTATGCCGAACTCGGCGACCGCGTCGGACTTTCGCCGCCGGCCGCGCATGAGCGCGTAAAGCGGTTGAGGCGCTCCGGCGCAATCCGTCGTGTGGCGGCGCTGATCGACCCGGAAGCGGTCGGAAAGACGCTGCTAGCCTTCGTGCATGTCGACACCACCGGCTGGGGCAAGACGCCGGCACTGCTTGCGATCGAGCAGCATCCGGAAGTCGAGGAGATACACTCGGTCGCCGGCGACACCTGCATGCTGCTCAAGGTCCGGACCGAAAGCACCCATGCGCTGGAAGGATTGCTGGCGCGCCTCTACGACACGCCTGGCGTCAAGGCGACGCGCAGCTACGTCGTCCTTTCAACCTATCTGGAGCGACCGGTGCAACCGGCCACCACAAGCGAATGGCCGACTCCGGGTAAGAATGCCCGCGAGGGGAGCGACGCGTTCAAGAACCGGAACTGACGGGCGGGAGCACCTTGTCGGGCTCATTCGGCCATAGACGATCCCGAAGCGGTCACGCCGCTGCAACGTGGAGCTGGTAAAGCCCTGAACCCTCTAGTCGTTCTCTGGAACAGCCATGTCTGAATTCGACACCTATGTCATCTGCACGTCCCCGCGTAGCGGCGGCACACTGTTGTGCAAACTCTTGGCCGCGACCGGCGTCTCCGGAAATCCGGGATCTTACTTTCACCGTGCCTCGGTCTCAGAATGGCTGGACTACTTTGCCCTGACCTCAGACGGCTCGACATCGGAACGCAATACTCTGGCTGCGATATTTCGGGCGGCTATCGCGAAGGGAAGTCTCGATACCGGTATATTTGGCCTGCGGTTACAAAGACATAGCTTTGAATTCTTTGCCCAGAAGCTAGCGGTGCTGCACCCAGAGCCGGCGAGTGACCTGGAGCGTTTCGAAACCGCCTTCGGTCGAACGCTCTTCATTCATCTGACCCGGCTCGACAAGGTTCAACAGGCGGTTTCGATTGTTAAGGCGGAGCAAACCGGACTGTGGCACTTGGCACCGGACGGAACAGTGCTGGAACGCCTCGCACCGTCACTCGAACCCGGCTACGATGCGAACGAAATTCGAACCCACTACGATAGATTTACCGCATACGATCGTGAGTGGAGACATTGGTTTGCTTCGCAGGGAATTGAGCCGCTTCAGATCACTTATGAGACGCTCTCTTCCGATCCCATCGAAACGCTGCGGGAGATACTGGGCCACCTCGGCTTGAATCGCGATGCCGCAAATGACGTGGAGCCCGGTGTCGCAAAGCTGGCCGATGAGACGAGTCGAGACTGGGTGGCACGTTTCCGTTCGGACCACGGTTTCGCTTGACCGCTCCCTCTTTGGATGGCGGCACCGGCGGTCTTTTCGCAGAAATCAGGAAGCTTGCAACGGAGTGTCCGCGCGTTCCGGACGGCCAGTAAAGTGTCGTCCGATGGTCCGCTTCCAGTTCGTCGTCCACTTTTCGCATCTCGTCCTTGTCGCTGGGCGACTGCGGGTTATGCCAGTTCCGAGACACCGACGGGCATGAAGCGGGACCTATATTCGGTCGGAGTAAGGCCGGCCTTCCGGCGGAAATGATGGCGGAGCGCATGGGCCGAGCCGAAGCCTACGGCTGCGGAAATGGTCTCGATGCTAAGGAGACGTTCGCACAAAAGGTCCTTGGCGGCCTCGATCCGCTCTTCGATCAGCCAGTCCCCTGGACTGCGGCCGGTTGCCTCGTGGAAGCGGCGCAAGAAAGTTCGCAAGCTCATTTTGCATTCACGGGCCATGACATCTGTCGTCCAGTTCCGCTCGAGATTCTCGCGCATCCGGTCCAGCAGCGGTGCGATCTCTCCGCCCGGCTGAACGGGAACGGGACGTTCCAGAAACTGCGCCTGCCCGCCCGTGCGATGCGCGGGCACCACCAGCCGCCGTGCAACCGCATTCGCCGCCTCGGGACCGAAATCCCGCCGCACGATATCGATCAGCAGATCGATCCCGGCGGCGCTGCCCGCAGAGGTGAATACCCGGTCATGGCTGCGGTAGAGCGAGGTCGCATCGACCCGCACCTTCGGAAAACGGGCTTGCAATGCTCCTGCGTAGCGCCAGTGAGTGGCGGCGGTGCCGCCGTCGAGTAGCCCGGTTGCCGCCAACACGAATGCCCCCGAGCAGATCGACAGGAGCCGCGCGCCGCGCGCATAGGCGGCGCGAAGCTGATCGCAAAGCGTCTCCGGCACGGGAACTTGAACTCCCTTCCAGCCCGGCACAACGACGATATCCGCCTCGGCGATCAGTTCCGGCCCATGGTCGGGCTGAAGCACAAAGCCGCCATGGGCGCGCAGGGGACCCTCTTCGACCGCGCAACTGGCGAAGCGATACCAACCCGGCCCCATCTCCGGCCGGTGAAGGCCGAAAACCTCCGCCACGATGCCGAACTCAAAGGTGCACAGCCCATCATAGAGCAGCGCTACGGCCAGGGGTCCGGTGGTTTGACTTGACATGGAGGTTCCGACGCAGTTGGCATGATATTTACGTATATTGTCATTTACGCCAATTGCAACACGGCGGTCGGGGCGGCCATATCCCGGCGTGACCTTGCAACTGGAGCCGAAAATGAAATCCGCCGTCACTGAGACTTCCGCCGCCCCGAGCGACGTCGCCCGTCAGCACTTTGCTGCCGAATTCACCTTTGAGACCGACTGCTGGGACGTCCATGACGCCCTGTCCAAGGGCGCAGATTTCGTCCTCCTGGACGTCCGCAGTCCCCAGATGTTCGCTAGAGGGCATGTTCCCGGGGCCATCAACCTGCCGCATGGAAAGATGGTTCGTTCGAAGTTGGCAGCCTGGCCCGATGATACGCTGTTCGTCACATATTGCGCGGGGCCGCATTGCAACGGAGCGGCTCGTGGTGCGCTGCGTCTTGCGGAACTTGGCCGCCCGGTGAAAATCATGGCCGGCGGCATCACCGGCTGGCTGGACGAAGGTTTTGAGCTTGCTGTGGACGGGGTCTGAGCAGGGGCACCCGTTGCGGGTCGACGCCGCGCACCGCCATAGGGGGATCGGCCGTGCGAAACGAACTGACGAGCAAGGCCAATACTCGTCCATTCATCTCGCCCGCGGGAACGCGTGGATCGTTGTGACCTGTACCGAGGCTTCAGGGCGCTGCTCAGACGGCTATGTTTGCCTGCATGTCCTGCTGCGGCCATCGCTGAAGTGCTTCGCGTCCAGCTTCCGTCAAGCCGTAGACGCCTCTGTCGAGCCGTTCAAACCAGCCATAGACATTCGCAAGCAAAATCTTGCCGGCATCCGGTATGCTGGATCTGATTTCACGCACGCGCAGCGGGCCTGATGCCAGCGCTGCGGCACAGCCGAGCGCCTGCTGGCGGTACGCGGTCATGACAGGCGCGCGTGTGCTGCCGCCTACTGCCGGATCGCCGCGTCGGCTCCGGTGTTCACGCGTGAGCCTCGAGCGCCGTTTCGGATTGGTTCGCGGCATGGGCGATACGGAACCGACGATAACGCTGACGTCGCCGGCATCGGAAACGCCCAGCATCCCGACCCCAAGCCTGCGACAGAGATCGCGGTAGCGTTTGTCGGCCTCGCGACCTTTGCCCTTGGCCGAGACTCGCGCCGCGATCCAGACCTCGTCTGCGACAGCTGCGCGATCGACGGCCTGCAGTATGAGCTCCAGATTGAAGCTGAGTTTCAGCTCGCAGATGACGACCACAGGCGGATCGTCATCGCTCAAGCCGACGAGATCGCAGCCGCCGACTTCGCCCTTGACGACATAACCTGCCTTTTCGAGAAAGCCTTTGATGGGCAGATAAAGCGCAGTTTCCATATGCCTGCAGGTTTAAGCGACGAATCGTTCCAAGGGATACATCACCCTATCCGTAAAGCACAGAACGGGAATATATCGGCTGTGCGAAAGATCCGCTTTGCGACAACTCAGGAACGCTTCAGCGCCGGGTCGTCGAGGGCCGGATTGTAGAAGAGCGAGAGTGTCAGGCTTCGCGCGATGCGCTCGGCCGTTGCCATGAACCAGGCTTTCGCTTCTGTATTCGGTGCAATGTCGTCAAGCGTCGCAGCAAAGAGCGCCAGCCATTTTGGGAAAAGCTCCGGAGACATGTTGGCGACGCCGAGATGTGCCTGCACCGGCTTTCCGCCGTAGGCGCCGTTGCGGAAGGCAACGGCGGACCAGAAACTTTTCATCCTCTCCATGTGCTCCGGCCAGCGGCCCGAAAGCCTTGCGTCGAATACGGGCCCAAGCTCCGGATGCGCCAGCACACGCGCATAAAATGTATCGACCAACGCACCGATGAACGCTTCATCGATTCCCATCGCTTTCATCTCCGCTTCTGCCCGTTCGCGCATAGCGGCGGTTTGCGCGGCTTGACCCTGCAGTTCGTCGTTCATGCCTCACCCAATTCGGCCGCATCTGCGGCCCCACGTTACATAGGCGTTGCGAAGGCAGGCGCCAAATGCGCAACCGCGGTATGCGGCAATCTGTCCGGTAGGGCAGGCTCCCGCCGGCGTAGCCTCGCGCCTGCAGGGAGTAGAGGACGAGCCTTGCGGACTCGCGTGGCTTGAAATGCGGAGGCTTCGATCACTCGCCGGGTCGCCGGGGTTTCTGCCGGCCTCTTCGCGCGGCTGCATTGGGTCATCAGCACGATGGCGCCGGCCGGAACGTCGCCCATTCAACATCGTCGGACCGCCAGCGCGTCCGGAGTATCCGACGCTCCCAATCCGCAACATGTCTTGCTATGGTGCTTGAACCGGCTTCCTCCAGTAGAGTTGGTGCGTGCAGTTGAACGCCGGTCATACTGCGGCAAGCACAGGCGAGGTCGAGAATTGCCAGGAATTGTTTTGGTCTGCCTGCTCTCCGCCGCACTCATCGTCGTGACAAGCGCCATTCATTTTGAAATCATGACCGGCGTCGCGATCCTGCGTCGGCGCAAGGTGCTTTCAAAACGACCCGAAATGGTGGTCTTTCTCGGGTCAGCCTTTATGGCCCATCTCTTCGGCGTCGGCCTTTACGCTCTCGCATTCGCCTGGATGCATTATCATCCCGAATTCGGCTCCCTGGAAGGACTGGCAGGAACAAGCGCCGCAGACTTCTTCTATTTCTCGCTGACCTGTTACAGTACGATGGGATTCGGCGACGTCTACGCGACAGGCGACATGCGAATTCTCGCCGGTCTGGAGGGGCTGAATGGGCTCGTCCTGATTGCCTGGTCGGCGTCCTTTACCTTCATTGCCGTAGAGCGCATCTGGCGCGACGACCACAAGTAGAAACCACAGGCACAACGAATAATGGCGTTTTACCCTGGGGACCTCTGTGCTGTGCGGCCGGTCCGCAATTCCGGAGGGGAAGTGCCGCGTATTTTTTCCTGGACCTGTTCCAGGCTGCGCAGAACTCAGTTCGTTGTGTTGCCGCGAATTGACGAAGGGCGGCGACTTCGTCAGGGTTGTGCCAACTGCGCGGCCGGTCGTTTACGGCAGACGGCTTTGATCTGCCGATCTAATGAAAAGGTGGGATTTGCCACAATCGATCCAACACCCTGCACGGCTCGTGCCGACGGCGTTCCTTGTTGCCATCCTCGTAGGCACAACACTGCTCATGCTGCCGATCTCGCGCGCGGGGCCAGGGGGAGCTCCGCTGCTTGCCGCATTGTTTACAGCCACCTCTGCAGTCTGCGTTACCGGGCTTATCGTTCAGGACACGCCGACCTATTGGTCGGGCTTCGGCCAGGGCGTGATCCTCGTGCTGTTCCAGGTCGGTGGTTTCGGCATCATGACCGGGGCAACGCTTCTTGGCCTCCTCGTTACCCGCAGACTGAAACTGAGCAGCCGCCTCATCGCGCAAGCGGAAACCAAGAGCCTCAGTCTGGGCGATGTCGCGGGTGTCCTTCGCCTCATCTTTCTCGTAACCATAGCAGTCGAACTGGTCACGACAGCCGCGCTCGCCTGGCGTCTGCGCTACGGCCATGACTATGTCTGGAGCGACGCCTTGTGGCAGGGCTTTTTTCATGCGGTCTCGGCGTTCAACAATGCAGGCTTTTCAACATATTCGGACAGCTTGATCGGTTTTGCACTCGATCCGCTTATTCTCGCTCCGATCATGGCTGCCGTCGTTATCGGCGGTCTCGGTTTCCCGGTACTCTTCGAACTTCGCCAGACGGTGCGGCATCCGGCACGCTGGTCCGTTCACACCAAGATTACCCTTCTTGGGACAGCTCTTCTGCTCGTTGCCGGACTCGCGGCGACGGCCGCCTACGAATGGAACAATCCGAAGACATTGGGCGCGTTCGAATGGCCGGGGAAGCTGCTGAACGCCGCGAGCCATTCGGTCATGGCGCGCACTGCCGGCTTTAACAGCATCGACATTGGAGAGATGCGCATCGAAACCCTGGCGGTCACTTATGCTCTGATGTTCATCGGCGGTGGCAGTGCCGGCACCGCCGGCGGCATAAAGGTCACGACATTCTTCCTTCTTGGATTCGTCGTCTGGGCGGAAATCCGGGGCCAGCGCGATTCCACCGCGTTTCGGCGCCGTATCGGCACTCACGCCCAGCGCCAGGCACTGGCAATCGTATTGCTGTCCGTCGGGGCTGTCGCAGGAGGCGTGCTCATGCTCCTCAGCGTCACGAGCCTCCCGCTTGAGGATGTCATGTTTGAGGTCATTTCGGCATTCGGAACCGTTGGCCTGTCCACGGGGATCACCGGGGGCCTGCCTCCCGCCGCACAACTGGTCATCATCGCCTTGATGTTCATCGGGCGCGTCGGCACGATCACAATTGCAAGCGCACTCGCGCTGCAAGAACGCAATGTACTCTTCCGATATCCAGAGGAGCGCCCAATCGTTGGCTAAGAACAGCATCGTCCGCAGCGACGGCGTCGTCGTTATAGGTCTCGGCCGCTTCGGCAGCGCCGTTGCCCAATCCTTGATTCATCTTGGCTACGACGTTCTGGCCATCGATGAAAACGCGGAGCTCGTTCAGAACTGGGCGACGCGGCTGACCCACGTAGTGGAGGCAGACAGCAGCAATGCCGATTCTCTGCGTCGCCTCGGCGTTCAGGACTTTCCTCACGCCGTCGTCGGAATTGGTACGGATATCGAAGCCAGCGTGCTTACGGTTCTGGCACTTTCCGAGCTCGGGGTGCCCGACATCTGGGCAAAAGCCATCAACCCCAATCACGGCCGCATTCTGGAGCGGACCGGCGCGCACCATGTCGTCTATCCCGAGGCGGCCATGGGCGAGCGCGTCGCCCATCTCGTCACCGGCAAGATGATCGACTTCATCGAATTCGATGACGGCTTTGCCATTGTCAAAACACCGGCGCCGAACGAAGCCGTCGGAAAGACGTTGGCGGAATCCGGTCTTCGCAGCAAGTACGGGGTTACCATCGTCGGCGTCAAACGGCGAAAGTTGGACTTTACCTATGCCACACCGGAAACAACGGTCGAGAGAGGTGATCTGCTGATCGTGTCAGGGCCGACGAAACTGGTGGAGAAGTTCGCGGCCCTTACCTGAGGCCCGACTGGACGAGCGCCTCAGTCCTCGTCGCCGACGAAGCGGTAACCGACGCCTGGCTCGGTGCGGACGATCTTCGGATTGCCGGGATCGCGCTCGATCTTGCCACGCAGCTGACCGATGAAGACTCTCAGATAATGCAGGTCCTCACCGTGGGCGGCACCCCAGACGGAGGTGAGCAGCGTCCTGTGGGTGACCACCCGGCCTGCGTGATGCGCCAGCATGACGAGAAGGTCATATTCCTTCGGCGTCAGCCGGAGCGCCTCGCCGTCACGCGTCACGACACGCTTGACCATGTCGATCGAAAGCCCATCTGCCGACAGCTGCGCCTGCCCTCCCGCCATCTGGATGCGATGGCGCAGCGCCGCACGGATTCGCGCCGTCAGTTCGCCGATCCCGAACGGCTTCTCGATGTAGTCGTCGGCGCCGAGATCGAGGGCAGCGATCTTCTCGCTTTCACGATCACGCGCCGAAAGGATGATGATCGGAACCTGCGACCAGGCGCGGATATTGGCCACGACATCCTTGCCGTCCATGTCGGGGAGGCCGAGATCGAGGATTACGACGTCCGGCGCTGCCGTCACAGCCGCCTTCAGCGCCTGCGCGCCGTTTGCCGCCTCGATCACCTCGTAACCGGCGGCTGACAGCGCCGGGCGCAGGAAACGCTGGATCTGCGGCTCGTCGTCCACGACGAGGATGCGCTCGGCGGTCATCCGCGCTCCCTCTCTGCGATGTCGGTTTCCGCCGCGGGGAACCGCATGGAAATGCGCGTACCGCGGCGCTTCATCGCGGGGCTCTCCGCCTTGATTTGTCCGCCCATCGCCTCCACGAAACCCTTGCTGATGGAAAGGCCGAGCCCCGTGCCGAGCGAACGGCCATCCGGCTTACCTTTACGGAAGAATTTGTCGAACACGGTGTCGAGATCGGCCGGGGCGATGCCCTTGCCGAGGTCGGTTACCGAAAGCACGATCTCATCTCCATCCTGCCGCGCATAGATGCTGACGGGCTCGTCACCGCCGAACCTATTGGCGTTGTCGAGCAGATTGAAGATCACCTGCCCAAGCAGCACGCTATCGCCGCGGATCAGCGGCAAGTCGGGAGCGATGCTCGTTTCGAAGACGCGGCCGGGAAAGTATTTACGCGCACGCTCCACAGCCGAATGAACCACATCGGCGACATCGACCCAGTCGCGCTTGGCATTTACCGTTCCGGCTTCGATGCGGGTCATATCGAGCAGGTTGGCAACGAAGCGCGTGAGCCTGCCGCTCTCCTCCTCGATCGACTTCAGGAGGTCGTCCCGGCTTTCCGCGGGCATCCGCTCGCCGAGCTGGCGCAGACTGGTCACCGCTCCGGTGATTGTTGCGAGCGGCGTTCTAAGATCGTGGGATATGGAGGAAAGCAGCGCCGCGAGAAACTTCTCGCCCTCGAGCCGCGCTGCCTGGTCGAGGCTCTCGCGCGAGAGACGCGCCCTGTCGACCGCGATCGCGGTCTGATCGAGTATCGCGGCGAGCCCCCGTTCCTCGTTTATTTCCAGCGGCCTGTCTTCCTGCAGGAAGCCGAAGACGCCAACGACTCCATGCGGACTCATAAGCGGCCTGAACTGGAAGGGGCTGTTCGGCAGCGTGCCGGTACCGTTGCCGGCAGCCTCCTTTTTCTCGAAGGCCCAGCGCGCCGCCATCGTATCGGTAAGGCCGAGCTCCGTATCCGGCGGCCAGGCCGCCATCAAGCTGACCTCTCCGTCTTCCGGCAGAAGAAGCGCCGCGTTGCGCCGGAGCGTCGCCTGGATCTGGGTGACTGCGGCCCACAGCACGTCCTCGGCATTGGCGGTACCGGAAAGCTTGCGCGAAAAATCGTAAAGCGCCTGCGTCGCCGCGGCCCGCCGCCTCGCGGTCGTCGCCTGCTCGCGAACGCGGGAGGCGAGCCCCCCGGCAAGCATCGCCGCCGCAAGGAACGCGAAGAGAGCAAAAACTTCGTGCGGTTCGGCAACTGTAAAAGTGCCGACCGGTTCGATGAAGCAGAAATTATAGGCAAGAACGGAGATGAGCGCGGCCGCGATCGCGGCGACATAGCCCGCATAGGTCGCCGAGGCGAGCACGGCCAGAAGGTAGAGAAGCGAGATATTCGGCAGGACGACGAACTGCTCGATCAGCAGGCCGATTGCCGTCGCGGCTGCAGCCGTGCCGGCGGCGATGGCAACCGCCCGCCCCGCCCCTTCCGGAAGCGTGCTTCTGCGTCCGATCGCCGGTTTGACAGCCGGTACGGCCCCGTCAGTGACGAGGTGGATGGCGATACCGGCCGCCTTGGCGGCAAGTGCATCCGGCAAGGAGCGACGGAAGAGCCGGAGCGGAAATCGGTGGCGGCGCGTGCCGATGACGATTTGCGTCGCGTGTTCCCGCCTTGCGAGCTTCAGAATTTCTTCGACGAAGTCGTTGCCGATGACACGCCGCGTCTCGGCGCCCAGCTGCTCGGCGAGCCGAAAAGTCTCGTCCAGCTGCCGCATCGCTCCACCGCTCTCCGCCTCACCATCCGCACGTTCGACGGATACGACGAACCAGTCGGCGTTCAGGCCCGACGCGAGCCGGCTTGCCGTCCTCACCACCTTTTCGGACAGGGCGTCGGGACCGATGCAGACGAGGAGCCGTTCGGCGGCCCCCCAGGGTCCCTCGATCGCATTCTGCCTGAGATAGTCGACCATCTGATCGTCGACCCGGTCCGCCGTCCGGCGGAGCGCCAGTTCGCGCAGCGCCGTCAGATTGCCGAGGCGGAAGAAGCGATCGGCAGCGCGCTTGGCGCTGTCGGGCAGGTAGACCTTGCCCTCCTTCAGCCGTTCGATCAGTTCGGCCGGCGGCAGGTCCACCAGCAGGACATCGTCAGCGCGATTGAGAACCGTATCGGGGACGCGTTCGCGCACCGGCACGCCGGCAATCTGCGCAACGACGTCCGAGAGGCTTTCCAGGTGCTGAATATTGAGTGCCGTCCAGACGTCTATGCCGGCATCGACCAGTTCCTCGACATCCTGGTAGCGCTTGGGATGGCGGCTTTCACCGAAATTGGTATGGGCGAGCTCGTCGACCACGATGACGCGCGGGCGGCGCGCCAACGCCGCGTCGAGGTCGAATTCGAGAAGTGTCCGTCCGTTGTGGAGCACCTGACGGCGCGGCAAGACTTCCTGCCCCTCGAGCAGTGCTGCGGTCTCGCCACGTCCATGCGTTTCGACGAGCCCGATGACGATATCGCCTCCTTCTTCCTTGAGCCGCCGCGCACGTGTCAGCATGGCATAGGTCTTGCCGACTCCAGGCGCCGCACCAAGAAAGACGGTGAGTTTGCCTCTGCTGCCCTTCCCGGCGAGCGCCAGCAGGGCGTCCGGGTCGGGGCGGCTCTTCAGGTCGCGGTCATTGTCGGGCATGCAACGTCTCGAACTCGGTCAGCTCCTCGGCGCATCCAAGGCAAGATTCAGTTCTAGCACATTGACGCGCGGCTCGCCTACGATCCCAAACAGGCGGCCCCGCGTTGCCCCGGCGACGAGCGCTTCCACATCAGCTTCCGGAAGCCCGCGCGCTTTCGCGACCCGGGCGATCTGGACACGGGCGAACTCGGGCGAGATATGCGGGTCGAGCCCCGACCCCGAGGCCATGCCTGCGTCGGCGGGAATGGGGCCCGCCATGCCCGCTGCGCGAAGCCTTGCGATGTCGGCGAAGACACGCGCCTTCAGCGTGTCAGAGGTCGTCCCGAGATTGGAGCCGCTCGAAGCGGCGGCATTGTAAGGCTCCGGACCGGTCGCGGAAGGTCGCGGCCAGAAATATTTCTCCGAAACGAAGTTCTGGCCGATGAGTTGCGAACCGATGAGGACGCCGTCTTTGCGGACAAGGCTGCCATTGGCCTCTGCCGGCATCAGGGCCTGCGCAACGCCGGTGATCATCAACGGATAGCCAAGCCCGGTAAGGAGGGTGAATGCGAATGTCAGGACGAGTGCAGGTCGGAGTTGATTGAGCATGATCACACCAGATTGAGGTTCGAGACGGCAAGGTCGATCAGCTTGATCGCAGCGAAGGGCAGGACCAGGCCGCCGAGGCCGTAGACGAGGAGATTGCCGCGGAGCAGGGCTGCCGCGCCGACGGCGCGGTACCTGACGCCCTTCAACGCCAGCGGAATGAGCGCGACGATAATCAGCGCGTTGAAAATCACGGCCGACAGAATAGCCGACTGCGGTGACGCAAGGCCCATCACGTTGAGCACGCCGAGCGCCGGATAGGTGGTGACGAAGAGGGCCGGGATGATGGCAAAGTATTTCGCAACGTCGTTGGCGATCGAGAAGGTCGTGAGAGAGCCGCGCGTCATCAGCAATTGCTTGCCGATCTCGACGATCTCGATCAGCTTCGTCGGGCTGGAATCGAGGTCCACCATGTTGGCCGCTTCGCGGGCGGCTTGCGTGCCGGTCTGCATGGCGACGCCGACATCGGCCTGCGCGAGTGCCGGCGCATCGTTGGTGCCGTCGCCGCACATGGCAATCAGCCGGCCGCCCTTCTGCTCCCTGCGGATATAGGCGAGCTTGTCTTCCGGTGTCGCTTCGGCGAGGAAATCGTCGACGCCGGCCTCCGAGGCGATTGCCGCGGCAGTGATCGGGTTATCACCGGTCACCATTACCGTGCGGATGCCCATGGCGCGCAATTCGGAGAAGCGCTCCTTGATCCCGGGCTTGACGATATCCTTCAGGTGGATCACGCCGAGCAGTCGGCTCCCGTCAGCCACGGCGAGCGGCGTGCCCCCGGTTCGGGCGACCCTGTCGACCGCCTGCCGGAATTCGTGAGGGATCTTGCTGTCGGACAGGCCGGCAAACTTCAAAATCGAATCGACCGCACCCTTGCGCAGCCGGCGGCCGCCATGGTCGACGCCGGACAACCGGGTTTCGGCGGCGAAGGGCACGACCGCATCGATGCCGGTTTCTGGGGCCCGGCGCCCGAGATCGCCAGTGGCGAGCGCCACGATGGAGCGGCCCTCCGGGGTCTCATCGGCCAGGCTTGCGAGAAGCGCCGCATCGGCGAGTTCCTCCACGGTCACACCCGGCACGGGCAGGAAATCGCTTGCCATGCGGTTGCCGAAGGTGATCGTGCCGGTCTTGTCGAGGAGCAGCGTGTCCACGTCGCCTGCGGCCTCGACGGCGCGGCCGGAGGTGGCGATGACGTTGAAGCGCACCAGCCGGTCCATGCCGGCAATGCCGATGGCCGAAAGCAGCCCGCCGATGGTCGTCGGGATCAGCGTGACGAGAAGCGCGGACAGCACGGTCACCGAAAGCACGGTCGCCGAATAGGAAGCAAGGCCCCAGAGCGTCACCACTGCGATCAGGAAGATCAGCGTCAGACCGGAAAGCAGGATCGACAGCGCGATCTCGTTCGGCGTCTTCTGCCGCTGCGCCCCCTCGATGAGGGCGATCATGCGGTCGACGAAGGTTGAACCCGGGGCGGTCCTGATGCGGACTTTGACCCAGTCCGAAAGCACCTCGGTACCACCGGTGACAGCGGAGCGATCGCCGCCCGCTTCGCGGATGACCGGCGCCGATTCGCCAGTTATGGCGCTCTCGTTGACCGAGGCGACGCCTTCCACGACCTCGCCATCGCCCGGGATCAGTTCGCCGGCCTGGACCAGGACGAGATCTCCGACCTTCAACATGGTCGCAGGAATTTCCTCGGTCTCGCGACCCTCGGGCGCAACAAGCTTGCGGGCGCTCAACTCCGACTTGGTCCGGCGGAGGAAGTCGGCCTGCGCCTTGCCGCGACCCTCGGCAACGGCTTCAGCGAAAGTGGCGAAGAGCACGGTGAACCACAACCAGGCGGCAATCTGCCCCGAGAAGAGCGGACTGGCCCCGCCGGTTGCAATATCGAGAACGAAGAAGAAAGTGACCAACGCCGCCACGGCTTCGGTGACGAAGATCACCGGATTGCGGACCAGCTGGCGCGGATCAAGCTTGACGAAGGCGGCCTTGACTGCCGGGAGGAGTATCTTCGGGTCGAAGAGGCTTGGGGTGACGGGTTTCTTTGACATGCCTGATCCCTTCAAAAGGTCTGCCCGGAGAGCATGGCGAAATGCTCGACGATCGGGCCGAGCGCGAGCGCCGGCAGGAACTGCAGCCCGCCGAGAATGAGGATGATGCCGATCAGCAGGCCGACGAAGAGCGGCGTGTCGGTCGGGAATGTGCCCTTGGATGCCGAGGCGCGCGTCTTGGCGGCGATGGAGCCGGCAATGGCGAGCACGGGAACGGCATAGGCGAAGCGGCCGAGCAGCATCGCAAGGCCCAGCGTCGTATTGTACCAGAGCGTGTTTCCCGAAAGCCCGCCGAAGGCCGATCCGTTGTTGCCGCTGGCCGACGTATAGGCATAGAGGATTTCCGATAGTCCGTGCGGTCCTGCGGTGCCGATGCTGGCGACGGCCGAGGGCATGACGGCGGAAGCCGCCGTGAAGCCGAGGATCGAGAGCGGCAGAATAAGCACCGCGAGCATCGCGTATTTCATCTCGCGCGCTTCGATCTTCTTGCCGAGCAGTTCCGGGGTGCGGCCGACCATAAGGCCCGCGACAAAAACCGCGAGGATGGCGAAGACGATCATGCCATAGAGACCCGAGCCGACACCGCCGGGCAGGACCTCGCCGAGTTGTATGAGGAACATCGGAACGAGACCGCCAAGACCCGTGAACGAGCCGTGCATGCCGTTGACGCCGCC
Organism: Sinorhizobium arboris LMG 14919; assembly: GCF_000427465.1. NCBI lineage: Bacteria > Pseudomonadati > Pseudomonadota > Alphaproteobacteria > Hyphomicrobiales > Rhizobiaceae > Sinorhizobium > Sinorhizobium arboris. The sequence goes on along the minus strand of NZ_ATYB01000009.1, from coordinate 407,388 downwards.
ATCGGAAAGGCCCGTCGTGACCGTCGCGTAGAGCGCGGTCATGGCCTGGCCGAAGCGGATTTCCTTTCCTTCCATGTTGCCGAGAGCCGGATCGAGGCCGATCTGCGACAGGATCGGATTTCCCTGCGCCTCCGCCCAATAGACCACCCCGGCACCTATGACCAGGAATGTGAACGTGACAGCGATAAAGGCCCAGCCCTGCCGTCTGTTGCCGACGAGTTGCCCGAACGTGTAGAGCAGCGCCGCCGAAATCGACAGCATCGCGAAGATATTGAGATAGTTGGAAAGCGCTGTCGGGTTTTCGAAAGGATGTGCGGCATTGACGTTGAAAAAGCCGCCACCATTGGTGCCGAGCTGCTTGATCGCTTCCTGGCTGGCAACCGGCCCCAAGGCGATGGTCTGTTTCACCCCTTCGAGGGTCGTGGCTTCTACCGAAGCACGGAACGTCTGCGGCAGCCCCATTGCCACGAAGGCGACCGCCACCAGGACGGCGAGCGGCAAGAGGACGTACAGTGTCGAACGGGTGAGATCGACCCAGAAGTTGCCGATCGTCGGTACCGCGGAGCGGGCGAAGGACCGCGTAACGGCAAGGGCGATCGAAATTCCGGTGGCGGCCGAGACGAAGTTCTGCACGGTCAGCCCCATCATCTGGCTGAAATGACTGAGCGTGGTCTCGCCGCCGTAATTCTGCCAATTGGTGTTCGTGACGAAACTGACGGCAGTGTTGAAGGCGAGATCCGGCGGCACGTTGCCGAAGCCCTGCGGGTTCAACGGCAGCCATGCCTGAAGTCTCAGGATCGCGTAGAGCAGCGCAAAGCTCGCGAGGCTGAAAGCGAGCATGGAGAGCGTGTAGGAGAGCCAGCCCTGCTCCCGTGCCGGATCGACGCCGGCGGCACCATAAAGGCCACGCTCCACCGGCCCGAGAATTGGCGAAAGCACATTGCGTTCGCCTGAATTTACCCTGGCCATGTAAAGCCCCAGCGGCTTGACCACGACAAGGACGGCGAAAAAAAGGAGGCTGATCTGCAGCCATCCGGTGACAGACATGAGAGGTCTCCGTGGGTGAAGGAGCTAGAGCACTTCCGCGAAACGCGTGGAACGGATTTCCATGCGGAAGCGCATCGTTTCAAAGGGTTAGAATGAGCCCGTGAAACGCTCTAGAAGCGTTCCGGCCGGACGAGCGTCACAATCAGATAAGCCGCGAGCGCGACGGCAACGACGAGCCCGATCAAAGCCTCGACCATCGCATTCTCCCTAAAGCCGGCTCAGGGCGCGCGCGTAAAACGCGAGCGCGGCAAGGCCGCCAAAGCCGGCGGCAAGGAAAAGAAAATCGGACATCGGCATTCTCCAGTTCTATCCAGGATCCGGATCATGCGCCCGTGCCGCGTCAATTATCGATTGGGATGGTTTGGCGGCCACATAAAGAAAAGATAAGGAGTTCGGACCGAGCGCTAACACGATTTTCTCGACGCGACACCCGAACCGCCAACCGACCTTTTCTCTACCCCAGTAAGATCGATCCGGCAGCCTAAGCGCCCTTGAGACTTCCTGCCGCCCCTCTCGAAAGCGCGTTCGCTATTGTCTTAATCAGGTTCGCTCACATCCAAGTCTTACGCCGTCCGTCCATTTAAAGATGATAACAATACTCATGTTTATCGTCAGGCCAATTTTGCCGCGCAGTGGCAGTCTTCAGTGTTCGCCGGTGCGGTCCAAGGATCGGATCCTATCATGACAATGGTGCAGACTTCTCCAGCGGTCCGGGAAGGGTCGACGGCGGCAGGTGCAGGAAGGCTTTGCGCCGTCTTGGGCGGACTCTATCTGGCGCAAGGGATCCCAACCTATCTCCTGCTCGTGGCACTACCGCCCCTGATGCGCGAAAGCGGTGCATCGCGCACCGCGATCGGTCTGTTCTCGCTTCTGATGCTGCCGCTTGTGCTGAAATTCGCGGTTGCGCCTCTTGTCGATCGTTGGGCGCCCTGGCCAGGACTTGGCCACCGGCGCGGCTGGGTCGTACCGACGCAGCTTCTCGTCAGTGCAGGCATAGCGTCGATGGCGCTGGTCGAGCCCGATCAGGCCGGCATGCTCTTCGCGATCGGCATCTGCATCACGCTGCTTTCCTCGGTGCAAGATATCGCCACCGACGGCTATGCGGTGCGCCACCTCACCGGCAGGACGCGGCCGATCGGCAATGCCGTCCAGGCCGGAGCGGTCGCGCTTGGCGTCATCATCGGCGGCACGCTGACGCTGGTCCTCTTCCACAAGATCGGCTGGCGACCGACGATCCTGCTTGTCGCGTGCCTCTCCCTGCTGCCGCTGGTCGCGGCCATCTGGATGAAAGATAGCGCCATAGCTACGCCGGAATCGCCCCCGCGCAGGCGAGCAAGCCTTTTCGGTTTCTTTCGGCGGCGGAATGCCTGGATGGTCCTTGCCTTCGCCCTCACTTATCGAGCGAGCGAAGGCCTTGTGCGCGGGATGGAAGGACCTTACCTCGTCGACAACAAAGTGCCGACCGAGTGGATCGGCTACATGTCCGGGGCGGCCGCCGCGACGGCGGGGCTTCTCGGCGCACTGATCGCCGCGTTGATCATCCGCAAGGCGGGCTTGACGGCGACGCTCATCCTGCTCGGCGGGCTTCGCAGTCTCTGCTTCCTTGCCTTCGCACTCAATGCTTTCGGCATATGGCCCGGTATAGCCGTCGCCATGTCCGCCTCCGCCTTCCAGACCCTGATCCGCTACATGGAATTGGTCGCGATCTATTCCTTCTTTATGGCGTCCTCATCCGACGATCAGCCGGGGACGGATTTCACCATCCTGAGCTGCGCCGAGCTGGTCGTGTATCTGATCGGGACCTCGATCGCAGGCTACCTTGCCGACCGGTTCGGCTATGCGGCGCTCTTCTCCTCGGCGACGGTCATTTCCGTGCTCGGCATCGGACTGTCCGTCTGGATGCTGGAAAGGATCAAAGCGCGTCCCTCACCTCCAGATCACCATCATTTCAGTCGGATCGAACTGAAATCGTAAAGCGTGATCGTTTCTGAGGATCGGATCGGGATGCGCCAGCAAACCGCGCGCATTTTTCCTGATCCCGTTCCCGGAGCACTTCCAGGCAAAGGGTCTAGCGGCTCTTCATCCGGAAGCGTGTTGTTTCAACGACTTAGAGCATCTCGGTGCTTCGATGACACACTGGGACGCTCTGGGGCAGGCGCCTGAGCTCGCCACCCTGACGTCATCGAAAAATCTTGAACGGAGTTGATCTCATGGATGCTTCTGCACGCGCCGACAACGCCTTTTATCTCGACCGACAGGAAAAACGCGAATCGAACGCCCGCAGCTATCCGCGCCGCTTTCCCGTCGCGTTGAAATCGGCCCTCGGCTGCACTGTGACCGACGTCGACGGCGGAACCTATCTCGATTGCCTCGCAGGCGCTGGAACGCTGGCACTCGGTCATAACCACCCGGAGGTGATCGAGACGCTGCAGCAGGTCCTCGGGTCGGGCCTGCCGCTCCACACACTGGATCTGACGACGCGGCCTCGGCTATTCCGATCCATGCCGGAACCGACGGCAAGCCGGTGGTTCAGGCACTTGCCGAGAAATCGGGCATGTCGGTCTCGGAATGGGTGGCGCGGTTCTTGGACATTGTTATCCCTCCGGTCTGCCATCTGCTCGCAAAACACGGCCTTGCCTTTTCGGCGCACGGGCAGAATGCGACACTCATTCTCAAGGACGGCCGACCGGAGCGTCTGGCACTGCGCGATTTCATCGACGACGTCATCGTCTGCGATCAGGAGTTTCCCGAAAGCGCCACCCTTCCGGAAGAGGTCCGGGCGGTTCTCCTGTGCCTGCCTGCCGACTTCCTGATCCATTTCATCCAGACGACGCTCTTCATATGCGTCTTCCGCTATATGTCGGTCCTGCTCGACCAGCGTTCCGGCCTTTCCGAAGAGGTCTTCTGGGGGTTGGCACGCAACAGCATACTCACTTATCAGAAGCGCTTCCCCGACATGGCCTCCCGCTTCGCGACATTCGATCTCTTCGGCGATGAATATCCGCGTCTTTGCCTGAACCGTGTTCGGCTGTTCACGCACGGCTATGCCGACGACGACGAGCGTCCGGTGCCGGACTTCCAGGGCATGGTGGACAATCCACTGGTTGCTTTCGAGAAGTGCAGCACCGCAGCGTAACCGGCTTCAAAGCGGCTGCAGCGAGACAACGGCGGCTCCCTCAACCGGGAGCGCCCTATTTTCTGCCAGCTCGTCAGGCGGCCGCCGCGAGCCGGCGCAAGTCGGAGGGACGCACGCCGTAGCGGTTCCTGAAGGTTCGATTGAAGTAGGAAAGATCGTTGAACCCGACATTGTAGGCGATCTGGCTGATGGAGGTGACATCGCCTTCGGTCAGTATGAGCCCCTTGGCGAGTGAGAGCCGCCGTCCGAGCACATAGCGCGAGAATGTCGTTCCCTCGCGGCTGAAGAATTTCTGGATTGCCCTCGGGGTGATACGCTCGGCCTCGGCCACGTCGGTAATCGAGAAGGAACCGTTCGCAAGGTTCTGTTCTATGCGCATCTTGATGGACGCCATTCGGCTCTGGGGCGTTTCTCGCGGACCTACATTGCCGACATCTTGTGCAAGCACCGGCAAAAGATCGTAGAAATGCGTGACCATCATGCCCGCATGCTCCTCGCACTGGTACTCCTGCCTCAGAAGATAGCCTGCATAGTTCGTCAGGAGCTGCAAAGGCAGGCATTCCGCCGCAAGCGGTTGCATCATAATCGGCTTTAGAAGATCGCGCCTCGAGGCCAGCGCATAGGCCGGAAGATGGGCGCAGTCGAAGCGCCCACCTTCCGGGAGCGTGATCTCGGATGACGCATCCGCGGGAAGAAATATGACGCCTGCGCGTGCCGACTCCACTTTTTTCCGCCGGTGACGGACGACGAGCGGACCGTCCATCGCACGCAGGATGACGATACCGGCATCCCCCAGCCCGCTGGTGTCGAGGCGAAGCATTGTCCTGGGGAAATAGACCGTTGCAAGCGACAGGGAAACGTATTTCCAGAAGAGGCCGGTCACACCGGTCAGATCGCCCTCGTCCGCCACTATGGTCGCCTCTCCGAGCATGTCCACAAGAATGCTTCTGCAAACGAGTCTGCTTTCGCGATCAGGCAGGGACAGCGTCCCGAATTTCAGCGGTCGGATTGTCTCCATGTCGTAAGCCAGCCTTTCCTGTTGACGTTCGCATCCGTCCAAATGAGGTTCGCCATTATCCAAGCGGCCAACACCTTTAGCTCATAAAACATGACTTAAATAGTCTTGTATTAACAGCTTGCCCGCTCACCGGCAGCGGCAATTTTTCTGGGCGCAGGGGGCGTTATGGGTACCAACGAGAATGGCGGCATAGGCATTTGCGTTTTCGCCGCGGCAATGGCGTTCGGCACGGGTGCTGTGGCCCAGGAGGCCGCGAATCAGTCGGAAGCTGCGACGAGCCTGGAAGAGATCGTCGTCACCGGCGGCCGATCGCCTCAGCAAATTTCGGAAATCGCCCGCACCATTTACATCGTCGATTCGGATCAGATCCAGGCGGAGGCCCGGTCGGGCAAGACGCTGCAGCAGATCCTGGGGGAATCCATCCCGAGCTTCGATCCCGCAAGCGACGGAGCGCGCACATCCGTCGGCCAGAACCTTCGGGGCCGGCCACCGCTCATCCTCATCGACGGCGTCTCTATGAACTCGGCACGCTCGGTGAGCCGACAATTCGATGCCATCGATCCGTTCAACATCGAACGGGTGGAGGTTCTGTCCGGGGCGACTGCAATCTACGGGGGAAACGCAACCGGCGGCATCATCAACATCATCACGAAGAAGGGTAAGGACGCGGAGCCGGGCCTGCATGCGGAAGTGACCGGCGGCATGGGCAGCGGCTTTGCCGGCAGCCAGGACTTCGACCGCAATGCGGCGGGCGCAGTCACCTACAACAGCGAAAACTGGGATGCCCGCCTTTCGATCGCCGGCAACAGGACCGGCGCCTTTTACGACGGTAGCGGCACGATGGTCATCCCAGACGTCACGCAGACGTCCACCGCCTTCAACAAACGTATCGACCTGATGGGGTCTGTCGGCTACCAGATCGACGACGGCCGCCGCCTCGAATTCTCCGGGCAATATTTCGACAGCAAGCAGGACTCCGATTACGGGCTTTATTATGGGCCCTTCTTTGCAGCGCTCCGCGATCCGAGTCTGTTCGAAACCCGTTCCGGATACGACTCCGACTTCAATCCGCAAACGCGCCGCTCGATGTTCAACATCACCTACACCGATGATGACGTTTTCGGCCAGCAGCTATTGCTTCAAGGATCTTACCGGACTGAGCGAATAAAGTTCCATCCCTTCCCAGCTTCGGGCAATACTGAGACCGGTCTTTACATTTACGGCAGTTCGCAGGATACAGATTATTACAGCGTCAGGGCCGCCTTGGTAGCGGAACCCACCGACGCACTGAAGATCACCTATGGCGTCGATGCCGATCGGGATTCCTTCAAGTCGCGTCAGAATATCTTCGACACGCTGACAGCCGCGCAATCCGGAGGGCTCGATTTCGATACGATCGGCAAGACCGGTCTTTATCCATCGATCGATGTCTCAACCATCGCCGGCTTTGCCGAGGCTGCCTACGAGGCGACCGACAGGCTTACTCTGAGCGGCGGGATGCGGTATCAGTTCGTCAACACTGAGGTATCCGACTTCATCGGATCGGCGCAGCAGGTCGCCATCCTGCAGGGCAGAGCAACTTCTGCCGACACCATACCTGGCGGCGAAGTCAGTTACGACGCTGCTTTGTTCAGTGCAGGGGCGACCTATCAGCTGACGAATACGCAGCAGGTCTATGCCAATTTCAGCCAGGGCTTCGAACTGCCGGATCCGGCCAGGTACTACGGGATTGGCAACTACTCCTTCTCCGGCGGACACTACACGCTTCTCAATAGCGTCAACGTCGGCGATTCCGCGCTCGAGGCGATCAAGACAAACTCATTCGAAATCGGCTATCGTCTCGATGACGGCACCTACAATCTTGAGACCGCGGCCTATTACTCCCTTTCCGACCGTTCCATCAATCTCAATCGCACGACTGTCGCGGTCGAGGTGGTCGATCAGGAGAGACGCGTCTACGGCATCGAAGGCAAGGCGGGCGTGAAGCTCGACCATGGCTTCGATGTGGGTGTTCTGGGCCATTTGGTGAGAACCGAAGTCAAGGGCGACGATGGCTGGGAAAAGGACTCCATTGGAAGCGCGAGCGTCTCCAAGCTTGGCGGCTATGTCGGCTGGACCAATGATGCGCTCAGCCTGAAATTCTCCGGCCAGCGCATTTTCGAGCTCACCGGCGCCGATGGCCACTCCATAGACGACTACACCCTGTTCGACCTCACCGGCGGCTATACTTTCGAAAACACGGACACCACTTTGAATTTCGGCATCCACAACCTCTTCGACACAGAGTACACGACAGTCTGGGGCTCGCGTGCCAAAGCTCTTTACGGCGCTTTGGCCGACGAAGCAGCGTTCGACTACAAGGGTCGCGGCCGCACATTCGCAATCTCGCTGACGAAGGTCTTCTGATGGACCGAGGTCATCGAGGACAGTGGGGTTCCACCCCGGGAGGGGGCGGCGGGTACCGTGGGTCCGGCGTTCAAGATGGCCGCGTCTTTCGCTCCTTTCAGCTTCATCCTCGAGGACCCGTAGACCTGTACGAGACCGGTTCGACCATGTCAGTGTCGATTACCGGGGAACGCCGTGCGCACTTCAAGTTTGCCGATACGGGACTCCGCATTGTCGATCTCCGGCCGGATGGCACCGAAGCCTTCCGGCTTGCTTGCACCGCCCTCGAATATCTTTTCGCGACGCGACCAGGCCTGGCGTCGATCGTACTTGCAGGAGAGGGCTGGAATACCCTTTTTCCGGAGTTGCAGCGGCATGGCCTTATAGGCGATATCACCGAGGTTCTGGCGCAGCCATCGGTCCTTGCCGAGATGTTCTGGCAGTTGCCGGAGATCTGGAAAGCCTCACCCGCAATCGCATTTCCGCGGCGCGATATCTTCGATGGGAAGACCGAGCATCCTCTACGGCCGCCGAAGCCGGCCGGATGCGTTTATGCCCGTTTCATACCGTGGCTTTCGGGAACGCTGTCGTTTCACGTTGCGACACTCGACGACCTCCCCGACGTTCATCGCTGGATGAACGACCCGCGGGTCGACGAATTCTGGAACGAGGCGGGGAGTGAAGCCGCCCATCGGCGTTATTTGCAGCGCATGTTCGCCGATCCGCATACGATACCGCTAATCGGCCGCTTCAATGGGCGGGCCTTCTCCTATTTCGAGATCTACTGGGCGAAGGAGGACGTGATCGGACCTTTTTCAGGCGCCGGCGACTACGACCGCGGCTGCCACGTCATAGTCGGAGAGGAGTCCTGTCGCGGAAAGCCCTGGTTCACAGCCTGGCTGCCCTCCCTTCTGCATCTGATGTTTCTCGACGATCCCCGGACCGAACGGATCGTGCAGGAACCGAACGCGGCGCACCACCGCCAGCTCGGCAATCTGCAGCGCTCGGGCTTCTCTCACACAAGAACCGTGGAGCTTCCGACAAAAAGGGCCGCAATCATGTCGATCTCCAGGCAGCATTTCTTTCCGAATCGGCTGTGGCATCCGGCCGCGGGTTCCGACAAGAGCAACTCATGAACGGCCGGCCCTGCCCACTGCAGGCAACAATCCTGGCAGAGGACTCCACGCCCTCCTGGAATCTCTCTACCAGACCGCGGCTGCGACAGTCGTGATCGAGGTCGGAACTTCTTGGCATCGGCATCTCACCGCCGCAACCGCATCTGCCGATGATCCGCCGGTTATCGCCACCGCCGTATATGCTCGATCAAAGCTCGCATCTTCGGCGCCATGTTGCGGCGCTGAGGGAAATAAAGAAAGAAACCGGGGAACGGCGGCAGGAAATCCTGCAGCAGCGGAACAAGTTCACCGGTTTCCACGAACGGGCGGAAGGTTTCTTCCGTTGCGAAGGTGATCCCGGCCCCGCAGAGTGCTGAGCGGAGCATGAAGCGCAGGTCATTGGTGGTAATCTGGGGCTCGACCGCCACGTCGAAGGGCACACCATTCTCCTCGAATTCCCACCTGTAGGGCGCGACATTCGGCGCTCGCCGCCAGCCTATGCAGCGATGATGGACCAGTTCGCGCGGGTGCGCCGGCGTGCCGCGGACTGCGAGATAGGCGGGGGCAGCAACCGCCAGCTCGCGCTGATCGCCCGACAGCGGCACCGCGATCATGTCCTGCTCGATCACCTCGCCAAGCCTGACGCCCGCGTCGAAACCGGCGGCGACGATGTCGAACTCCTCGTCCGTGACTGTAACGTCTATCGTCACCCCTGGATGTGCCTGAGCAAAGGAAGCGATGAGCGGACCGGAGAGGAACTGCTCGGCGATCGAAGTGACGGCGATCCGCAAATGACCGCGGGGCTCATCCTCACCTGCCACACGATCGAGCGCCGTTGCGATGTCCGACAGGGGCTGCGACAGGGCCTCGCGCAGACGCTCCCCAGCCTCGGTCAGGCGCACTGAACGCGTCGTGCGGGTGACGAGCATCGTGCCGAACGCATCTTCGAGCCGCCGCATCCCTTGGCTGACGGCCGAGCGGGTCACGCCGAGCCGATCGGCGGCCGCACGGAAGTTGTCCTCTTCCGCGACAGCCAGAAAAAGCGGCAGAAGGTTCATATCGATCTTCATTGGAAAGCACCGCTAACCGCCGAGTTCAGTAAGTGATGGATACCGGCTACAGTCAATGAAGTCCATCTTGTCCGTGCAAGCAATGAACGGAGTACGACATGGACAAGGTCATTCTGATCACCGGCGCCTCCAGCGGCATCGGCGAGGGCATCGCCCGAGAGCTCGGCACCGCCGGTGCGAAAGTTTTGATGGGTGCACGCCGGCTCGACCGTACCGAGGCCATCGCCGAGGATATCCGCAAAGCAGGAGGAACCGCCAGGGCGCAGGTTTTGGACGTGACCGACCGTCAATCCATGGCAGCCTTTGCCAAGGCCGCAGTCGACACATGGGGGCGCATCGACGTCCTGGTGAACAATGCCGGCGTGATGCCGCTCTCACCGCTTGCCGCCGTCAAGCTGGACGAGTGGGAGCGCATGGTCGACGTGAACATCAAGGGCGTGCTCTGGGGCATCGGGGCCGTATTGCCGGTGATGGAGGCACAGCGTAGCGGGCAGATCATCAATATCGGCTCCATCGGAGCGCTGTCGGTCGTACCCACAGCCGCGGTCTATTGCGCAACGAAGTTCGCGGTTCGCGCGATCTCGGACGGACTCCGCCAGGAGAGTACCCATATCCGCGTCACCTGCGTCAATCCCGGCGTGGTCGAGAGCGAGCTCGCCGCAACCATCACCCACGAGGAGACCATGGCGGTGATGGACGCCTATCGCGCCATCGCGCTTCAACCAGCCGACATCGCACGTGCGATCCGGCAGGTGATCGAGGCTCCGCATAGCGTGGACACCACTGAGATCACGATCAGGCCGACCGCGTCGAGCAATTGATCCGGCGCGCACTGACCCAAGGCGCTTCCCCGCGCCCCGACCGCAACGCAACTTGAGCAAGCTGACGAAAGGATATCCCATGAGCTTTTTCTCGTTGACAGATCTCCTCGCCGGCTCCGGCCGCAGCCTGCTGATCGCTTCGGCGGTTGCGGCCGGCATGGGACCGGCGCATGCCGATACCACCGCGCCACCCGCCGATATCGAGGCGCAGAACAGAACCGCGGTGCAGGTCGCGTTCGAGAAATGGCGAGCCGGCGGCAACATCTTTGCAGGGCTTCTCGCGTCCGATGTCGTCTGGACAATCCACGGCTCCGGGCCCGTGGCCGGCACCTACCGTGGCGTGGAGAATTTCGTCGAGCGGGCCTCGGCTCCCCTGATCAGCCGGCTCGCAACCCCTCTGGTGCCGAAGGTGCATCATATCTGGGCCGATGGAGATACGGTCATCATCCGCTTCGACGGATCGGCCATCACGACAACGGGAGCGCCTTACAGCAACAAGTTCGTTTGGATATTCCGGATGAAGGACGGAGCTGTGGTGGAGGCCGAGGCCTTTCTCGATCTCGCCGCGTACCAGGCGGTTGTCGAGAACAACGAGCCGCGTAGCCAATGACCCGGCGGCTGTGGGGCGTCTTTGCGAAGCCGCCACTGCGATCGAACATGTATCCACTCTCCGCAGCCGCCACATAATCCCCCAACCGCTGATCGCGAGGAGATCGACATGCAGCGTGCCTTTGCAACCCTGATGACCGCCGCACTCCTAAGCCAATCCGTAAAAGCCGGAGAATCCGATGTGCAGGCCAACCACCCGTATGTCGGCCTCTGGATCACAGAAGACAGTTACATCCGCCATGAACTCCTGCCGAACGGGCGCTATGTCGAGGCCCGCGGTACGCGTGAACGCGCCTATGAGGGACGCTACGAAGTGACAGGTACGCATATCGACTATTGGGACGATACCGGCTTTACCGCGGATGGGGAATTTATCGACGGCGTTCTGCATCATGCCGGTATGGTCCTCTATCGCCGGTAGAGAAGCGTGCGGGTCGCGGGAAGCCATCAGCATTGCAGGCTTCCCAGCTGCCCGGATTTCAGGCGTATCCCACCCAGCCCCTGAAGGTCAGAGCTGTATAGAACAAGCGAACCTCCGAGAAACCCGCCTCGCGGAGCACCGCCTCGTCCTCCTCCGGCGAGAGAACAGATAACTTCGTCGCGATCGCCTGCCTTGCACTTTCAGCGTCGCCGGAGGCTATTCCACCGAACGCGACGTGCCGGGCGATCCAGGTCGAGCGCTCGGGCTCGGATTGCGGGAAACTGATATGCGCGACGACGAACGGAGCGCTCGGCAGTAAGCGGCGGCGAATCTGTTCCAGTGTGCCGAGGCGTTGCGTACGATCGACAAAATGGAGCGTGAGCAGGCAGACGGCCGCGTCGAACGGCCCCTCCGGTGCGGCTTCTATGTAGCCCTGCTGGAGGCGGACACGCGGCAAATGGGGTCCCACCGTCTGTTCTGCGACGCGAAGCATATCCGCCGACGGGTCAATGCCGCAAAAACTCCAACCTGAATTGTCGTCGGCGAGAGCCTTGAGCTCCAGACCGCCGCCAGCGCCGAGCACCAAGACCCGCGCTTGCACCGGCGCACGTTCCGCGAGCAGCATGGATGTCATGCGATGGAGGGCGCCCAGCCCCGGTACTTTTCTCCAGGTCCCTTCCGCGTAGGAACGGGCATGAGCCGCCGTGAAAGCCGGCCTGTCGACGCTTGGAGATTCCATTGTGCGGCCCTTCGCGTATCATGTAACAGTATCTGTTACATGATACGCCTTTCGTCAAGCTGCGTCCGGCTGCGAAGGCGCCTGATGCAGCACCGCCATTCATGAACCCGGTTCACAGGGCTTGTCGCCATCGAGACGGTAGCCACACACGCTATCCGCCCTAACTCACTTGTGAACACGCCCGCCGGATCATTTCCCGGGTTCGGTTGTTGCACGTTCGCAGCTTACCGGCCGCAGGTCCCCATGCATGTCATTCACACATGTGCAGCGGTTTGGGACCAAGACATGCACAACAAGACCTAAAGCGCGGCACATGACTTCGATGGATGCGACGCGCTTTGGACCTTTCATCACCAAAACATGGAGCTGGATATGCAAAGTCCTGGCGCACTCGAAATCTCGCGGCGCGACCTGCTTGCCGCCTCGGCCGCTACTGTGACAGTGGTGAGCGCAGCCTCGCTCGGTCACGCGCAGACCAATGCCTCCACCGCACACCAGAGCACGAAGGTTACGTTCACGGTGAACGGCGAACGTCGGGAGCTTCAGCTCGATAACCGCACGACCCTGCTCGATGCGCTGCGCGAGCATCTGCATTTGACGGGTACCAAGAAGGGATGCGACCACGGTCAATGCGGTGCGTGCACCGTCCTCATTGACAGCCGGCGCGTCAATGCTTGCCTGACGCTCGCCGTCATGCACGAGGGCGCCGCAATCACCACGCTCGAAGGACTGGGGCAGCCGGAAAACCTCCACCCGATGCAGGCTGCGTTCGTCAAGCACGACGGCTTCCAGTGCGGCTACTGCACGCCGGGCCAGATATGTTCCTCCATTGCCATGCTTGATGAGATCCGTGCCAATATTCCGAGCCATGTGACGCAAGACCTCATGGCACCCGCCGAGATCACGCCGGCCGAGATCCGCGAACGCATGAGCGGCAACATCTGTCGTTGCGGCGCCTATTCCAACATCGTTGAAGCCATTGCCGAAGTCGCGGGGAGGAAGGGATGAGAGCTTTCAGCTACGAGCGCGTCTCGTCGGTCGAAACGGCAGCGCAGACCGCAGCCGCCACGGACGGCGCGAAATTCATCGCCGGCGGCACCAATCTCCTTGATCTGATGAAACTCGAGATCGAGACGCCGACGCATTTGATCGACGTCAACGGACTGGGCCTGGACACGATCGAAGCGACACCGGAAGGGGGCCTGCGCATCGGCGCACTCGTCCGCAATACAGACCTTGCCGCCGACGAACGGGTCCGCCGCCATTACGCTCTTTTGTCGCGTGCCCTGCTCGCGGGGGCATCGGGGCAGTTGCGCAACAGGGCGACGACCGCCGGCAACCTGCTTCAACGCACCCGCTGTCCGTATTTCTACGACACCAACCAGCCCTGCAATAAAAGGCAGCCGGGCAGCGGCTGTTCGGCGCTCGCCGGCTTCAGCCGTCAGCTTGCGGTGGTCGGCGTCAGCGACGCCTGCATTGCCAGCCACCCCAGCGACATGGCGGTCGCCACGCGCGCCCTCGACGCCGCTGTGGAAACCGTGCGAGCCGACGGCACGACGCGCAGCATCCCGATTGCAGATCTCCATCGTCTGCCCGGTGACACGCCGCATATCGAACATGTCCTTGAGCGGGGCGAGCTGATTACTGCGGTCGTTCTGCCGAAGCCGCCTGGCGGCAAGCAGATCTATCGCAAGGTTCGCGACCGCGCCTCCTACGCTTTCGCGCTGGTCTCCGTCGCCGCCGTCGTGCACCCGGATGGGACTGGCCGCGTCGCGGTCGGCGGCATCGCGCCGAAACCATGGCGCGACGAGGCGGCCGAAAAGGAGCTGGAAAACGGGGCAAAGGCGGTGGCCGCCAGGCTTTTTGCCGGTGCCCGCCCGACAGAACAGAACGCCTTCAAACTCACGCTTGTCGAACGCGCGCTGAGCGCGGTTCTGGTCGAAGCGAAGGGATGAGACAATGAGATTCGACACACCAGCAACGACGAATCCGATTGACCGGGGCAAAGTAATCGGCAAGCCCGTCCCCCGCATCGACGGTCCGCTTAAGACCACCGGAAAAGCAATCTATGCCTATGAGTGGCATGATCCGAACACCCGCTATGCCTATGGCTATATCGTCGGCTCGGCAATCGCCAAGGGCCGGATCAGGTCGATGGATGTCGCCGCCGCGAGAAATGCTCCCGGCGTAATAGCGGTTGTCACCTCCGATGGGGTGGGGGAACTGAAGAAGGGCAAATATAACACTGCCAAGCTCTTCGGCGGCACCGAAATCCAGCACTACCACCAGGCGATCGCCGTCGTGGTCGCCGAAACGTTCGAAGAGGCCCGCTCTGCCGCGGCGCTCGTCAAGGTCGACTATGTCGAGGAAAAGGGCGCCTTCGACCTGGCGGCGACAAGAGACAGCGCCGTCGAGCCGGAAGGCGGGGGAGATTCCGCAGCGGGCGACTTTGATGCCGCCTTCGAGGCAGCTCCCGTCAAGCTCGATCAGGTCTATACCACCCCGGACCAGTCGCATGCCATGATGGAGCCGCACGCTTCCATCGCTGCGTGGAATGGCGAGGAACTGACGGTCTGGACATCAAGTCAGATGATCGACTGGTGGCGGACCGATCTCGCGACGACGCTCGGGATCGACAAGGACAAGGTCCATCTCATGTCGCCGTTCATTGGCGGGGGCTTCGGGGTCAAGCTGTTCCTGCGCGCCGATGCGGTGCTGGCGGCGCTTGGTGCTCGCGAAGCCAAGCGTCCGGTAAAGGTCGCCCTTCCCCGCCCCTTCCTGATGAACAACACGACGCATCGCCCGGCGACGATCCAGAGGATCCGGATCGGCGCAGGACACGACGGCAAGATCACGGCGATTGCGCATGAAAGCTGGTCCGGGGACCTTCCGGGCGGTGGTCCCGAAGTGGCCGTCCAACAGACCCGCCTGCTTTATGCCGGCGAGAACCGGATGACCGCCATGCGGCTTGCGACACTCGATCTTCCCGAAGGAAACGCGATGCGCGCTCCCGGCGAGGCCCCGGGCATGATGGCGCTGGAGATCGCGATCGACGAGATGGCCGAGAGGCTCGGCCTCGATCCCGTCGAATTCCGGATCATCAACGACACCCAGGTCGATCCCGAGAATCCCGAGAGACCATTCTCGCACCGCAATCTCGTCGGCTGCCTGCGCACGGGCGCGGAGCGCTTCGGATGGCAAGACCGAAGCAAGCAACCCGGTGCTCGGCGAGAGGGAAACTGGCTGATCGGCGTGGGGGTGGCCGCGGCTTTCCGGAACAATCTTGTGCTGAACTCCGGAGCCCGCGTCCGACTCGAGCATGACGGTACCGTCACGGTGGAAACCGACATGACGGATATCGGCACGGGCAGCTACACCATCATCGCCCAAACCGCGGCCGAAATGCTAGGCGTCCCGATCGAGAAGGTTGCCGTCAGCCTGGGGGACTCGCGCTTCCCGGTTTCCTCGGGTTCGGGCGGACAGTTCGGGGGAAACTGCTCCACGGCCGGCGTTTATGCGGCCTGTGTCAAGCTGCGGGAAGCCGTGGCGCAGAAGCTCGGCTTCAACAGTGCCGACGACCTGATTTTCGCAGACGGTGAAGTCCGGTCGGGAGACCGCCGCATGCCGCTCGCGCAAGCCGCTGGCGATGAGGGGCTCGTCGCGGAGGACCAGATCGAATTCGGTGATCTCACCAAGACCCATCAGCAATCCACCTTCGGCGCTCATTTCGTCGAGGTCGCGGTCGATGTTGCGACGGGAGAGATACGGATCCGGCGAATGCTGGCGGTCTGCGCCGCAGGCCGCATCCTCAATCCGATCACGGCGCGCAGCCAGGTGATCGGTGCGATGACAATGGGCGTCGGCGCCGCCTTGTCGGAGGAGCTCGTCGTGGACAAGGAGCGCGGTTTCTTCGTCAATCACGACCTCGCCGCTTACGAGGTGCCGGTGCACGCCGACATCCCGCATCAGGAGGTGATCTTCCTCGACGAGGCCGATCCGATGTCGTCGCCCATGAAGGCGAAGGGTATCGCCGAGCTCGGCATCTGCGGCGTCGCGGCGGCTGTCGCAAACGCCATTTATAATGCGACCGCCATAAGGGTACGGGAATATCCAATCACCCTCGACAAGCTGATCCACGAACTCCCGGAAATCAGCTAGAAAAGCGTGTAGCGGCTTTCCGCCCGAAAGTGTGTGGCGTCAAAGGGCTTTACGGCTAAGCAAGCAATGGAGATTCGGGTAGAATAGACAGCGTTTTAGCGAGAGGGAATGAATGCCTGCAGGAGGAAAGCCGGAGGATGACGACAGACGCGGTGGGGCACTTGCCCCCTCCACCGGCGACCGCGTGCGCAAAATCATCCATATCGACATGGACGCATTTTATGCTTCGGTCGAACAGCGCGACAATCCGAAGCTTCGGGGCAAGCCGGTCGCAGTCGGCTATCCGGAGGCGCGCGGCGTGGTCGCTGCCGCGAGCTACGAGGCGCGCAAGTTCGGCGTTCACTCGGCGATGGCGTCGGTGACGGCGAAACGCAAGTGTCCGGGGCTGATCTTCGTCCCGCACCGATTCGACGTCTACCGGGCCGTCTCACGGCAGATTCATGCGATCTTCGCCGAATACACGCCGCTGATCGAACCGCTTTCGCTCGACGAGGCTTATCTGGACGTCACCGAGAACCTGAAGGGATTGGAGCTCGCAACCGTGATTGCCGAGCAGATCCGTGTCCGCATCAAGGCCGAGACAGAGCTGACCGCATCCGCCGGCGTTTCCTACAACAAGTTCCTGGCAAAGATGGCCTCGGACCAGCGCAAGCCAGATGGCCTGTTCGTCATCACCCCGAAACACGGCCCCGCCTTCGTGGAAGCCCTCCCGGTGAAAAAATTCCACGGCGTCGGACCCGCGACGGCGGAGAAGATGAAGCGGCTCGGCATCGAGACCGGCGCCGACCTCAAGGCGCAGGACCTCACCTTCCTGCAGCAGCATTTCGGCAAGGCGGGGCCGTATTTCTACTGGATCGCCCGCGGTATCGATGAGCGCGAGGTCAGGCCCGACCGTATCCGAAAGTCGATCGGCGCCGAGGACACGTTTCGGGAGGATATTCATGACCTTGAGACGGCCCGCGCGGGCCTCAAGCCTCTGATCGATAAAGTCTGGCATTATTGCGAAGCCATCGGCACTCGCGGCAAGACCGTGACGCTGAAGGTGAAGTGGGCAGACTTCGCTCAGATCACAAGGAGCAAGACCGCCGTCTCGCCGGTGGCAAGCGCCTCGGAAATGGCAGAGATCGTGGAGCTGCTGCTGTCACCGATCTTCCCCGCCGAAAAGGGCATCCGATTGCTCGGCGTGACGCTCTCATCCCTTGATAAGCAGGAGCACAGGAGCGAGCCGCAACTCGCCCTGGCGCTGTAAAGCAGCTGCTGCGATATCGCATCGATGGACTGACTCTGCAATACGCGCATGCACGGAGCGAAGCTTCTGGCCGAGCGCCTTCGGTACTCTCAACCCACCAGGACTCCGGCGGGCGCAGGGTGCCGCCAAGTAAAATTCAGATCATGACTGGCGCAGCGAAACCGGCGATCACGATGACTTCATCTCCCGCAATACACTCCGTCGACTTCCCGTTTCAACTAGTTGAGCCACGCCTGAAATAGCTAGGAACGGAACATAAACATGGCGGAGCGATACCTCGCCAATTACCGCTAAATGGCAGCGGCGGCATGCTATAATGCGTGCTCGTTACAACGCATCAAACAATGTTGCCAGGTTCAACCCTCGTTGCAGGAACTGCTGCATCGGTGGCTCGTTCTCGCTTTGTCTGGAGTGGAGTACGTTCGAATGACTGGACGGAATTATCAGGAACCGGAACATCATGCCTCGACGGGACTGCCCATAGGCGTTCTGCTGCTGGCGGTCCTCGGAATATCAGCCTATCTATTGGTCGGGGGGTCATTGAGTGGCGGAGGGCGCGTCGGCTCAAAAGTCTATCTACCCGTCGCGCAGACACAGGATCGTTGAGGAAAGGCCGGCCGAGACCTTGGCCGCTGGGGCGGGAGTGCTCCTGAAGGGCGCTGAGAAGCCGATCGAGCTTACGCCGTCTGAGAATCGTTGAATGCCGCCTCAGGCATCCTTAAAGACCCATTTCTTCTCGGGCTCGCCTTCCAGCGGAACGATCTGCCGCGGACGCCCCTCCGACTGTTCCTGCCGGCGGCCGACGACATCGGCAACAAAGGCTTCCGTGTCTCCAACGGCTGGGCATCAAAAGCGCCGACGAAAACCGGTATTCAGAGAAACCCGGTAAGTTCGAGCGTCTGATAACCGGCCAAAAGCGTGATCAGAGACCCAACGAGCCGCAGAAGCGTTTTCTCTCGCAGTGCCTTGACCACCCATCCTGCAAGCGGCGCCGCCAACACGCCGCCCGTAATCAGCCCGCCTATGGACGTGAAATGGTGGCGGAAGTCGCCAGCCTGCTCCCAGTGACCAGTCAGAATCGTTGTCAGGAAGCTCAGAGACACTGTGAGTGCAATCAGAAACTCGCTCGCGCTGACGGTACCGATAACAAAACGCGGCTGTCCGCCTGCGCCGAGCAGACCGGTGGTGGCGACGGGGCCCCATCCGCCGCCGCCTGCGGCATCGAGAAACCCGGCGGTTGCACCGAGCGGCGCCACGATCCTCATTTTGACCGGATTTGTGGGAATGCGATGAAAGGAGCGATAAAGCAGCCAGACCCCAATCATTGCGAGATAGGCCGTGACGAACGGCTTGACCTGATCTCCGTCGAACGACGTCACTACGAAGGCACCCAACACGCCGCCGGCGGCGCCAAAAGGAATGAGCCGCCAGAACAGCTTCCAATCGATGTTGCGGTGATAGAGATGAGCCGATCCGGAAGCGGCAGTGGTGAACAACTCCGCCGTGTGAGCCGACGCAGACGCCTGGGCGGGCGGCACGCCGAAGGCGAGAAGCACCGTCGAGCAGATGACGCCATAGGCCATCCCGAGAGCGCCATCGATTGCCTGGGCGATAAATCCGACCAATGCGAACAGTATGAAATCTTCCATGCACAGCTCCGGTTGGCGGCTCGACGGCCCCGCATAAGGAAGCCTCGCATGTGCAGCAGCACACGGAGGCTTCCTGGGTCACCACAGTCGCAATGCTCCCGGTAAGCTGGAAACGAACACGTGTCGGGCTTGTTCCGCGAAGGTTGGTGACCAGCGGCTCCGAGGCATCAATGGATCCATCAGTCGCCGCCTGGCCAGAGAGTCGGCCAAGCGACACTTGTCGCGCTTGTTCTGCAGGCACGGGCATCGGCATCGCGATGTCAGCGAATACTCCAGACATCTCCCCTGTTGCCGCTTTCCTGCTCATCCGCGCTGCTTGACAAAACTTTGCACACAATAAAAATTCTACCAATCGGTAAAAAAGGGGAACACCGTCCATGACAAGAGATCTGATGATGAGCCGGCGCAACGTGCTTGCGTCGGGCCTGGCGCTTGGCGTGAGCGCTTTCGCGCCCGCCGCTCGCGCCAGTGCGCCGATCAAGGTTGCCGGCATCCACGCCTCCCCTGTCGAAAACGCCTGGAACTCGGTCCTGCACAAGGCGCTGCAGGATGCGGCAGCGGAAGGGGTGATCGAATATATCTTCTCCGAAGGCGTTTCAGGCACGGACTATCCCCGCGCTATGCGCGAATATGCCGAGCAGGGTGCAAAGCTTATCATCGGCGAAGCCTATGCCGTTGAAAAGCAGGCCCGCGAGGTCGCCGCCGACTATCCGGAGACGGCCTTCGTCCTCGGGTCCAGCGGCAAGGAATCGGGCGACAACTTCGGCGTTTTCGGCACCTGGAACCACGACGGCGCCTATCTCGCCGGCATGCTCGCCGGCAAGATGACGAAGTCGAATGTCGTCGGCTCCGTCGGCGCCATGCCGATCCCAGAGGTCAACATGCTGATCAACGCCTTCGCTGCGGGCGTGAAGGAGGTCAATCCGGATGCCAAGCACCTCGTTACCTTCATCGGCACCTTCTTCGACCCGCCGAAGGCGCGCGAGGCGGGTCTCGCCCAGATCGACGCAGGCGCCGACATTCTCTTCGGAGAGCGCATCGGCACCGCCGACGCCGCGAAGGAACGCGGGCTCAAGTCCGTGGGCTCACTGATCGACTACACGCCGCGCTATCCCGACACCGTCTTCGCCAACGCGCTTTGGGGCTTCCGCCCAATCCTTAACGCCGCAATCGCCGACGTGTCCTCCGGCACGCCGGTCGGCAAAGACTACACCGCCTTCGGCCTGCTGAAGGAAGGCGGCAGCGACGTTGCCTACGTGAAGGGTGTCGCGCCGGCGGATGCCGAAGCGGCCATGGAAGCCAAGCGTGCCGAGATCAAGTCCGGGGCTTTCGAGGTTCCGCGCATCACGGACGAGCCAAAGTAACCGGCCTGTCGATGGCAGGCGATGCAACGTCCTTGGCTGAGGCCATCCGATTGGGCCGCCTCAGCGCTTCCGAAGCAATGGAAGCAGCCTTGGCGGCGAACGGCCGATGGGCAGAACTGGGCGCAATCGTCCACCTCGACCCGGCGCTCGGACGGGCCGCTGCGCAAGAGGCGGACGCCCGTCTGCGCCACCTGCCCGGCCGCGGGCAGACCGCACCATTTCTCGGCGTGCCGAGCCTCGCCAAAGATCTGGGGGGGCCTTTTGGCTGCCTACCGGTCGCTGCCGGATCGAAGATGCTCGAGCGCAGTGGCTCCGTCGCCGAGGAAAGCGATCTGGCAGCGCGGCTTCGCGGGGCAGGCCTTTGCTTCTTCGGGCTGACGACGGTGCCGGAAATGGGCCTGTCGCTCGCAAGCGAGCCGGCGGCCGGCCCCGTCTGCCGCAATCCCCTCGCTACCGAGCGGACGCCCGGCGGCTCCTCCGGCGGGGCGGCGGCTGCCGTTGCCGCGGGCATCGTAGCGATCGCCCACGCGACGGACGCCGGCGGATCGACCCGGGTCCCCGCCGCATGCTGCGGTCTCTTCGGTCTCAAGGCGAGCCGGGGTGCCATAGCGGCGGGACCATCATTCGGCAACCATCTCGGCGGCATTGCCAGTGAACTGGCGCTGTGCCGTTCCGTCCGCGACCTTGCGGCGATCTTCAATGCGGCGGCGGGACGCGCCAGGGGGCCGTTTGCCGATCCGTGGCTCGCCCCCGCTCCATCCGGCCCACTGCGCATCGGCCTTCTTCTTGAGACCGGCGGCGAATACCCGACCGAAACGGTGCGCGCCGAGGCAGTCGAGGAGGCCGCGCGCGTACTGGCGGCAGAAGGCCACCGCATCGTTCCGATGCATTGGGACGCCTTCGCCGCAGGCGTTGCCACAAGTGGCCGCGCTCTGCGCGACATCATTGCCGTCAACCTTGCGAATTTCGTCGTTTCCGCCGGTCTCGATGCCGAACGCGCCGAACGGCTGACGCAGGCGTTTATCCGCCATGGATCGCGACTCGAGGCGACCGCGCTCTGGGCGACGCTCGACGCCGCCGTCCATGCAAGCCACCGGGTCTGGTCGCTTTTCGACCGGGTAGACTGTATCCTGACGCCCATGCTTGCATCGGCACCCCTTCCTCTCGGAGCCTTCCCCTTTGACCACGACGACATCAACCTTCAGATTCGCCGCATGACAGCGTTTGCGCCGCTCGCCGCGCTCGCCAATGTGACCGGTTTTCCGGCTCTTACGCTCCCCTTCGGCGCGGATGCAGCCGGATTGCCGCTGCCGGTGCAGATTATGGCCCCTATGGGGGGCGACCACCTCCTCCTGGAGCTGGCCGCACGCCTCGAAATGGAGGGCCGCTGGCAGCACCGTTTCGCTGTTGCGGGAATGCAAGGATGACCGAAACCGTTCTCGACATTTGCAGCGTCGGCAAGCGCTTCGGTGACAATCTCGCCAATGACGACATCTCGCTGAGCCTCGGAAAGGGCGAGATCGTCGCCCTCCTCGGCGAAAACGGCGCCGGCAAGACGACGCTGATGAGCATCCTCTTCGGCCATTATGTGCCTGACAGCGGCCAGGTGCTGGTCGAGGGACGGGAACTGCCTCCGGGCAAGCCACGGGCGGCGATCCGCGCCGGCATCGGGATGGTGCATCAGCATTTCTCGCTCGCCCCCAACCTGACGGTGCTGGAAAACGTCATGGCCGGCACGGAACGCCTCTGGCATCTCCGATCCGGCACCAGCGCGGCGCGGCGGAAGCTGCGCGGCATTTGCCAGCGATTCGGTCTGACGGTGGAGCCCGACGCGCGCGTCGGCGACCTCTCCGTCGGCCAGCAGCAGCGCGTCGAGATCCTGAAGGCTCTCTACAATGATGCGCATATCCTGGTGCTCGATGAGCCGACGGCGGTGCTGACGAATCTGGAGGCCGAGCGGCTGTTCTCGACACTGAAGGACATGGCGCGCGAGGGGCTTTCGCTGATCTTCATTTCGCACAAGCTGGACGAGGTCATGGCCGCCGCCGACAGGATCGTCGTGCTGCGCGGCGGCCGCAAGGTGGCCGAGCGTCTTGCGAAAGAGACGAACAAGGCCGAGCTTGCCGAGCTGATGGTCGGCCGCAAGGTTGCCAGGCCGGTGCGCGAGCCTTCGACACCCGGCGAGGTGGTGCTGAAGGGCGCGAATGTGAGCGTTAGCATCGACGGGGTGGAACGGCTGAAATCCATCGATTTCAGCCTCCGCGCGGGCGAAATTCTCGGCATTATCGGCGTTTCCGGCAACGGCCAGACGACGCTCGCGCATCTCCTGTCGGGTACGGTCAGGCGCAAAGAGGGCGAACTCTTGCTGTTCGGCGAATCGATCGGCGACCTCACGGTGGATGAAGCCGTCCGGGCGGGGATCGGCCGCATCCCGGAAGATCGCAACAAGGAAGGCGCGATCGGTGAAATGGCGATATGGGAGAACGCCATTCTCGAGCGGCTCCCGCGATTTTCACGCTACGGTCTCGTCGAGCGGTCATCCGGCCAGGCATTCGCCGGTAAGATCATCGAGACCTTCGACGTGCGCGGCGGCAGGCCGACGACGCGGACGCGCCTGCTCTCTGGCGGCAACATGCAGAAACTCATCCTGGGGCGCAATCTGATCGAACGCCCGCGCATCCTGCTCGCGGCGCAGCCGGCACGGGGGCTCGACGAGGGCGCTGTCGCCGCCGTGCACGAGCGCCTGCTCGAAGCGCGGCGCGCCGGGACCGCGGTGCTTCTGATCTCGGAAGACCTGGAGGAGGTAATGGCGCTCGCCGACCGCATTCAGGCAATCGTCAACGGCCGGCTTTCGCCTCCAATCGCCGCCGACAGCGCCAGTGCCACGAAGCTCGGCCTGATGATGGCCGGCGAATGGACTGACAAGCACGAGGTTTACGATGCGCTTTGAACGACGCGAACATCGTTCGCTCGCCCTGGTGATCGCGACGCCCATGCTTGCGATCCTCTGCGCGCTGGCGCTGGCTGGCATGCTCATCGCGATTGCCGGTGCCCCGGTCATGGAGGCCTATTGGCGCATTCTCGTCGGTGCCTTCGGCTCACGACTGTCGGCGACCGAAACCTTGACCCGCGCAAGCCCGCTCATTCTAACGGGCCTTGCCGCGGCGGTCGCATTCCGCGCGAGGCTCTGGAATATCGGCGCCGAGGGCCAGTTCTATCTTGGAGCGATTGCCGTCGCCGCCGCGAGTTCGCACCTTCTCGGCGGACTCCCCTCGCCCCTCCAAATCCCGCTGCTTCTCGTCATCGGCGCGGCAGCCGGCATCGTCCTGCTGCTCGTGCCGCTTTGGCTGAGGCTGCGCTTTTCGGTCGACGAGGTCGTTACCACGCTTCTCCTCAATTTCGTCGCCGTGCTCTTCGTCTCCATGCTGATCGACGGCCCGCTCAAGGACCCGATGGGCTTCGGGTGGCCGCAGTCCCAACCGGTCGCCGACGCAGCGGTCCTGCCGAAGATCTTGGCCCGATCCCGCCTCCATGTCGGGCTGATGATCGCGCTCGTACTCGCCGTCGTCGTCCATCTCGTTCAGTCGCGCACGGTGTTCGGCATGCAGTCGCGCGCCGCCGGCCTCAATCCGGCCGGGGCGGTGTTCGCAGGTGTGCCGCTGGGCCGTACCCTGGTGACGGTGGCCTGCATTTCAGGCGGGCTCGCCGGTCTTGCGGGGGCTATCGAAGTGATGGGCGTGCAGGGCTATGTGACGACGGACCTGTCGCCGGGTTACGGCTATTCCGGCATCGTCGTCGCCATGCTCGCCAATCTCCACCCACTGGGCGTCGTGCTTGCCGCCCTGTTCACGGCCGTCATGTTCGTCGGGGCTGACGGGATGAGCCGCAGCATGGGTATCCCCTCTTACATAGCCGATGTCACTGTCGCCCTGTCGCTGATCAGCATGCTGACCGGTGTCTTCTTCACCCAGTACAGGATTCGCCGATGAACGCCGTCATCGACATTTTCGCTTCAGCGGGCCTCTGGGCGGCCGTCCTGCGCATCGCCACGCCGCTGATCCTCGGCACGCTCGGCGCGCTCCTGTGCGAGCGCTCGGGCGTCCTGAATCTCGGCATCGAGGGCATCATGACCTTCGGCGCGATGATCGGCTGGCTTACGGTCTATAACGGCGCCGACCTGTGGACGGGCATTCTCGTCGCAGGCCTCTGCGGCGGGATCTTCGGCCTCTTGCATGCGGGCCTGACGGTCACGCTCGGTTTGTCCCAGCATGTGTCCGGTCTCGGGGTGACGCTTTTTGCCTCGAGCTTCAGCTACTACGTCTTCCGTCTGCTGGTACCGGTCGCGGGCACACCGCCGACGATCGAGCCGTTCCAGCCGATCGACGTGCCGGCGCTGTCGTCCCTCCCCTTTCTAGGTTCCGCGCTCTTCACGCAGACGCCGCCGACCTATGTGGCGATCCTGCTGGCGCTGGCAATCGGCTACGTGCTTTTCCGAACGCCGCTCGGCCTGGCGATCCGCATGACCGGCGAAAATCCGCACGCCGCCGAGGCACAGGGCATCAACCCGATGGCGATCCGCTTTGGTTCCGTGGTCGTCGGGAGCGCGCTGATGGGCATCGGCGGCGCCTTCCTGACGCTCTCGGCCTTCAACAGCTTCTTCCCGACCATGGTGCAGGGCCGAGGCTGGATCTGCATCGCGCTCGTCGTGTTCGCCTCCTGGCGGCCGGGCCGCGCGCTCGTCGGGGCGCTGCTTTTTGCACTTTTCGACGGCTTCCAGCTCCGCCTTCAGACACGGCTGAGCGGCGTCGTTCCCTACCAGATCTTCCTGATGATCCCCTATCTGCTGTCGATCGCAGCGCTGGCACTTATGGCCCGGCGCGCTCGCGTCCCGCAGGCCCTGATGCAACCTTACCGGCGCGGCGAGCGCTGAGCGAACACCCGAAGGACTGACCCATGTTCGATCTCATCATCCGCAATGCGAACCTGCCGGACGGCCGCCAAGGCTTCGATATCGGCCTTGTCAGCGGCAAGATCGCAGCCATCGAGAAATCCATTGCCGCGACCCCCGGCGAAGAGATCGACGCGACCGGCCGGCTGGTCAGCCCGCCCTTCTGCGATCCGCATTTCCATATGGATGCAACGCTGTCGCTCGGTCTGCCACGCATGAACGTCTCAGGCACGCTGCTTGAAGGCATTGCGCTCTGGGGCGAGTTGCGCCCCCTATTGACGAAAGAGGCCCTCATCGATCGGGCCCTGCGCTATTGCGACCTCGCCGTGACTCAAGGCCTTCTCTACATTCGCAGCCACGTGGACACCTCCGATCCGCGACTCGTGACGGCCGAAGCGCTGCTTGAGGTCAAGGAGAAAGTCGCTCCCTATATCGAGCTGCAGCTCGTCGCCTTCCCGCAGGACGGCTATTACCGCGCGCCCGATGGCATCGCCTCCCTCGAGCGCGCGCTCGACATGGGCGTTGGCATCGTTGGCGGGATTCCGCATTTCGAACGGACGATGGAAGACGGCGCCCGCTCGGTCGAAGCCCTGTGCCGGATCGCCGCTGACCGCGGCCTGCCGGTCGACATGCATTGTGACGAAACCGACGACCCTATGTCGCGCCACATCGAGACGCTGGCAGCCCAGACGGTGCGCTTCGGCCTCAAAGGGCGCGTGGCTGGTTCGCATCTCACCTCGATGCATTCCATGGACAACTACTACGTCTCGAAGCTCATCCCGCTGATGGCCGAGGCGGAGATCAACGTGATCCCCAATCCGCTGATCAACATCATGCTGCAGGGCCGCCACGACACCTATCCGAAGCGGCGTGGTATGACGCGGGTGCGGGAGCTGATGGCGGCCGGCCTCAATATCTCTTTCGGGCATGACTGCGTCATGGACCCCTGGTACTCAATGGGCTCGGGCGACATGCTGGAGGTCGGCCATATGGCGATCCATGTCGCGCAAATGGCCGGCGTCGAGGACAAGTGCAAGATCTTCGACGCGATCACCGTCAATTCGGCAAAGACCATGGGGCTCGAAGGCTACGGCCTCGACATTGGCTGCAAGGCGGATCTCGTGGTGCTACAGGCGGCGGACGTCACCGAGGCGTTGAGGCTGAAACCGAACCGGTTGTTCGTCATCAAGGCAGGCAAGGTCATCGCCAGAACCGCGCCGCGCGTCGGCGAGCTCTTCCTTGCCGGGCGTCCTGCCTCGATCGACATGGGCCGCGACTACATCCCCCCGGCGCTGCAGGGCTGATCGAGCCGTGCAGGTTGCGAGACCTGGCATGCTGCAGCTCTAGATGATGGAGGCGCGGCCTACCGATGATCAAACCTATGCCAATGGAGTGAATCGCAGTTGAAAATGAGGTCCGATGGCGCGAAGTCCGTATCGTCGTGATGACGGGAGACCAGTCCGATGCGCATCAATGAAGATCTGTCGAAACCGGTAATCGTCCACTCGGCTCAGCTCGACTGGATTCCAAGCCCTGCCGCAGGGGTGGATCGCCGCATGCTCTACCGTGTCGGCGGCGAAGTGGCGCGCGCGACCTCGATCGTGCGCTATGCGCCGGGCAGCGCCTTCCCACGCCACGTCCATAGCGGCGGCGAGGAGATCCTCGTGCTCGAGGGGACGTTCGAGGACGAGCACGGCGACTATCCTGCGGGCAGCTATTTCCGCAACCCGCCCGGCACCTCGCATATACCTGCCTCGAAGAATGGCTGCACGATCTTTGTGCGACTCTGGCAATATCGCCAGGACGACGGCACCCAAATTGTTCGCCACCCCGGAGAAGGTGAATCAGCGCCGTTGCGCGAGGGAGTCGAGGCAGCGCGCGTCCTGTTCGACGATGGGACAGAACGCGTATCGATAGAAAGCTGGCTGCCGGGCTCAGCCGTCAGCGTCGAGAATCACCGCGGTCTCGAGTTCCTCGTCCTCTCCGGCGGCCTCGTAGCCGGGGACGAGCAACTGGAGCCGCAGAGTTGGGGCCGATTGCCTGCAGGAGAGGCGCTCAAAGCCATCACCGGACCAGAAGGCGCTGAGATCTGGATCAAGGATGCACCGCTGCAGCATCCAGACGTGCTGCAGCTCCCCTGAAACGCTACGCAGTCCATCTTGCGTTTCGCGCAAGGCGCGTTCGGCTCGGGCCCTGCTGCCGTTTTCGTGCCGTGCCTTATTCACAGGGCTACGCTGCCACTATCAACACCACCCGGGTAATGGCCGGGACATGGCTCAAGTCCACGTCCCGGTCTTGCCAGTCACGCCAGATCGAAGCGATCGGCGTTCATGACCTTGGTCCAGGCTGCAACGAAGTCCTTCACGAACTTCTCCCTGGCGTCGGACTGAGCATAGACCTCGGCAATGGCGCGCAGTTGCGAATGCGAGCCGAAGATCAGGTCGACCCGGGTGCCGGTCCACCTGGCAGCGCCCGACTTTCGGTCGCGACCTTCGTATACGCCTTCTTTGCCTTCAATGGGGAACCACTGCGTACCCATGTCGAGCAGGTTGACGAAGAAATCGTTCGTCAGCGCCTCGGGACGGGACGTGAACACGCCATGCTCGGGCTCGCCCGCCTTCAGCACGCGCAAGCCGCCGACGAGAACGGTCATTTCCGGTGCGGTCAGAGTCAGCAGCTGGGCGCGGTCCAGCAGAGCCTCTTCCGGCTTCATGAATTGCCGGCGGGTGGTGCTCACATAATTGCGGAAACCGTCGGCACGAGGTTCCAGCGCGGCGAAGGATGCGGCGTCGGTCTGTGCCTCCGAGGCATCCATGCGACCCGGCACGAACGGCACGGCAATGTCGTGGCCGCCGGCCTTTGCCGCCTTCTCCACGCCGGCGCAACCTGCAAGCACGATCAGGTCGGCAAGCGAGATCTTCTTGCCATCGGTCTGGGCCGCGTTGAAGTCCCTCTGTATGTCTTCGAGGACGGAAAGGACCTTGGCGAGTTGAGCCGGCTGGTTGGCCTCCCAGTCCTTTTGCGGCGCCAGGCGGATGCGTGCACCATTGGCGCCGCCGCGCTTGTCGGAGCCGCGGAAGGTTGAGGCGGAGGCCCAGGCCGTCGAGACGAGTTCCTGCAGCGACAGGCCGGAAGCGAGGATCTTGGCCTTGAGGCCGGCTATGTCCGTCTCGTCGACCAGCCTGTGGTCGACAGCCGGGATCACGTCCTGCCAGATCAGGTCTTCGGCCGGGACTTCAGGGCCGAGATAGCGAACCTTCGGCCCCATATCGCGGTGGGTCAGCTTGAACCAGGCGCGGGCGAAGGCGTCGGCGAACTGGTCCGGATTTTCAAGGAACCGCCGCGAGATTTTCTCGTAAACCGGATCGAAGCGCAGCGACAGGTCGGTGGTCAGCATGGTCGGAGCGTGCTTCCTGGAGGCGTCGTACGCATCCGGGATCGAAGCCTCCGCGTTCTTCGCTTTCCATTGATGCGCGCCGGCGGGGCTCTTGGTCAGTTCCCACTCGTGGTTGAACAGGTTTTCGAAGAAGTAGTTGCTCCAACGGGTCGGAGTCTGCGACCAGGTTACTTCCGGCCCGCCTGTGATCGCGTCCTTGCCGACGCCCGTGCCGAAGGTGCTCTTCCAGCCAAGGCCCTGATCCTCGATCGCACCGCCTTCCGGGTCCGGACCGATGAACGACGGATCGCCGGCGCCATGCGTCTTGCCGAAGGTGTGGCCGCCGGCAATCAGCGCCACAGTCTCTTCGTCGTTCATAGCCATGCGCGCGAAGGTCTCGCGGATATCGTGGGCAGCAGCAACAGGGTCGGGATTGCCGTTCGGGCCTTCCGGGTTGACGTAGATGAGGCCCATCTGCACGGCGGCAAGCGGCTCGCTCAGTTGCCGTTCGCCGCTGTAGCGCTCGTCGCCCAGCCAGGTGCCTTCCGGTCCCCAGAACAGTTCCTCGGGTTCCCATACATCGACCCGGCCTCCGGCAAAACCGAATGTCTTGAAGCCCATGGATTCGAGCGCGACATTGCCGGTCAGGATCAACAGGTCCGCCCAGGAAATGCGGTTGCCGTATTTCTGCTTGATCGGCCACAGCAAACGTCGGGCCTTGTCGAGATTGGCGTTGTCCGGCCAGCTGTTGAGCGGCGCGAAACGCTGCTGGCCCTGGCCGGCGCCGCCACGGCCGTCGGTGATGCGGTAGGTGCCGGCGCTGTGCCAGGCCATGCGGATGAACAGCCCGCCATAGTGGCCGAAGTCGGCCGGCCACCAATCCTGCGAATCCGTCATGAGCGCATGCAGGTCTCTCTTCAGCGCATC
Source organism: Sinorhizobium arboris LMG 14919 (assembly GCF_000427465.1). Lineage (NCBI taxonomy): Bacteria > Pseudomonadati > Pseudomonadota > Alphaproteobacteria > Hyphomicrobiales > Rhizobiaceae > Sinorhizobium > Sinorhizobium arboris. The sequence continues at coordinate 377,356 of NZ_ATYB01000009.1, read as the reverse complement.
GAGGTCAAGCTTCCTGAACTCTTCGGCGTAATTGAACGCCTTGCCCAGCGGATCGGAAAGGCCGGAATGCCGGTGCAGAACCTGGACGTCCAACTGATCCGGCCACCAGTCGCGGTTCGACCTGCCTCTCGGCGACGTGTGTGCAACGGGACACTTGCCCGCACTATCGCTCTTCTGATCCATTGTAATCTCCTCTTCCTCGATTGGGCGATCGGCCAAAAAGTCAGCTCACCGTAAACCGTTCCGGTTCAACTGCACAATTTGGACCGGCATGCATGCTGCTATGATTTGGCGCAATTTTACCCCATTGGTCAAACAGCTTGTTCCCTGATCATGTCGACGAAGACGCGCAATTTGGTGGCCACGTGACGGTATCGGAAAAAATCGAGGGCCCGGGATCGGCGGGCACCACTCTTCAGCACTAGGACGCGCGATGGGATCAGGTTCGTTCGCCATGCGGATGGATACGGAACGCCGCTTGAAGCACGGCGCGTCGGCGTGATCCAATGGCCATATCGAGCGATTAACCACCGGAGCAACCGTTTCTTGATAGATCGTTCCAGAATTCCTAAATAAGGTTCCATGGCACGGATCAAGGAATTCGACAGGGACGAGGCGTTGGACGCGGCGATCGCTGTGTTTCGCGAGCATGGATTTGAGGGCACCTCGACGGAGATGCTGATACGGGCGATGAAAATCGGCCGCCAGAGCCTCTACGACACCTTCGGTGACAAGTGGAAGCTCTACTGCCTCGCGGTGGAACGCTATTCGGCGCGCGAGACGAGTGCTCATGTCGCCTTGTTGCGCGGCGAACCGCGTGCACTGGACGGTATCCGGTTGATGATGGAGCGCGTCGTGGACAATGCGAACCAAGCTTGTCTCGGCGTGAGCTCGATCTGCGAGTTCGGTCAAAGCCGGCCGGACCTGACGGCAATACATCACGCCGCCGATCTTAGGCTCAAGAACGTCGCGGTCGAACGCATCAGAGAAGCTCAGGCCGCAGGTGATTTAGCCGTTTCATTGCCCGCTGAGACGGTGGCCGATTTCCTCGTTGCCAATATCGCCGGTATCAGGATAGCCGCCCGTGCGGGAGCCGACCGGAAACATCTGCAGTCTCTCAGCCGGTTGGCGCTTCGCGCGGTCATCTAGCAGGCAGAAAACCTTGCTCTTTTTTGGAATGATCAGTCAATAAAAGGATATATGCATGAAAGCCGTTGTGATGAAAGATGTCGGCGGTACCGACGTGATGGAGTTCGTCGATCGCCCTGAGCCCGTCGCAGGGCCGGGACATGTCGTGGTCGAGGTCGCCGCGGCCGGCGTGAACTTCATGGACATCGGCGTGCGCCAAGGTATGGCCTGGACCGACATCCCCAACCCGAAAATTCTGGGTGTCGAGGGCGCTGGTCGCGTGCTCGGCGTCGGCGACGGAGCGGGCGAGTTTGAAGTCGGCGATCGCGTCGCCTGGGTCTATGTTCCCGGAAGTTATGCTCAGCGCCAGTTGATACCGGCAGCCTCCCTCGTGAAAATTCCCGATACCGTGGACGACCGAACGGCCGCATCCGCGATGATGCAGGGGCTCACCGCCAGTCACTTCGCGACGGACTTCTATCCCGTGCAGCCGGGCGACATCGCCCTTGTTCATGCGGCGGCCGGCGGGGTAGGCCTGCTGTTGACACAGATTATCAGGCTAAGGGGCGGCCGAGTAATCGGACGCGTCTCTTCCGAAGACAAGGTCGCGATCTCCAGAAAGGCCGGCGCCGAGCACGTCATCGTCGATACCGAGGGACAGTTTGCCGGCGAAGTCCTGCGCCTGACTGGCGGTGAGGGCGTGAATGTCGTTTACGATGGTTCCGGTCCCAAGACCTTCAACGGGTCGGTCGAAGCGCTACGCCGGTCCGGCACCTTCTGCTGGTATGGACCAGTGCTTGGCGGGCCCGGACCGCTCGATATCATGAGCCTGCCGAAGAGCATCAAGATCGGCTACGCGACGTTCATGGACCACATCCACACGCGCGAACTTCTTCTCGATCGCACCAAGCAGCTTTTCGACTGGATCGGGGACGGATCGATCACGGTGACGATCGGCGATACCTATCCTCTTGCCGACGCCGCCGGCGCCCATGCCGCGATGGCAAGCCGTGTAACCACCGGCAAACTGCTTTTGATCCCGTGAGGAGCAAATCATGAACTGCATCTCGACGCGGCAACCGACGCAGGCACCACCGCAGCCATGATCGCCCAACCGGGCGGAATACCTCTGAAGAGAATCGGTAACGCCGAGGGATCGGCGTCAGCCGCTGCAGGTCGAAAGCTCCAGACGCGTGCCTATCGCGATGTTGGCAAGGAATGACTCGTCGTGGCTGACGACGACGAGTGCGCCGTCATAGGCGAGCAGCCCAGCTTCAACCGCCTCGATGGAGTCGATGTCCAGATGGTTGGTCGGCTCGTCGAGAATGAGCAGCGAGGGGGGATCGGAACCGCCGAGTGCGCAGGCAAGGCCGGCGCGCAGCACCTGCCCGCAGCTTAATGTTTCCACCGTTTGCAAGGCCGCATCCGCGCGGAAGCGAAAGCTGGCCAACGCCGCCCGGCAGGCGTTGTCGCCAGCACCGGGATTGAGCCGCTTGAAGTTATCGAGGATCGTCTCGCCGCGCTCCAGAATACTGACGCTCTGGTCCAGCAGGAAGAAGGGAACATTTACGGTAACGGTTCCTTCGAAGGGCGGCAATTCTCCGGTGACCACCTTCAGAAGGCTCGTCTTGCCCGACCCGTTGGGGCCGGTGATCGAAAGGCGCCGCGGGCCGACGAGCGAGAAGGATAGATCCCGAATGACCGGATGGGCGGGATCGTAGCCCGCCGTGACTCCGTCAAATGCGAGGACTTGCCGGCCCAAGGAAAGCTCGGTTCGCGGAAGACGGATGGAAAAGGGCTGCAGCACCTCGATCCGCGCCTTGGCCGCTGTGACGGCATCAAGCGCGCCTGCGCGCTGTCGCTCCGCGAGTTCCGCACCCTTGCCCCGGCTTTCTTCCGCATTGCTCTTGCGCCGGCCCATTAGAATCCGCGGCATGTCGCCCTTCGCCGCTTTTCGGGCACCAGAGGCGTCACGCTTGTCCTGCCGCTTTGCCAGTGCACGTGCCTTGCGGTCGATTTCGTCGGCAGTCTTCTGTGCATGAGCAAGACTTTGTTGCGCAGCTTCCAGCTCAACCAACCTCGCCGTCCGATAGGCACTCCAGCCCCCTCCGTACCGCTTTGTCCCGAGCGAGGTCAGTTCGATAATCGCGTCCATTTCTTCGAGCAGTTCACGATCGTGGCTAACGACTATTGCCCCGCTGCGCCAGCCGGAAAGAAGATCGATAACCGCCCGTCTGCCGTCACGATCCAGATTGTTGGTCGGCTCGTCGAGAAGGAGAAAGTCCGGCTCGGAGAAAATTGCCGCCGCGAGCACCGCCCGCGTGCGCTGGCCGCCGGAAAGCTGCATCAGGAGCGTATCCGCCCTCGCCTGCAGTCCAAGCCGGACAAGAGCGGACATTATGCGCTCTTCCACCGTCCAGTCCGCATCCTCGAGTTCTTCAAGACTCGCCTCGCCTTTTTCGGCGCGCCGCAACACCGCAAGCGCCTGCGTCGCACCGAAGACATCGGCGATGGTTTCATCGGCGCCGGGCCGAAGTATCTGCCGCGCCAGTGCGACACGTCCCTGAATGGCAACCGTGCCGGAGGAAGGCCTCAATGTACCGGCAAGAATGTTGAGCACGCTCGTTTTTCCTATGCCATTTCTTCCAACCAGCCCCGTCCGCTCCGGGCCAAACGCCAGGTCGAGATCGGTCAAGACATGCTCCCCGTCGGGCTTCGTCCAGGAAAGTGCGGAGAGAGTGATGGAGGGCATGGCGAACCTGTTGCATTGTTAATAACAGCACAGTACCGTGCCGTTATCAGTAATCGGCGGTGCGGACAATGGCGTTGTCGGTCCCGCCCATTGGACGTTGTCGGTCATCCATGAACATAGATCGCAGACGTGGCGGCGGACGTCCCACCCGGGAAGAGACCGAGGCTCTGACCCGCCGTCTTCTGGATAGCGCCCGCTCGACCTTCGCCCGCAAGGGGGTTGCGAACACTTCCATGGAAGAGATTGCCGCCGAGCTCGGAATCTCGAAACACACGCTTTATCGGAGATATCCAAACAGGCAGGCGCTTCTGGAGGCCGTGGTCGAACGTGACCTCGTCCGCTTCCGCGAAATACTTGCCGGCGCACCAGGACAAGGTGATGCACCTCTCGCAGCGTTGCGCGATATCGCTTTCAGGTATTTCCGCTTCGGTACGGACCGGGATTATTCCGCTTTCTATATATCAGTTACCGCCGAGGCCGTGTTTTCGCTGCCACTGCGGGAAAGGTTGGCGGCATGGTCGAGTGCTGCACTGGAGCCCGTCGTGCAGGCGATCATTTCGGCTCAGGCCGCCGGCCTGGTCGTGCCGGGATCTGCCGTGGAGATTTGCCAGGTGCTCATCGATTTGCTGGAAGGCGCGAATAATCGTGTCCGTCTCTGCCTTTCCGAAAATCCGGATACCGCCGAAAGTCTTCGCCTGTTCGAAAGCCGCTGGGCAATTTTCCAGGCTGCCACGAGGTTCGAACCCAACCGATCGCAGGAAGGAAGCCTGAACGTGAGGGATCCGCTGGTCTCGCAGCCGATCCCTCATCGAGTGGCGGCATTCCTCGGTCAAAGTGGCAGCACAGAAGCCGCGAGGAGCCCGGCCAGCGCCGACGGTTCCGCCGAAAATATGTCGTAGACGCAAGGCTTTGCAACAACGGCGAATGTCAGTATTCCTACCATAGAACGCTTCATCTAAACCTCCCTGGATCACGAACTCGGTCAGGCGAGCGTCAGTTCGACCTCGATGTTGCCCCGCGTTGCCTTTGAATAGGGGCAGGTCTGATGCGCTTCGGCGATGAGCGATCGCGCAAGGTCTGCGCCGATGCCGGGCAGGCTGACGGCAAGCCGGGCTCGAAGGAAAAAGCCGCCATCCGATTTGGCGAGATCGACTTCCGCATCGACTGCCGTTTCGGCCGGGAGTGACAACTTATGCTTCGCCGCGGCAAGACCGAGTGCACCGATAAAACAGGCCGACCAGCCGGCGCCGAAGAGCTGCTCTGGATTGGTCCCGGCTTTACCGCTACCGGGCGGCGAAAGCCTGACGTCCAGTTGACCATCGGCGCTGCGGGCGAACCCTTCGCGGCCGCCGGTCGTATGAGTTTTGCCGGTGTAGAGAACCTTTTCCTGCGTTGTCATCAGACACTCCGTTCGTTGCGCCGCATGATCGCGACATTTGACGACGTGTTTTGTGCCTGGACGACGTATCCGGCATGTTTGCGAAACCGTGGAAATTGTACCCGGATGTAGGCATCTCACTGGAAGGCAGCCAAGGATGCCGGCACTGCTTTCCAAGTAAGGCTACCGACGAATTGGAGCACGTTCCGACGCTGACGGGTTGCCGCTGGCGATTTTGCTGAGTGGAGTCGCTCGGAACCCGCGGGTCGGCAATATGGTCGTGCCGGTTGTGTTTTCCGCGGCGTTGCTCCCTTAGGCGGCCGGGATCACAACACCCCCCGCCTATCGAAGCCATTCGCCCGCAGCAACGCCATCAGCATCGGGCGGAGCGAGAATTTCCCTTGCCGCGCCTTGGCGGTCAGGTCGCGCAGATACCCGCCCGCAGAGTTGATATGCCCTGCCCTCTCCAGAATGCAGGCTATGGCAACCGCGGCGTTTTCCGGCCCCATGGCCTGGCAGGCATCCTGGTAGGCCGAGGGATAAACGCCAAGCATGGATCGTACCGTAACTGCAGCGATCATCAGATCGCGCCAACCTCTCACCGTACCGTCAGGAGCGTAGTTTACGATTTCCGGGCAGGCCTTCAGCACCGTTGCGAGCGTGAAGATCGTTTTTGCCTCGCATACCGGTTCGATCCTCAGTCCTTCCGACGGCTCATTCCGTGGGCTGCCTTCAAATTCAATAATAGAATCAGGTTTTGATTCCTGTATGTGCCGCTCAGTTTGATCGGGATTGCCGCTCAGATTTTGATGTTTTATGCGCATTTGCAAACGGTTAGTCACCTGTTCGCGCAGGTTCTCGAGCGCCTCCACCAAAGGAGCGAGATCGTCGATGCCGGGGACCCTCGGGATAGCCCGGACGAGGTTTTGGAAATGCTCCTGCATAGCCGCCCAATCGTCCGGGAGTTTTTCTTCGGCCACCACGTCGATGAGCTTGGTAATGTCTCTGCGGCAGAGCGTCAGCCGTTCGCGCAGCCTTTGCAGTTCGAGCCGGTCGGCTTCGGCCTCTGCAGCAAAGCGCTCTATCTCGCCCGAGCGAGCCAGGAGCGGCGCCAGCGAGAAACCGAACGCTGTGCCGATCGCTCCATCACGAGTCTTGCGAGCATAACGCTTGCCGTTCGGACTGTCCTTTCGGGCGACAAGCCCTGCATCGACGAGTGCGGCCAGGTGCCTTCTGAGCGTCGCCTCCGCCATGCCGTGGGCTCTCAATGACAACTGGACGTTCGAAGGAAAGACGACCAGACCGGTCTCTTCGCTAAGCGTGTTTTCCGGATAGAAGCTCAACAGCGCGTTCAGAACAGCCAGCGTACGGTCGCTGATGCCCAGACGGCGTTTGGCTGCACAAAGCGAGCGGAACAATTTCCACTTGTCGACTGTCTTTCCAGGTTCGATGTCGCGGGAGATGAACTGTCCTGCCAACATGGCAAGCGTCATCGACCGCCGCCCAAAGGGCGTCGTCACATTTCCACTCTCCATTTCCTTCACCTTCGATAAGGCAAAAGAAAGCAGCTCACCAAAAACGGTGCCAAGGACTCTTGACTGCGATTCGTGGAAATGCGATTCTCGATCTTGCTACAAATCTGAGGAAGGCTTCCACGGCTTGTTCGTTGGGGGCCTTTTTCTTTTGCGGGTTAGTCTCCTTGTTTCGAATTCTGCTTTTGCATGAACTGGTCGTGCAGGCTTTCGATCTGACCTGCAATAAAGTCGACAAATCCTGACGGCACAGATCTGTTGAACGTCAGCTTCGAAGCCGACTTGCCGCGTTGGATCTGGCCAAGCACGAGGCCATGAGAAATCAGATCCGTCGTGGCGGAAGACGCTGCGGGCTTGGTGTCGACCTTCGCAATCGCTTCGAAAACTGCGGTGAAGCGAACGTCGCTGGACGAGGTTTGTATCGGGTCTCTCTCCAGAACCGACTGTGCCACCTTCTCAGGCTCCTTATGAGCCGCCCAGCGCATTTCGAATTCCACCCATCTGCGCCGTCCGATGTCAGGGGCAGGACCGATCTGCATCAGGATCTCGCGCGGCAACGCTGCCGCAATGCGGATCATCTCGGATATATGCGACCTGCCGGTGCTCAGCGACTTGCAGATCACGTCGCGACGATAACCGGCAGCCTCCTGCGATTGCGCAAAAAGGCATCGTTCAATGAAGGAGAGATCTTTGCGGTTGCTGTTCTCTTCTCCTTGAAGAACGATCGCATCTTCGTCGCTCAGCTCCCGGGCGATCGTCTTGAACTTGATGCCGAGGAGTTTGGCCGCAGCGAGACGCCGGCGGCCGAATACGATCTGAAACGGTTTTGCGGCCCCTCGGACCGGGCGGACCAAGCCGGGAGTACTCTGTCCATGCTCGCGCATCGACTCGACCAGATCCGCGATGCTGGCGTCGCTATAGCCGGAATCGAAGCGATCGCGAATGGCGGATTCCATGATCTCGTCGGGATCGATTTCGACGATCTGGCCACCATCCTTGAGGAGGCGTTCGGCAAGTTCGCTGCGTTCCTGCATCTGACGGACACCGGCGGCGACTTTGAGAAGATGTGGCGACGTGGAGCGCTGCATCCCGCCCTTCTCGACAGAATTCTCCAACTGCCCGAGGACATTGGCAAAAAGGCCCTTGGAATCCTTGCGGCTCATTCTCTCCCCCATGCCTTCCAGAAGAGGCCTTCGAGTTCAGCATTGGCGGCGTTGATCGACTCGATGGCCCGGTCGTAGGTTTTCGGTGCCGAGAAGCGGGACCTCTGAACCTCATAGAGGCTCTGCTTCCAAGTCAGCGCATCGGCCACTGCCGTCGATTTGATGACAGAGTTGAGGAGCAGATCCTCACCGAACACCTGTCTCATCAGCGCAGACATGTTGGCTTGCGGATGATCATTGGGCTCGAATTTTGTGATCAGGAACTTGGCGAAGTCCCATTGGGCTGCCGTGCCCACCTCATTCAGGATCTGCATGTAGGACCCGGCCAATTCGAGGAATTTTGCCGTCGAGTCCACATCCAGCATATGTGCCGGAACCGGGATGATGACGCCGGTCGCCGCCGTCAGGGACGAGAGCGTAAGGAAGTTCAGCGATGGAGCCGAGTCCATGAGGATGAAGTCATAATCGTCGGCAACCTGCTCCAGGGCCTGAGAAACGCGAAGCAGGAAGCCCGTTCCGGCCGACCGCCGCATCTCAAGAGCGACAGCCGTCTCGAACTCGGTCAGTTCGAGGCCGGCGCAGATGACGTCGAAACCAACGATGTGGGTCTTGTGGATGATGGATTTCGTCGGGACGGGATCGTCGAAGCGAATGGCTGAGAAAAGTGTATCGCCGCCGCGGTAATCGAATTCCGGCAGGCTGCCATGAAGAGCGGTAAGCGATGCTTGCGGGTCGAGGTCGACCGCTAGTACGCGATAACCCCTGAGTGCCAGATAGTGGCCGAGGTGGATTGTCGTGGAGGTCTTGCTGGAGCCGCCTTTGAAGTTGGTGACGGCAACGATCTGGCATTGCTCGCCGCCTGTCCGGCGGGGATTCATCCATTTCTTCCGGCCGTTTTCCGCAAGCGCCATGCGCAGTTCGAGAACCTGTTCGAGCGTGTAGAGGCGCCGACCATTGGCGATTTCGGGTTCGGGGCCTTGTTCCTTGGCGGCAACCTGGCGGATATAAGCCTCGGTTACGCCCAGCAGCGCGGCAACTTCGGTGGAGGTAAACTTTCGCATCGTGCGGCGCGCGTCCGGAGGGAACTGTGCCATGCTCAAGTTGTTGAGCGCCATTTCAAGCTTACTGGAAAAGTTTTCCATGAAAGCGAGGCTGCTTAGGTGTCGCGTCATCGAAAGAATCCCTGGTGATCGTTTTCCGTCACTTAAGCAGTGAAGTGGTTAACCGTGTGCTAATCGCCACGTAACTACTCGAAAACACGCAAATTCGAAAAATCTCCGCAACTAAGACGTACTCCGATTCGGCTGTGCCCATCAATGCGCGTTGTGGACGACGCATTGATGTGAGCAGGAAGCGTTAAACAGGCCAGTTCGCGAGGCTCCTGCGCGGATCTCGGGGTGAGATGTCGCCGGCGCGACCGTTCGGGGCGCAGCAGCCGAGCCCGGGAAACGGCTGGTGCCGAATCTCCCTTGGCCGTCTCGGTGACGGGCCATGGCGATTTGGAAAAGCCCCCCCGCGGGGTTCCTTAAGGCGACGCAGGCTGCGTCGTTCGTCCGACCACGCGACAACGCGGCATGGTGCGTCTATGACGAGACCTCGGCACGGTTGCTGCTCGCATCTACGGCCTCCCCTGCCCCGACCCGGTGATCGCGACGAGCGGCGCCAGGACCAGACGGTTCCCCGCGGGGAACTTTTCTTGCGCGGCGAATAGCGAGATGCGCGGGGAGTTTCATGCCGGGTTGACACGCGAGACCGGGGCCGCGGTGCGCTGCGCGTGTGAAATGTTCTGCAGCTTGGCAGCGCGGCAGGGCCTTTTCCCGTGCACGGTTTCCGTCCCGCGCTTGTCGCCGACACTGACGACAGTCCGCCAAGCGTTCCCATGGGGAACCTTTCGGCATGACGAACGTGGCGCCATGGGTGCGATCACAGCGGCTGGGAGAAACGCCGGTAACTGTCGACGCGCGGGCCTCGCCGGAACTGAGGCAAAACGAATGTCCGGAGCATTTCCGCGTATCGGAGAAAACCGGACTTGCTCGCGCCGTAGAAATCGGCCGGACCGTCCCGTGCGAGGCCGCTCCCTCCTTATTGCCGCCTCCATTGACAATCAGCCGTCCCGAGACGCCCTCCCTGCAGGTTCGGCGTCAACTGGGCCGAAGCTCTTTCGTCTTCGCAAAAGCCCGTGCGGTGGCTGTGTTCCCCGCGGGGAACACAGTTCGCGGCGGAAAGCCGGGGAGGTCTCGGGCATCTCGGGAGGCGGAGATCAGACTGCAGCGTGTCCACTCTCTCCGGATACCAGGAGCGTCCGAACGGCATTCTTGTCCAGTTCCCCGCGGGGAACATGCGAGGGCGATCTCGACAACGCAGAGGGAACGAGAGCCGCCCGGGCTTTTGCTTTACGGAGACCTCCCGTGGGCGCCGTCAAACCGACCCTTGGAGTCATCGTGGTTGCGAACGGCTGCGTCGAGACCAGTCCGTCCTGCGGGGGAGGGGAGGGGCTCTGGGGTGATGAGGTATGCGGCTGGACGCAGGCCCGCAGTGGCTGCCGTGAGGGGTTGCAATCTATCCAGAACGAGGACCACTCGCTCCAAGCGGATCAGCGAGCGAGACCAACGACAAAACCTGCGCGCCGCTCGGCGGATCTGAACAGGCGAGCGGAGCATCATTTCCGGCGGCAGCGTCGGCTGCGACAATGGACCATGGTTGCGCTGCTGCGTGTGTCCTTCGATCGCAGCCGATGAAGGGGCAAGGACATGCCGCAGATCAAAGCGTGGGATGTCTGATAAAACGCGCCGCGCGACCCGGGCTCCGCAAGCTCCGAGAATCCACAGGTCCGCCATTGCATTGGCGCCGGAAAAAATACATTCTACGGGAGCTGGCGGATTGAAGAAGCAGCCCAAAATGCCGACCGGCGGCGCGTTCTCTGCATTTTGGCTGCCGCGCTAAGTCTTTGGCGGAAAAAGACTTAATCTGCCTAGAGGAAGTTATACGCGCAATAACTTCCGCCACGTCGGACTCAGGGTTTCAGTCTCCGGCTCATGATGTTCAAGGTGTTCTTGAATGTTCCCCGCGGGGAACATTCCCGACAACGGCGCGGCATGGGTGCGCCAAGCGCGCCGTCCTCTTCCCGGAGCTTCTGCCCCTGTTGCGACGGCTCTCCCTGTCGGCATCAACGCTCCTTGACTTGCCGGCATCGAGGCATAGACTCGATTGCCGGAGAGACGAGATGGAGGCTGTTCAGATGAATGTAGACCTCTCAAGGCGCAGCTTTTTGAAGCTGGCCGGAGCAGGGGTTGCTGCAACGTCCCTCGGTGCGATGGGGTTTGCTGAGGCTGAGGCGGCGGTAGCCGCGCATGTCCGGCCTGCCAAGCTGACCGCAACCACCGAAACGCGCAACACCTGTCCCTACTGTTCCGTCGCCTGTGGCGTCATCATCTATTCGAAGGGCGACCTCCGTAAAGGTGAGACTGCCGATATCATACATATCGAAGGCGACGCGGATCATCCGACCAACCGCGGTACGCTCTGTCCCAAGGGGGCGGCGCTCAAGGACTTCGTGAAGTCTCCGACCCGCCTTCAATATCCGATGCACCGCAAGCCGGGCTCCGACAAGTTCGAGCGCATCTCCTGGGAAGAGGCCTTCGACCGTATCGCACGGTTGATGAAGGATGACCGCGATGCCAATCTCGTGGCGGCGAATGCCTCAGGCGTTCCGGTCAATCGCTGGACGACGGTTGGCATGCTCGCGGCATCCGCGACCACCAATGAAACGGCTTGGGCGACCTTCAAATTCGCCAAGAGTCTCGGAATAGTCGGTTTCGATAATCAGGCGCGCGTCTGACACGGCCCTACGGTGTCCAGTTTGGGCCCAACATTTGGCCGTGGAGCGATGACAAACTCCTGGACCGACATCAAAAATACCGATCTGGTCGTCGTCATGGGCGGCAATGCGGCAGAAGCGCATCCCTGCGGCTTCAAATGGGTAACCGAGGCGAAGGCAACTCGGGGAGCGAAGCTGATCGTGGTCGATCCGCGCTATACCCGCACCGCATCGGTGTCCGATTACTACGCTCCGATCCGCCAGGGCACCGACATCGCCTTCCTCAGTGGGGTGATGAAGTACTGCATCGATAACGACAAGGTGCAGTGGGAATACCTGAAGGCGTTCACCAACGCCTCCTACCTCGTCAAGGACGGCTTCGGCTACGAGGACGGCCTATTCACTGGCTACGACGCGGAAAAGCGCGACTATGACAAGTCGACATGGGACTATGCCCTTGGCGACGACGGCTTCGTCGTGACCGATCCGACGCTCCAGCATCCGCGTTGTGTCTGGAACCTGCTGAAGGAGCATCTGGCCCCGTATACCCCGGAAATGGTTGAGAGGATCTGCGGCACGCCGAAGGACAAGTTCCTCAAGGTGGCCGAGATGATCTCGGAATGCTCGTCTCCGACGAAGACGATGACGTCGATGTACGCGCTCGGCTGGACCCAGCATTCCAGCGGTTCGCAAAACATCCGTGCCATGGCCATGCTGCAGCTCATCCTCGGCAATATCGGAGTGAGGGGCGGCGGCATGAACGCGCTTCGCGGCCACTCCAACATTCAGGGATTGACCGATCTCGGCCTGATGTCGCACCTGCTCACGGGTTATCTGACGATGCCGACGGAAAAGGACGTGGACTTCACGACCTACATGTCGACGCGCCAGTTCAAACCCTTGCGCCCAGGACAGACAAGTTATTGGCAGAACTACAAAAAGTTCATGGTCTCCTTCCAGAAGGCCATGTGGGGCGACGCCGCCCGTGCCGACAACGACTGGGCGTTCAACTACCTGTCCAAGCTCGACGTGCCCGCCTATGATGTGCTTCGCATGTTCGAGCTGATGTATGCCGGCAAGGTCAATGGCTACATCTGTCAGGGCTTCAATCCACTTCTGGCCTTCCCCAACCGGGAGAAGAACACCAAGGCTCTGTCGAAGCTCAAGTGGCTCGTCACCGTGGACCCGCTCGAAACGGAGACGGCACGGTTCTGGGAAAACCATGGCGACTTCAATCCGGTCGATACAGCCTCCATCCAGACCGAGGTCTTCCAGCTGCCTTCAACCTGCTTTGCGGAAGATGAAGGGTCGCTGACCAATTCGGGCCGGTGGCTGCAGTGGCATTGGGCGGGCGGAACGCCTCCCGGAGAAGCAAAGCACGACACCTACATCGTCGCGCAGATATTCCTCAGGATAAGGGAATTGTACCGCACGGAGGGGGGTGCGTTCCCCGATCCGATCCTGAACCTGTCATGGGATTATGCCGATCCGAACGAGCCGACGCCGGAGGAGCTGGCGAAGGAAATCAACGGCCGGGCGCTGACGAACCTCATGGATCCCGCCGACCCGACGAAGCTACAGGTTTCGGCCGGCAAGCAGATCTTGAACTTTTCGCAACTCAGGGACGACGGTTCGACCATGTGCGGCTGCTGGATCTATTCCGGCAACTTCAACGAGCAGGGCAATAACATGGCCCGCCGCGACAACCACGATCCGGACGACACGGGTGCTTATCCCGGCTGGACATTCGCCTGGCCGCTTAACCGCCGCACGCTCTACAATCGTGCGTCGGCCGATTTGCAGGGCCGGCCGTGGGATCCCTCGCGCAAGCTGCTCGAGTGGGACGGCTCGAAGTGGACGGGTTACGATATTCCCGACATTGCGCCTACGGCCAAGCCGGACGAAATCGGTCCGTTCATCATGAATCAGGAGGGGACTGCACGGCTGTTCTCGCGCGGATTGATGCGGGACGGACCCTTCCCGGCGCATATGGAACCGTTCGAATCCCCCGTCGCCAACGTCTTCAACCCGAAGATGCGGGGCAACCCGGTCAGCCGCGTCTTCCAGACGGATGTGGCGCAGATGGGGCTTTCGGACGAGTTCCCCTACGCGGCTACTTCCTACCGGCTGACGGAACACTTCCACTACTGGACGAAGCATAACCGCGTGAATTCCGCGCTTCAGCCGGAATTCTTCGTCGAGATCTCCGAGGAACTGGCCCAGGAGAAGAATATCGAGAATGGCGGCTGGGTCCGGGTGTGGTCGAAGCGCGGTTCGGTGAAAGCAAAGGCGGTGGTGACCAAGCGCATCCGGCCGCTGACGTGTGACGGCAAACCGGTCCACGTGGTGGGCATCCCGCTTCACTGGGGCTTCACCGGCTCAGCGAAAAAGGGCCTTGGCCCCAACTCACTCGCGCCTTTCGTCGGTGACGCCAATATCGAGACGCCGGAATACAAGGCATTCCTGGTCAATATCGAACCATCGACGGCACCCGAGGAGGCTACGGTATGATGGACAGTCCTCGCACCGCTGTCAGCAATCCGCCGGTTCAGCCGATGGAAAGCAATCTCACCGAGCGCGATCTCGTGCGCCGCTCCGCGACCACCGACCTGCCGCCGCCGGAACGGCAGCTCACGCCCGTCGCCAAGCTGATCGACGTGTCAAAGTGCATCGGCTGCAAGGCTTGCCAGTCCGCCTGCGTCGAGTGGAACGATACGCATCCCGGAATCGGCGAGAATGTGGGGTATTATACCAACCCCCATGACCTCACCGAGGACATGTTCACGCTCATGCGCTTTACCGAGTGGATCAATCCCGAAACCGACAATCTCGAATGGCTCATCCGCAAGGATGGCTGCATGCATTGCGCCGATCCGGGTTGCCTCAAAGCCTGTCCGGCGCCGGGCGCGATCGTCCAGTATTCGAACGGCATCGTGGATTTCGTCCACGAGAACTGTATCGGCTGCGGCTATTGCATAAAGGGCTGTCCCTTCAACATTCCGCGTATCTCGAAAGTGGATCACCGCGCCTACAAATGTACCCTCTGTTCCGATCGGGTCGCAGTCGGCCAGGGTCCGGCCTGCGCCAAGGCCTGCCCGACCCAGGCGATCGTGTTCGGCACGAAGGAGGACATGAAGAAGCATGCGGAACACCGCATTGCCGATCTCAAGTCCCGCGGTTACACGAATGCGGGCCTCTACGACCCGCCAGGGGTTGGCGGCACGCATGTGATGTATGTGCTGCATCACAACGATAAGCCGCACATCTACTCCGATCTGCCGGACGATCCGAAGATTTCCGCCGTGGTGCAGGCGTGGAAAGGTGTGACCAAATACACAGGCCTCGCCGCGATGGGTCTTTTTGCCGCCGGAGCAATTCTCCATGGCGTCTTCGGGCGGGCCAATCGTGTACAGCCAGAAGACGAAGAGAACGCGGAAAGGCTCGTCGATAGCGCCGGAGGCCGCAGGGAGGACGCCTGATGACAAAGGCCAGCGATTTCGAGCCGGAAGACGCCATTCATCGCGGACCGCCAGTCACGGTCGACCGCTATGGGCCAGGCAAGCGCATCAATCACTGGATCACGGCCTGCAGCCTGATATTGCTGGCGCTTTCCGGACTTGCGATGTTCCATCCGTCGCTGTTCTTCCTCACCGGTCTGTTCGGTGGCGGGCAGAGCACGCGCATGCTGCACCCATGGATCGGCGTCGTACTTTTCTTCAGCTTCTACGTCTTCTTCTTCCAGCTTTGGAAGGCCAACCTCTTCACCAGAGCGGATAAGAGCTGGTTCACGGGGATTCGCGATGTCGTTGGCGGACACGAGGATCGGTTGCCGGAAATGGGCAAATACAATGCCGGGCAGAAGGTAATCTTCTGGGCGATGGCCTTGCTCATCATCGCGCTGATCGTAACCGGCGTCATCATCTGGGATCAATATTTCTATAGCTATACGTCGATAGAGACGAAGCGCTTTGCGCTCCTTGCACATGCCGTGGCGGCGGTGCTGATCATCTGTGTCTTCATCATCCACGTCTACGCGGCGTTTTGGACCCGCGGGACGTTCCGTGCGATGACGCGGGGTTCGGTCACCGGCGGGTGGGCCTGGCGGCATCACCGCAAGTGGCTCAGGGAACTGGCTGGACGCGGCCGGATCGATCCTGCAGAATAACCGAAAAGAAGCTGTGGCCGGTCGGTCCGCGAGGTCTAATGTCCGTATCCCCTGTACAGCCCGATCCCTCGGTGATCGGCGGCGTTCCCAAGGCACCGTTCGTCTTGGTGCCTAAATTGGCTCGCCTCTTCACGGATCGCGCAAATCGCTTCGAGGCACTTGCCGAGGACAATCACCTCGCGCCCTACCTCAATTTCCTTGCGGGGATCACGCGGATACAGAACGAGCTTGTATCCGCAATGCCGCCGCTGGAGCCCATACCTGCCGATCAGGTCGAGCGCGCGCGTGCGAATGCCATGCCGCCTATCGATCGCGCAGCGATGGCCTCGTCGCCGGATTGCCGTCAGGTGTTGCAGCAGTTTCTCGAGAAGGCGGACGGCCTCGAAAAGCCGGCTGCCGCCGCAGAGGCGCTAGCACAGCTCCGGGCGGCGGATGAGGAAATACTGACCTGGATGATCGGCAATGTCATGTCCGACGAGCTGCCGGTCGAGAACCTCGCTCACCACCTCTACGTTGCTGCCGCAATGCAGGTACAAGCGGTCCGCCTCGCTGCCGGTCTCGATGGAAGCAGGCTCGTGCCTGTCCGGGTCGGGGTCTGTCCTGCCTGCGGGGGCAGGCCGGTCGCATCCATGGTGGTCGGCTTTCACGGAGCGGAAGGCGCCCGCTATGCCTCATGTTCCTGCTGTGCCACGATGTGGAATGAGGTTCGGGTCAAATGTCTCGCCTGCGGCTCGACCAAGGGCGTCGGCTATCGGGCGGTTGAGACGGGAGGCGAAGAGGCGACGGTCAAGGCGGAGGTCTGCGACACCTGCAACAGTTGGGTGAAGATCCTCTACCAGAACAGGAACGCTTCGCTTGAGGCCGTCGCCGACGATGTTGCGAGCCTCGGGCTCGACCTGTTGATGAAGGATACGGAATACAGGCGGGCGGGTTTTGATCCGTTCCTGATGGGCTATTGATCCAATGTCGGGAGCTGCCGATCTTCGTGCTTTACCCTCCGTTGACCAGATGCTGAACGCGCCGGCCGTATCGCCGCTCGTCGAGCGATATGGCCGGGCCGTGGTGACGGACGAACTGCGCAGAGTGCTCGGCGAAGTCCGTCTTTCTGTGCGGAGCGGCGGTGTGTTGCCGGGCAGGGATGGCCTTATTGCCTCCCTGCTGACGAGGCTTGATGAGCGCGACCGCTCGAACCTTCGCCCGCTGTTCAATCTGACGGGCACGGTGCTTCATACCAATCTCGGTCGGGCGCTGCTTGCGGAGGAGGCGATCGAGGCTGCCGTCGACGCAATGCGCGAGGCGGCCGCGCTTGAGTTCGATCTCGATGGCGGCGGACGCGGTGAACGCGACAGCCATTTGCGGGAACTGCTCTGCGAACTGACGGGGGCGGAAGATGCCACTGTCGTCAACAACAATGCCGCGGCTGTCCTGATCGCTCTCAACTCGATCGCCGCCGGGCGTCAGGCGATCGTTTCGCGGGGTGAACTCATCGAGATCGGCGGCGCTTTCCGTATGCCGGACATCATGGAGCGCGCCGGCGTCGATCTCGTCGAAGTTGGCACCACCAACCGGACCCATGCCAAGGACTATGTCAAAGCGATCCGGCCCGAGACGGCTTTGATCCTCAAGGTTCATACTTCGAACTACCGGATCGAAGGCTTTACCGCGGAGGTGCGTGGTGCCGAGCTTGCGGCGATCGCCCATGAAGCAGGTGTGGTGCTACTCAACGATCTCGGTTCGGGCAGCCTGGTCGACCTGTCGCGTTACGGTCTTGGTAAAGAGCAGACGGTGCGCGAGGCAGTCGCCGAAGGAGCCGATCTGGTCACCTTTTCGGGGGACAAATTACTCGGCGGCCCGCAGGCCGGCTTTATCGTCGGCCGCAAGGACCTGATCGCTGAGATCAACCGGAATCCGCTGAAGCGGGCGTTGCGTGTCGACAAGATCCGGATCGCGGCGACAGCTGCTACCTTAAAGCTCTATCGAGATCCGGATCGGTTGGCTTCCCGCCTGCCGACGCTTTTCATGCTCTCCCGGCGCGAACCGGAGGTGCGGGCACAGGCGGAGCGGCTCGCACCGCAGGTCGGCGCGCTGCTGGCGCCGAGCGGCTACGCCGTCGAGGTCTGCAGTTGTTCTAGCCAGATCGGCTCCGGGGCGCTGCCGGTCGATACGATTCCGAGCGCCGGCCTGAGAATCGTTGCACCCGGCGGGAATGCACTCGAAGCGCTCGCAGCTTTGTTCCGGTCTCTGTCCCGTCCGATCCTGGGGCGCCTGCAGGACGGCGCGCTGGTCCTGGATCTGCGCTGTCTGTCCGATGAGGCGCAATTCTTAAAAACCCTGTCTGAGGGCACCGGCCATGCGGTGGCTTGAGCACCTTCGACGACAGAAACCCCGGACGGCTGAAGCCGATCCGATGGACGAGGCGCTGGCAGCTGCCAAAGCCGGCGACTACGAGACGGCGTTACGCATCTGGGAGCCCTTGGCGCGTGCCGGGGTGGCGCGGGCGCAGAACAATATCGGCGCCTGCTTCGCCGAAGGACTAGGGGTGCCGAGGAATCGTGAACTGGCCCTCGGATGGCTGCGCTTGGCGGCCGAGGCCGGCGATCCGGTCGGGGAACGCAACTATGCCGCCTTGCACGTGCAAGGGCTCGACGGCGCCGGCGCCGACTACGACACCGCAGCCGAATACTACCGGCGCGCTGCTGAAAAGGGCGACGCGCCGGCCCAGGACATGTTGAGCTGGCTGCTGCTGGAAGGCGAGATCATGGCCGCCGATCCGATCGAAGCGCGACGCTGGGCGGAATGTGCCGCCGAGGCCGGAATAGCGTCCTCGATGACGCGGCTCGGCATGCTCCACCACAACGCGCTCGGTGTCGAGCGGGACCCGGAAAAGGCCGTCCACTGGTGGCTGAAGGGCGCGGAGAAGGGCGACGCAGACGCACAGGCGATGCTGGGGGCGGCCTGCCACATGGGCGCCGGCACCATACGGGATGACGTAGCGGCTTTGGCCTGGCTGATCCGGGCGAAGAACGGCGGTAGCGCGCTGGCAGAGCCCTTCATGGGACCGGTTCGTGACAGTCTTTCGCCCGCGCAGGTCCAGGAAGCGGAGCGCCTTGCCGAGGAGCCGCTTTCAGGGGGGACGCCATGATCGTTGGCACGGCCGGACATATCGATCATGGCAAGACGACGCTCGTCAAGGCGCTGACCGGCGTCGACACCGATCGCCTCAAGGAAGAAAAGACGCGCGGCATCACCATAGACCTCGGCTTTGCCTATGCCCGATTTGCGAAGGACGCCGTTACCGGATTTGTCGACGTCCCCGGTCACGAGCGCTTCATTCATACCATGCTCGCCGGAGCAGGCGGCATTGACTATGCCATGCTGGTGGTTGCGGCAGACGATGGCATCAAACCCCAGACCCTCGAACACGTCGCGATTCTCGATCTGCTCGGCGTCAGCCGCGGACTGGTCGCAATCACCAAGGCAGACCTTGCGGATTCTGCCCGCCTCGAGAGCCTCGCGGCCGAAATAGGCGCAGTTCTTGCGTCGACGAACCTTCGCGACGCAGAGATAATTCCTGTTTCTGCGACCACCGGGCGGGGGATCGAATTGTTGAAGGACCGGCTGGCGGCTGCCGAACGCGCGACCGTCGTGTCGAGTGCCGCTGGCCGTTTCCGGCTCGCCGCCGACCGTAGTTTCACGCTTTCAGGCACCGGCACCGTGGTCACCGGAACCGTGCTTTCGGGTTCTGTCGGCGTCGGCGACCAGGTGACAGTCTCGCCGGCGGGTCGATCTGCGCGCGTGCGTTCCATACATGCTCAGAACCAGCAGACCGAGCGCGGCTTTGCCGGGCAGCGCTGTGCGCTCAATCTTGCGGGCGAGGGGATTTCGAAGGACTCGATCAACCGTGGCGACATGGTGGTCGATCCTTATCTGCATGCCCCGAGTGATCGGATCGACGCGGATCTGTCGGTGCTTGAAAGTGAGGCGAAGCCGATCGGCGAATGGTTCTCAGCCCGGCTCCACCATGCGAGCGCCGAGATCGGTGTTCGTATCGTCCCGCTGGAAGGACCGCTGTTACCGGGCCAGAACGGGAGGGTTCAACTCGTTCTGGACCGTCCGATCGCGGCCGCTGCCGGCGACCGTTTCGTCCTGCGCGACGTTTCGGCCCGGCGCACGATCGGTGGTGGACAGTTTCTGGATCTGCGGGCGCCTTTGCGCAAGCGGCGTTCTCCCGAGCGGCTGAATCTCCTGAAGGCCGCGTCTGTGAAACGTGCTGGCGACGCGCTCGCTGCATTGCTCGATGTTCCGCCTTTTCTCGTCGATCTTGACGCCTTTGCCCGCGACAGGGCGCTGTCGGAAGCGGAACTGCTGACCGCGACCGAGTTCGCGGCGGCCGAGGTGATCCAAAGCCAGGCGTCACGCCATGCGCTGTCCAAGCGCCAGCGAGCCGCGTTTTCCGACGAGGTCCAGCGCGTGTTGGGCACCTTTCATGTGGAGAATCCCGATCTGCAGGGCATCGGTCGCGAACGTCTGCGGCTGCAGGTCACGCCGCGGCTTCCCTCGCCGGCCTTTCTGGTAGCACTTAGGGCCGAACAGGCAGGAGGGCGCCTGGTGCTCGAAGGCGCGTTCGTCCGATTGCCGGGCCACGAGGTCCGATTGAGCGACAAGGAAGAGGACCTCTATGCCAGGATCCTTCCGCATCTGGAGGGCGAGGAGAGATTCCGCCCGCCTCGAGTTCGCGATTTCGCCGAGATGCTGGGCGTCGACGAACGAGAGATACGCCGCGTTCTGAAGCTTTGTGCACGTCTCGGCCGGGTCGACCAGATTAGGCACGACCATTTCTTCGCCCGTCAGACGACAGCGGAAATGGTCGGGATCATCAGGGAAATCGCCGCCAATGCCGATCGGGGCGAATTTCCCGCAGGTCTCTTTCGCGACCGCGTCAACAACGGTAGAAAGGTTGCGATCGAAATCCTCGAATTCTTCGATCGTCAGGGAGTGACGATTCGACGTGGCGACATCCGTCGGATCAACCCGCACAGGCTCGATCTTTACGACGAACCTGTTCCTGAAGCAGGTGAGGGAAGAGATTCGTCCCCGGTGGGGCGTCCGGACTTCAAATCCGGGTGGGGCAGCGAGGCTGTCTTGGGTGGGTTCGACTCCCATTCTCTTCCGCCATCAGGAGACCGCTCGTGAGCGCCGGGCCGCATGCGACCGATTTCGACGAGTGGGTAATCTCGACCTATGGAGACGTCGGCTCGTTCACCATGCTCTTCGTGCTGCTGCGGATCGGAGAGACCAGTGTCGATCTGCTGCGGTCGGCCTATCTTCATGTCCTCGGGGACGAGTTGCGTTGGCCGGAAATGGTAAGGCTTTTCCGCAGTGCCGATGTCGACTGGTCGGGCGTCGTCTTCTACCGGGCCGGCCGCGAAGGCCTCGTGGAGGATCAGCAGGCGAAGTCGAGGCTTGCTTCGCTTGTTTTCAAGCTCAACGAGGACCGTTCTCTGATCCGGGAAGGGGAATTGTTCAACGCCGACGGATTGCGGTTGACGATCGAGGAAATCAAACCGCATTGATCGATCTCGATGCGGCTTGGCTTTGTGCGTTCGAACGTCGGTCCGGTTCTTCAGGCCGTTATTTCCCTGGAAGTGATCGAATAGGCGAAGGTCTGCGGATTGAGGCAGTCCAGTTCGCCACGCGAGGTAACGGCGGCAGGATACATCAGAAAGCCCTGCTGCAGCTCTCCACCGGGCAGGACGAGATCGCGCGCCGTGTTGTATCCTACCCAATTCATCTCCCATTGGCCGTAAGCTTTTTCGCGGAAAGCGCGGACGGCGGGATTGTCGAGGGGCAGGTTTTCTTCGAGCACGACCTTGCGGACGTCAGCCGGATCGACTGGAACCCAGCCATGAGCGTCGAGATAGACTTCGGCACGACAATGCTGCGCCCTGGTGATGTCGCCCGAACGGCCGAGGCTCTTGAAATCGGCGGAATCGGCCACACGGATGCCGAAAACGTCGCGAGCGGGCAGGCCGGCGGCGCGGGCGAGCGCCACAAAGAGGCTTGATATGTCTGCGCATTTGCCGCCGAAATAGCCGCTTTCCAGCATGTCCTTGACATTGCCGACGCCGCAGCCGTCGATATTCGCATCGCGGAAAGTGTTGTCGATCACCCAATCGTAAATCGCCCGAGCGCGATCTTCGGGACGATTCCGGCCTTGTACGATGCGCATGGCCGTCGTCTTGACGATGCCGTCCACGGGCATGCTGGGGGTTCCGCGCAACTCGTGCTGAAGTTCCGCGTCCGCGGCGGCGAGCTTGCCTGTCACGCGACGATTGCGCGTGGCCACGCGCTGGGTGACCTCGATGACGCGTTGTGGTCCGCCTTGCCAGATTACCCGGAGAATGCCGGCGCCGGAGGCGGGGTCTTTGTCGATGCGGATGTCGGTGCTGTTCGACGCCCAACGCGGAGTGTCCGCTTTCTGATAGTCGAGTGCAGACTGGATGACCGGCAGCCAGAGCTGGGCCGGACCCTCGGCGGGCTGAAGGTCGATCCTGGTGACAATCTCGAAAGTGCGCCAGCCGGTCCCGGTTACGGCCTCCTCAGCACGCGCCTGCGTGCCACCTCTTGAAACCCAGGCAGTTGCGATTGCGGCTGTCGCAGCATTCGTCAGAAATCGGCGGCGGTCCAGCATGGTCTCAGCTCCCGTCTGATCACGGCGTGATAACTCGCTGACAAAAATACTACCATGCTTACCGCTTGGGAACAGACGATCGCCGCGGCGGTACTTTCAGCAATCCGCCGGTGGCGGAGTTCCGGGTGCCGATGGTTCGGGCGCCGTGGCGAGATCGATGCCGCGCGCCGTCGGCGGCTGCCAGGTTGTCGAGCCCGCAGCCGCCCCTTGAGGATTGGTCCCGATATGCGCGCCACCCGTGCCTCCAGTCCAGCCGGTCGATCCGCTGTTACCGGGCGCGGTGCCGTCAGCGCTGGCGCGGTCCGGGGCCGTTGCCGGCTCAGCCTTGCCGGCAGCTGCGGCACAATCGGTTTTCTCATTCGGGCCCTGTGCCGATGCAGGGTCC
Organism: Sinorhizobium arboris LMG 14919; assembly: GCF_000427465.1. Classification (NCBI taxonomy): domain Bacteria; kingdom Pseudomonadati; phylum Pseudomonadota; class Alphaproteobacteria; order Hyphomicrobiales; family Rhizobiaceae; genus Sinorhizobium; species Sinorhizobium arboris. Next base: position 354,345 of record NZ_ATYB01000009.1, on the reverse strand, counting down.
GGGGACATGGCGATCAGCAGGCAGAAAGTGGCCAAAGCAAGCATGAACGGCCGGATCAGCGCGAGGTTGCTCATGGCGATCTCCTTTTCACCGTCCACCAACGACGTTCGGGGGCGGTTGTTCCCCGAAGCAATCGAGATTAGGGGATCACTTTGATTCGGGCCGCACCGGCCTGTGCGGTTCCGACAATATTCGCAAGCGGATAGCCCGCGAGGCGGATCCTCTCGACGAATGCGCCAGCCTTTTCCGGCGCGCATGCGACCAGCAGACCGCCCGAGGTCTGCGGGTCGGCAAGCAGCAGGCGCTGCCAGTCCGGCAGGTTGTCGGGAAGCACGACGTCGGCGCCGTAGCTCGCCCAGTTACGCGCCGAGGCACCGGTGATGAAGCCCTGTTCCGCGAGCATGTAAGCTTGTGACAAGGAGGGGACAGCGGAAAGGCTTAGGGTGAGGGAAAGCTGAGACGCCCGGGCCATCTCCAATCCATGACCGAGGATTCCGAAACCGGTGACATCCGTCAGCGCGTGGACATCCGGGTCGGCGGCGAGGTCCGCACCGATGCGATTGAGCAGCGTCGTCGAGCCGATCATTTCCTCGTAGCAGCCGGGCGGCAGCGCATTCTTCTTGATGGCTGCCGAATAGATGCCGACGCCGATCCCTTTGGTCAGGATGATCGCGTCGCCGGGTTTTGCGCCGCCGTTGCGACGAACCTCGCTCGGATGACAGAGGCCGATGACGGCGAGGCCGTAGATCGGTTCGACGGAATCGATGGAATGTCCGCCGGCCACGGGAATGCCCGCCTCGGCGCAGATCGAAGCGCCGCCCTCGAGAATCTTCGCGATCGTCGTCGAATCGAGCTTGTTGATCGGCATGCCGACGATCGCCAATGCCAGGATCGGCTTTCCGCCCATGGCATAGACGTCGGAAATGGCATTGGTCGCGGCTATCCGCCCGAAGTCTCGCGGGTCGTCGACGATCGGCATGAAGAAATCGGTGGTGGCAATTACGCAGGTGCTGTCGTCGACCTGCCATACGGCCGCATCATCGGCCATATCGTTGCCGACGAGGAGCTGGGCGAACGGCTGGGCAGCCGGTTGAGTGGCAAGAAGCTGCTGTAGAACCGATGGCGCGAGCTTGCAGCCGCAACCGCCACCGTGAGCGAGGTCCGTGAGACGGGGAGCAAGGGTGTTCATCGATCCTCCAGCGGAGTCGTTAACCTGCCGCGACATACTCGTCTACTCACCTGATAAACGCGAGAAACACGTCCGTCCCAATTTGACCTGGATAGGCCGACGTGTCCTCGCCGAGGCTCTGGCGATCAGAATAACCCGAAGGACAAGCAGACCGCCAGCCGTATCCATTGCTTTCCCTATAGTCCGACTAGCCTGATGGCTGCGGCGTAGCACGTCGATGAGGCTCGACTTCGCTCGAGGGCGCAAGCAGCTCTTGTTCGGACTCCCGTTCGAAGATCGCCGGCAGCCAGCCTGCACAGTCTTGTGTTTACTGCTGCGGAGCTGCCGGCCCGGGTATCGGCGACGAGTGCCGAGGCCTGGGCTGGGGCACGGCGCGAAAGCGCACAGGATGAGCCACCCAGTCAAACGGCAGCGGCAGCGGGACGATGCAACCGGTGATCAGGGTCTGTTCTCCATTGGAAACTTCAAAGACTATCCCCGGACGTTCCATGGTCTTGCAGTCGGGCCAGCGTTCAAAATCGATCCATTCGCTCATGGCTTATCCAATCCCGTCAAAGCAGGAAATCTGTTCCCGAAAGAGCCGACAGGTTCATGACCTTGATTTGGAAATCTGCAAGGCCGTCGCCATTGATATCGCCGGCGATCACCCCACTCCTGAAGTTGAGCTCACCGGCTTTGCCGTGAAACGCATTGCCGCCGATAAAAAGAAATGCCTGGTCTCCGCTGGCATTGCTGTTGGCGTCGATGGAACGCAAATCGATCCGATCGACACCGGGCGCGAAATCATCGATCACATCCCTGGCAGCCGGCGCCGAATGCGCGATCGTCTGAAAGACAAAAGTGTCCGCACCGGCGCCGCCGATCAGCCGATCGGCGCCGTTGCCGCCGATCAGCGTGTCGTTGCCGTCACGCCCATACAGCGTGTCGTTGCCTGCAAGACCGTTCAAGAGGTTCGCGCGATTGTCCCCGCGCAAACTGTCGTTGAAGGCCGAGCCATAGAGCCGCTCGATCGACACATATGTATCGCCGGCCGCCTCTCCCGTGTTGGAACCGGGCGAGTAAAGATCGGCAACGATGCCGGTGGCTGCATTGGAGTAGTTGGCCAGATCGGTGCCATTGCCGCCATCGAGCCGGTCGGCGCCCGTACCGCCGACGAGATTGTCGTTTCCGTCGCCGCCAATCAGCCTGTCATTGCCGCCGTTGCCCCAAAGAGCATTTGCAGCGGCATTGCCGGTGATCGTGTCGTTGCCCGCGCCGCCCTTCGCGTTCTCGATGAGGGAGCGCCCGTCGCCCTGAAACTGCAGTGCGTTGGCGATGTTGCCGATCGCCACCTTGGAGCCGCTATAGTGCAGCTTTGCCAGTTGCGCGGTCGAGGTGGTCGTCCATTCACCCGGGCGAAGGTCGATCTTCAACGCGGTCGTATAATTGGAGAGATCGTAGGTGTCGGTCCCGCCGCCATCCCACAGCGTAAGCAGAATCTTGTTGGCGCCAGGGGCGCCCTGACCCATGCCATTGATGAACATCTCGCCTGACGTCGGGCTCCAGCGATAGGTCGTGTTCTCGCTGCGCGTGGTGAAATCAGCGCCGTACATATGCTGCAGGGCAGCAATATCGTACATCATCAGCGATTGCGCGTAACCCCACGTCTCGTTGGTATAGCCGGTCGTGGTCGAGGCACCGACATAGGAGCGATAGCTCATGACCGTGTATTCCATAGAGTCGCGGCTTGCCGGCATGACGTTGCCCTCATGGGCGTGTTCCAGTCCAAGCGCGTGGCCGATCTCGTGAAGGAATGTCAGGTAGGCGTAGTTTCCCTTGGCCGGGCGGCTGTAGTAGCCAGATGATTTGTTGAACCAAGCGTCGCCGCCTTCCGCTGCGGTCGAAGGGAAATAGGCCCAGGCGGTGCTCGGAGCGTCGGAGGAGGCGAGGCGGAGATCGGCGTGCCTGGTCGCACTTTCGGTGATCTCGGTGAACGACACCTTGGCGACGGAGGAAAACTGATCGAGGGCTGCTCGCGTGGCGGCCTGCTGGGCGGCATTCAAGGCCGCAAAGCCTTTCAGCGGCTCACCGTTGCCATAACCGGCGCCGTAGAACGAAGCGCTGGTCGGGAAACTGAAAGTGAAGTCCCTGATCGCCCATTTCCAGTCGCCAAGGAGACTGTTGATATAGGCGCTCGTGCTCGGTGCATACGTCGTCGTTGCAGGCATTGTTTTCCCAGGCCACGGTTGAAGTCGGGTCAGCACCCCGAGTTCATTGCGCGAGGTCTGAGATGCAGGTGCGCTTTATAACGCGTCTCCGTTAACATCTTTATTCAGCCAGATGGTCGAATCGGCCAGACCAGATCGCCTAGACCTGGGTCACGCCAACCGGGGGAGGGGTAGCATCGCTGGAAACGCCGCAGCGGGCAGAAAAGGGCTTCACGGTGGAGTCGGTGCCACTCCTCCCGAGGCTATGTTGCGGGATCTTTGGAATGCTACAGTGCACGCAGATCTTCTGGCGCGTTAATGCGCGGGCGCTGTACGATATGAATTGCTGTATGCTTTGTCCCGCGAGCGGGACGACTCAGAGAAATTCGCGGTATAACGGAACCACAAACGCGGACACTCTTGGGCTTCGGCACCCGATGGACGGAGGACAGGCGGATGACCAGCTTGACGGATGTGGAGATCGAACCGGATGCGGCGAGAAGCAGTCTGCCGGCCAGAGCGCGCGGGCAGACCAGGAACGGCCCGTTCATTGCTCTCGCCTTGGTTTTCCTGCCTCTGAATGCCGGTACCCTTCTCTACACGGCCAAGAATGCGGCCGATGTCCGTGAGAGCCGCGAGGCGCTGGCTGCCGTGAAGACGTCCATCGACGGCCTAAAGCTGCAGATCGATAAACGGGCCCGCAACATCGCCAGGATTGCCGAGGCCGATGAAACGGCAGCCATTCGCCAGCAGGTCGAGGAACTGGGCAAAATCATATCCGCTCTCGATGACCGGATGCATTCCGGTTTTCTCGCCGCCGGGGGCTCCGTGATCCTGAGCGCACCCGGCAAGGACGTGACGCAGCGCCTGAAACCGACGTCGAATACCGGACCTGAAACGGACTTCCCGGAGCCGGAGGAAGGCCAGCCGGGGACCAGCGCTGACGGTCCCTCCGTTGCCGATCTGCCCCGCTACGAAAGGTCGGTTTCGCCGGAAGGCAAACTGATTTTGAGGAAGGTCCGCTAAGAGCACGTGCAGCATGATGTGTAGGGCTCCAGCGCGCCCGCGCGGGCTGGTTTGCGCAGCGCTAATGCTTTGCCCCACGAGCCCCCGCAGCCGGCCTCAGCGTTGCACGACTTTGACGCTGTTCTTCATCAGTTCGAGGTTTCTTGCCGTCGTCTCGTTGGTGGGATCGAGTTCGTATGCCTTCAGGAAGTGGCGGCGGGCAGTCGGCAAGTCGCCCCGCAACAGATGGGAATAGCCGATATTATTGTAGTAGACTGGGCTGTTGCCGATCATCTTCGCGAGTTGCTGATAGGCTCTGTCCGACGTGTCGAATCGTCCGATCATGTCGGCAGAAGCGGCAAAGCCGAGCCAGGCGGCGGGGTCCTGCGGCAACACGGCGACCGCGCGTTTGTAGATGGCGTAGGATTTTCCGTAGTTCTTTTCCTCGAACTGCAATTTGCCCTTCGTGATCAATTCATCGTCTTTGTAGAAGGCAACCGCCGAGTCGTCCTGCAGGGTCTTGGCGCTGTCGCCAAATGCCGCGACGTCGTCGAGCGCAGCGGATTGGCAACCAGACAGGATAAATGCGGCCACCAACAATCGTGAGAAGCGATCAAGTTGCGAGCGAATCTGATGTGCGACCATTCATTCCCCCCAATATTGGGCCATCCTAGCCATGCCGTCGCCTTTGCTCACGAAGTATTTTGCGTAATGGAAGCTAATAAATGAAGAATTGAGGTAACGAGTCGCTTTAAAGCGACGCCTGACGCTCACGGGTGGCGGCAGGGAGCCAGAGCGGGATGAGGAAAAGTCTGCGCGGTGTTTTCCGCCCGTATCGCGCTCCACCTACAATTATCGTGGACCATAAAGGCCGTGCGCAAACGTTCCTTTTCTACTTCACCACGACCGTGGTCCCAATCCTCACCCGCTCATAAAGATCGATCACATCGGCATTGCTCATCCGGAAACAGCCGGAGGAGGCGAATTCGCCAACCGTCGACCGGTCATTCGTCCCGTGAATGCGGTAGAGCGTGTCGGCGTTACCCCGGTAGAGATAGATGCCGCGCGCTCCCATCGGATTGAAGGGGCCGGCTGGCACGATTTCGGGAAGCTCCGGCGAGCGCGCCTTCATCTCGGCGGGCGGCCGCCAATCCGGCCACTCCGCCTTGCGGCCAACCTTGACGACGCCACTCCAGCGAAAGCCGTTTCGGCCGACGCCAATCCGGTAACGCATCGCGCGGCCACCGGAAAGGACGAGGTCAAGCGTCCGCTTGTCGCTGAAGACGACGACGGTGCCGGGCGGGTATTCGTGCGCGGCCGTCACGACGACGCCCGTGCGCGGTCCAAGATCGCGCGGAACGCGTTCACTCGCCGCCTCGGCAGAAGACGCGAGCCCGATGACGAAAATTGCGGCGATGGTATGCGCGTGGCTCTTCTTGAATATCCGCCGGGGCTTCCGCCGATCACCATGTCGTGCGATCACTGCGGGGACCCCGCGCCGTTGCCGGATGCCCCGTTCGCTCCACCAGGAGGCGTCGCCATGGGCAGGATCACGGCCGACGGTGGCGGAGCGCCCGCCTGGTCCGAACCCTGATAGCTGCGCATGACTCGATTGATCGCCTTGCCGTCGGTAGGGATGCGAGTGTTGAAGGCTGTTCGCGGGAACGGGTCCTGGATGTGGATGCCTTTATTGGCCTCAACCGCATTTCCGAGCCCGAAGGTGATCGAGTCGCGATGGTTCATATAGTCGGCGCAGCCGGTGAGCAGAGCGGCGGCGGCCAGCAGCAGGGAAGCGCGACTACTTTTTGGAAACAGCAAGCTGGCCTCCCACATCGAGATCGAGGCGGTGGCCGTAAGGCCCGTTCACTCCTTCACCAGTGCGCAAGCGCCTAAGCATGTCCTTGTCCACCTCCATGATGCCGAGGGCGAAGAGCTCCCAATCGTTCGAGGAACGCGTTTGTTCAAGCGGGCTGTAGAGGTCCTCACCGGGCGTCGACGGCCGCACGATATGCGGGGTGACGATGATGACGAGATCGGACTCCCGCTTCAGAAAACTTGTCGAGCGGAACAGCGCGCCGATCACAGGAATTTGTCCGAGGCCCGGCAATTGCTGGATGTCTTTGGCATTGACGGATTGCAGCAGACCGGCCATGGCGAAGCTTTGCCCGTCACGCAGCGCCACCGTGGTTCGCGCCGCGCGCGAGATGAAGCCGGGATTGCCGTTGACGTTGATGGACGTGTCGATCTCAGAGACTTCCGGCTCGATCTTGAGACTGATGAGCCCGTCATCGAGCACCACCGGCGTGAAGGTGAGCCGCACGCCGAAGGGGCGATAGTCGGTTTCCGTCGCGACCGTCGCACCATTGGCAACCGTTCGTTGGATCGGTACCTCGCCGCCGGCGTGAAAGCTCGCGGTTTCGCCGCTCATGGCGATCAAATTCGGCTGTGCCAGCCGGCGCACCAGGCCCTTCTGCTCCAATGCGTTGATAACGACGTCGATCCTTCCGCCTGCAATCGTCAGCACCTTGGCAATCAATTGGCCGAAGGGCTGCATGCCCGTGGCGGCGCCCGCTGCGTCTTCCAGAGTACGGACAAGCTGACCGTCGTCATTGACCGAAATACCCTGGCTCGCCGTTGCCTTTCCGATGCCGTTCCTGCCCTGGCCGGACCAGCCGATGCCAAGGTCCTTGCCGGTCTGGCGCGATGCTTCGATCACGCGCACCTCCAGCATTACCTGCTGGGAGTCGTTGACGCGCAGCTGGTTCAGGACCGGCTCCTCGGAATAGGACTGGGCGATCTCAAGCACCCGCTGCAGCTCGACGGCATCCCGCACCATCCCCGTCAGTCGGATTCGGTTGTTGGAGTTGAACACCCGCACCCGCGCCGAGGGTGCGGCGGAACGGATCGCCGCCGCCACTTCGCTGAAATCGCTGGCAATCCGGACGTCGATCACGCCAATCAGAGCATTGCTGTCGTCATAGACGGAAATATTGGTGGAGCCCGTGGTCTTTCCGCGGATGAAGAGCGACCTGTCGGAAAGGGGTACCACATCGATCAACTCGGCGCTGCCGATCACCAAGTCGCCGAAGGCCTTACCGGTCCTGATCGTCAGCGTATCGTTCGGCGCCAGCGTCACCTGCTGCACGGAGCCAGAAAGGCTTACGAATTTTTCCTGGGCTTCCGCACGGCCGACCAATCCGGGACCCCATAGACTGCAGGCGATCACTGCCGCCGTAGCCGCCGCGAGGGTGCCCCCTCGCGCCTCCCACCTACCTATTCCCCTAAACATTCCCGCTTCAGCCTCCGCTCCTCGTTCAGCCCCAGCGCCCGCGGGCAAAGCCGCACCCCCACCTTTACAGAATCAATTCGATTCGATGTTCCTCGCTTCGTGTTCCAGACCAACGGTCGCCCATTTCGGCTCTACCGGCAAGGGTGGTTCTGCCTTTCGCTCACAATCTGTGCCTGTTTTTCGAGAACAGACGGTTCCGTCGTTCTTTCCACCGGCCGATGCGGCTGCAAGCCCGTTTTCCGACGTTGTTCATCTGACGCAGCAGTCCAGCGCCAGCGGGGCCCAACTCGTCGCCATCTGAACCCGCCCGCAATCGGATCCGGAATCGTTAACCGTAGCGAATGATCCTCCGGAACCAGTTGCAGTCGAAAATAGTTAACCCTGGCTTGCACAACCAGGCGGGGGCACCACTGCAGCGGGACGCCTGTCGCCACTCATTCGAAGAGTCTGGACATGAACGCTCCGCTTCCAGAACGTTCACCAAAGGAGTCCCATGGCTTCCGGTATCGGATGGATGGCATTGCCGAGCCGGTCATCGTCAAAGGAGATCGTCTGCGAAGCGTTCTGAACGCGAATTGGGTGCTTCACGACAGAGACTGCGATGCGTTTAAGGCGCAGTCATTGTTTCCTGCCGGCCGGCGGACCGCAATCGCCCAGACTGCTGCATCTGGCCCTACACGTCGTGCCGCGTGTGTGGCACAATCTCGGTACTACCGCGCATTGGTGCGCCATGATGTGACGGCGCAATAGCCGCAGATCGGCCAGCGAGCCGGTTTGATGGCCGGCTGGCGCCAGAGAACCGGCGAGGAAAGCGTAATGAATCCCTCACGCGTTGCACTTGTTGCTGATGATGACGAATTTTTCCGTATCGCCCTTGGCTTCATATTGAAGAACAAGCTGCATTTCACGGAGATACTCGAAACGGGGTCGCTCGATGAAGCGATTGAACGTCTGAGTGAACGCGATGACATAACCCTGGCATTGTTCGATCTCGCCATGCCGGGCATGCAGAGCGCTGCCAGCCTTGCGGCCGTGCGCGACATCCATCCCGATCTGATGGTGGTCGTCGTCTCGGCCTCCTCTCGACGGTCGGACATTCTGGCTGCGCTGACCGCCGGCATCAACGGCTATGTGCCGAAGGGTCTCGGCGCGAGCGAGCTTGCCGAGGCGATCGGCACGATCCTCAACGGCGCTGTCTACGTGCCCCCTTCGATGGCGGGCCGAGCCTCCCCTTCCGAGGAGGCGGAGGGCGCAGCCTCCCGAGGAAACCAGGAGGAGCGGGGCCATCGAACGATCGAATTCCTCACGCCGAGGCAGCGGGAAGTCCTGCTGCTGCTTGTTCAGGGATTTTCCAACAAGGAAATCGCCCGCAAGTTGAAGCTCGGCGAGGGTACGGTGAAGATCCACATGGCGGCCCTTTTTCGCGGCCTCCGGGTAAGAAACCGCCAGGAGGCAGCCGCCGCAGGAGCGCGGCTGCTGCCCATGACCGAGAGCCGCAATAGTCCGGTCTAAGCCAACCGGACGAATAGCCCCAATGCATGCAAGCACGTACTGACGACGGATGAGTCACTGATGTAGGAATAAAATGCGCCAGCCTGCTTCGCCAGCCAGCTTTGCCCGACGCCCTCTTCGCGCCAGCCCGGCGGCCGATGCGGGAGGCGCTCGGTGACACGGCACGCGTCTCCGTCCAAGCTCGCCGAAGAGGTCGCCTGCAAGGTAGGCCTCAGCTTTCCGGCATCCCGAAAAAGTACCGTCGCGGCGGCGATCCGCCGGATTATGGAGCAGCATGGCCTCGGAGACAGCCAGACGCTGCTCGTCCGATTGGGGCTGGACCAGGATCTGGCCGACGACGCGATCGCGGCGATCACCGTCGGAGAAACGCATTTCTTCCGAGACCCGGAGCAATTTCAGCTGATCCGCCAGGAAATTCTCCCGGAATTGCGCCGCAGGCGGCCCGTCGGCCGGGTCTTACGCATCTGGAGCCTCGGCTGCGCGACTGGAGAGGAGCCCTATTCGCTCGCTATTCTGTGCGAGGAAGAAGGCGCCCTGGAGGAGGTGCGGATAAGTGCGGCGGACGTCTCCCGGAAGGCACTCGCCGCCGCCACCACCGCCGAATACGGCGAATGGTCGTTGAGGAACACGGATCCAGACGTGAGGAGGCGGTGTTTCACCTCCTTCGACGGACGGTTTCGACTGAACGAAGGATTGCGTCGGCAGGTCGGTTTCACACACCTGAACCTCGGCCATGACGCACTTCCAGCGCCCGAAAGGGGGCTTGCCGACTTCGATTTGATCCTTTGCCGCAACCTGCTCGTCTATGTCGACGCGAGCGCGATACGCCGGATCGCGCGCCAGCTCTTCTCCTGTCTTGCCGCTGGCGGCTGGCTGTTGACGGCGCCGACCGATCCGCCCCTGTGGAAGCATGCCCCCTTCGAGACGTCGATTACGCCGGGAGGCGTCGTCTATCGACGCACAACGGCCGCCGGCGGAAGCCGCAAGACCGTGACGGCACCTTTCTCCGTCTTGGAACGCCCTACCGGAAAGGCTCCCTTGCGCGCGCCGCGTGGGCGGCCCTGCGTAACCGGAACACCCGACGCGCACGCCTCCGATCCCGCCAAGTTGATCGCCGGAAAAATCCACGAGCGTCTCGACCGGGGTGAGAGCCGCGAGGCTGCACACCTTGCCCGGCAAGGTGTCGAGAGCCATCCGCTGTCAGCGGAAGTGCATTTCGTCGAGGGGCTCTGCCATGTGGCCAACGGGGAAAACGATGCGGGTGCGGCGGCGTTCAGACGCGTCGTCTATCTGGACAGCACGCTGGCGGCCGCGCAGTTCTTTCTCGGCGTGTGCCTGAAAGAGAGCGACCAGCAAGCGGCCCTGCGCGCTTTCGGAAATACGCTTGCCTGGTGTCTCTCGCGTCCGCCGGGCGAGCGCGTCGCGCTGATGCCGGAGGCGACAGCGGAAGAACTTGCGAAACGCGCAAGGCGGGAAATCGGCCAAATCCAACGCCGAATGGGGAGCAAAGCGTGATGACGTCATCTTCCGATCCCACACGGGCAGTCGACTGGACTGCTATCCGAAGACGCATGGCGGCAGCGATAGAACAGACGGAAGCGCTTCTGGAAGCTTCAAGTGAAGATCTGCAAACGCGGGGCAGGGAGAAGTCATCACGCTTAGGTGCAGATCCGCTTACCGGGCAAGGCGAAGAGGAAACAATCGGCCTTGTGTCTTTCATGCTGTCCGAGCGCGGGTTCGCCCTGGAGATCGGTTACGTCTGCGAAATCGTCTCGACGGTACGTGTCAGCCCTCTGCCTGGAATGCCCCCGCATGTCTGCGGCGTCTACGATCTTCGGGGCCAATTGCTTCCCGCCTTCGACTTGAGCGCGCTGCTGGACGGGACGCCAAGAAACGGCCTCGTCAACGACTGGGCGATCGTCTGCGGACAAGCACATCCCGAATTCCTGATCCTATCCGATGCTGCTCCCGAAATTTTGACGCTCCCCCTGGAGGACATCCACCCGGCGGAGCCAGGCGCTGGCGACAAGGCCTGGCAATGCGCAACGACCGGAGCGGGCACCGTCATCCTCGACGGGCGGCGACTATTGGAGGATCGCCAACTCTTTCTCGAGGACAACCAGATCACGGCCGACGAGGCGGAAAGGACGGGCACCGATGCGTCCCCGGTTCGCGAATAGCATTTATGGCGCACTGGGCTT